>NZ_JAFGYL010000002.1:0-438233 GCF_017491835.1 Pseudomonas sp. 67(2021)
GTGGAGACGCGACGCCTCCGGCGCCCGCGACCGGATTAACCTTGTCGGCCGATGGCCGGGTGCTGAGTGGTTTTGGCGAAGCTGGCAGTGTCGTTCAGGTACGCGATGCAGCCGGCAACCTTTTGGGTTCCGGTACCGTTGGCGCCGATGGCAGTTTCCAGGTCGACCTGGGTACGCCACAGAACAATGGCCAGCCGCTCGACGTCACGCTCACCGACCCTGCGGGCAACGTTTCGACGCCGGGTACGGTCACTGCGCCGGATACCACCGCGCCCACTGCGCCTGGCAACCTCGCTGTGAGCGCAGATGGCACGCAACTCGGCGGCACCGGTGAAGTCGGCTCGACCATCCAGGTGCGCGCCGCCGATGGCACGCTGCTCGGCAGCGCCTTGGTTGCGGCGGATGGCACCTTCAGCGTCGTCCTCAGCCCCGCGCAAACCGGCGGTCAGCCGCTGACAGTGAATGCCACCGATGCCGCAGGCAACACCTCGACCGGCGCAACGGTCAGCGCGCCGGAGATCGTCGAACCGACGACGCCAGGCAATCTTGGTTTGAGCAGCGACGGCAGCCAACTGACCGGCACCGCCCGGGCCGGCACCACGATCGAAGTCCGTGCCGCCAACGGCGAATTGCTCGGGCGCGCGGCGGTGGCCGCTGACGGTACTTTCCTGCTGACGCTGGTTCGTGCGCAGGCCAACGGTGAAACCTTCAGTGTCGTGGCAGTCAACAGCGCCGGTGCGCAATCGCCGGCCATCACCTTCAATGCGCCGGACATCACCGGCCCCGCCGCTGCTACGGATCTGACGGTGAGCAGCGATGGCCTCTCGGTCACCGGCCGTGGCGAACCCGGCAGCACAGTCAGCGTCACCAATGCCCAAGGCACACTGCTCGGCACGGCTTTAGTCGCAGCCGATGGCTCGTTCACCGTGCAACTGAGCGCCGCGCAAATCGATGGTGAGGCGCTGAGCGTGCTGGTCACCGACGCCGCCGGCAACCCTTCGCCAGCAGCGACCGTTATCGCCATTGATCTCGACGGACTGACCCAGCCGAGCGACGTTGCCCTGAGCGTGGATGGCCTGCAGATGAAAGGTCGCGGCCAGGTCGGTTCGACCGTGACAGTGCGCGACGCCAACGGCAATCTGCTCGGCTCGGCAGTGGTCGCTGCGGATGGCACGTTCACGGTGCAATTGAGCAGCCCGCAGAACAATGGTGAAACGTTGCAGATCAGTGCCAGCGACGCCGCTGGCAACACCTCCGCCCCATTGACCTATGTAACGCCTGACACCCAAGGCCCGGCGGCGGTGTCCAACCTGACACTCGATGGCCAGGGACAGACGCTGACCGGCAAAGGCGAAATCGGCGCCTCGGTCATCGTGCGCGATCCGGCCGGCAATATCATCGGCACCGGCACGGTGGGTGCCGACGGCAATTTTACCGTTCCACTTTCCACACCACAGACCGATGCGCAACAGCTGCAAGTGATCCAGACCGACGCGGACGGCAATCCTTCGGCGCCGGTCAACGTGATCGCACCCGATCTGACCACGCCGGTTGCCGTGACCGATGTAAGCATTTCCGCCAATGGCGCCGTGGTCTCCGGCGCGGGTCAGATCGGCGCCACCGTTACTGTCACTGACACCAATGGGACCGTGCTGGGAACAGCTGTCGTCGGCAGCAACGGCCGGTTCGAAGTCACGTTGTCCTCGCCACAAACCAATGGCCAGAACCTCAGCGTCGTGCAGACCGATGGCTCGCCGTCGGGCTCGCCGGCAGTTCCAGTTGAAGCGCCGGATATTCAGGCCCCAACGGCTCCTTCGGATCTGACGCTGAATGCAGGTGGCACTGAACTGAGTGGCACCGGCGAGCCCGGTGCCACGGTGTCGGTCAAGGATTCGGCCGGCAATGTGTTGGGCACCGCGATCGTCGACGGCAGCGGCGCCTTCACAGTGCCGCTGAACAGCCCGCAGATCGAAGGCCAGCAACTGCAAGTCAGCCAATCGGATGGCGTGAACGTTTCCCCCGGCACACCACTGACGGCGACGGACACCACCGCGCCGCTGGCGCCGGACAATGTCGTGCTCGCCAGTAACGGCGTGACCTTGACCGGCACCGGGCAAGCGGGCAGCACCGTAACCGTCAGCGCGCCCGACGGCACGGTGCTTGGCACTACGGTGGTCGCCAGCGACGGCAATTTCAGCGTCAATCTGAGCCCGGCTCAGCTCGACGGTCAGGTGCTGAACGTGATCCAGACCGATGCGAGCGCCCTGCCCTCGCCGGCCACGCCGGTCACCGCACCGGACATCACCGCCCCACCTGCACCGAGCGGTCTGCTCATCGATCCGGCGGGTGCCACGGTCACCGGCACCACGCAGCCCAATAACACGGTGCAGGTGCTGGATACCGACGGCAACGTCATCGGCACCGCGACCGCTGACGGCACGGGCGCCTTCACGGTCGACCTCGATACTGCGCAGACCAATGGCGAAGCCTTGCAAGTCGTGGTGTCGGATGGCGCCAACAGTTCGCTTCCCGGCAGCGTCACCGCGCCGGACAGCACCCCGCCGGCAGCGGTCAGCGATCTCGCGCTCAACCCCGCCGGTACGCAAGTGTCGGGACTTGCCGAACCGGGCACGACGGTCACCGTCAGCATTGCCGGCGGTGGCGCTGTGCTGGGCACCGCGACGGCCGATGCGGATGGCCGCTTCGTCGTGACCCTCAGTCCACCGGCCGAGCCTGGCGGCAATCTGGAAGTCATCAGCACGGATGGCGGCGGTAATGATTCGCCCGTCGTGCCGCTGGCAGGACTGGACGGTAGCCAAGTCGCGACCCCGACCGATCTGGCCTTGAGTGCCGATGGTTTCACCCTGACCGGCGCCGGTACGCCCGGTTGCACCGTGACGGTGACCAGCAGCAGCGGCACGGTGCTCGGCTCCGGGCTGATCAACAGCTTCGGCCGCTTCACCCTGTTGCTCAGTAGCAAACAGATCAACGCGCAAGTTCTCCAGGTGACGGCCACCAGTCCCGACGGTGACGTGTCGATTCCGGGCACGGTGACGGCGGTCGATGGCACGGCGCCGGACGCTGTGACCAATCTGGCGCTGAACACCAACGGCACGACACTCACTGGACGCGGAGAGGCCGGGGCGACGGTCACTGTCACCGACGCCACAGGTACCGTGCTCGGTACTGCACTGGTCGCCAGCAATGGCACGTTCAGCCTGACGCTGACGCCGGCACAACTTAATGGCCAGGCGCTTACCGCGATCCAGAGCGACGCCGCCGGCAACCTGTCGCAACCTGCCGGCATCATTGCCACCGATCTGCAACCGCCCGCCGCAGCGACTGGCGTTACGATCAATGACGTCGGCACCGTGGTCAAAGGCCAGGGCGAAGCCGGCAGCACCGTGACCGTGCGCGATGCCGCCGGTAACGTGTTGGCCACCGGCGTGGTCGATCAGAGCGGCAACTTCCAGGTCACTTTGCCCAATGCGCAGAACACCGGCGAAACCCTGCAGGTCACTCTGACCGACGCCAACGGCAACACTTCGACGTCCGCTGGCGTGATCAGCGTCGACGGCACCCCGCCGGCCGCTGTGCAGAATCCACTGATCAGCGCCGATGGCAGCACCCTCAGCGGCACAGGTGAGGCTGGCGCAACAGTCAATGTCACCACCGCCAACGGCACCCTGCTGGGCAGCGCCGTGGTTGGCGCGGACGGCTCGTTCAGCGTGACCCTGGCGCCAGCACCGACCAATGGTGAGGCGCTGGCGATCAGCCAGACCGACCCTGCCGGCAACGTCTCGCCATCGACCAGCGTCACCGCACCCGACATCAGCCCACCGGCGGCGCTGACCCAAGTCGCGGTGAATGCTGACGGCGTCACCGTCACTGGTCATGGCGAACCGGGCGCCACGGTGTCTGTGCGCAGCGCCGACGGCACCTTGCTCGGCACCGCGCAGGTCGGCAGTGGCGGCGCGTTCACTGTCACCCTCAACGCAGCACAACTGAATGCCGAAGTGCTGACCGTCACTCAGGAAGATCCGCCGGGCAATGTCTCGACGGCGGTTGAAGTGGTTGCGGTGGATCTGACTGCGCCGGCGATCCCGAGCGGCTTGACCTTGAATGCAGCAGGCGTGCAACTGGCCGGTAACGCCGAGGCCGGCAGTACGGTGACCGTACGCGACAGCCAGGGCAATCTTCTCGGCACCACCACGGCGGCCGCAAACGGCACTTTCCAGATTACCCTCAACAGCCCGCAAACCAACGGCCAGTCGCTGAACGTGACGGCCACCGATGCGGCAGGCAATCCGTCATCCCCGGCAATCGTCAATGCCGTCGATAGCACGGCACCGTTGGTAGCGAGCGATCTGGCGGTGAGCGCCAATGGTGCCACCCTGACCGGCATCGGCGAGGTCGGCGCCAGCGTGGAAGTTCGCGATGCCGGCGGTGTTTTGCTGGGTACTGCGACCGTTGCCAGCAATGGCAATTTCAGCGTCACGTTGTCCCCGGCAGCGGTGGCTGGATCGAATCTTTCCGTGGTGCAGATCGATGCTGCCGGCAACACCGGACCGGCGGCGCCGGTGACTGCGCCGGGCAATCTGGCGGAAACTGCACCGACCAATCTGGTCCTCAGCGCCGACGGTCTGACCCTGACCGGCTCGGCCACCGCCGGCAGTACCGTGAGCATTCGCAATGCCTCGGGCGTGTTGCTCGGCAGCGCGCTGGTGGCGGCCAATGGCACTTTCAGCGTCACCCTCAACGCCGCGCAACTCAACGGCGAACAACTGTCTGCCGTGGCGACGTCGAGCACCGGTATCAATTCATCCCCGACCGACTACACCGCTGCCGATATCGCCGCGCCAACACCGCTGAGTGAACTAAGCCTGGCACCGAACGGCACGGCCCTGACCGGGCGCGGTGAAGCCGGCGCCACGGTGACCGTGCTCGGCACCGGCGGAGTGGTTCTCGGCAGCGCGGTGGTGGCGGCCAACGGCACGTTCAGCGTCACCCTCAGCCCGGCGCAGACTTCGGGGCAGACCCTGAGCCTGAGCCAGGCCGACGCCGCCGGCAACGAATCCAACAGCGTCAACCTGATCGCCCCGGATCTGATCGCGCCCAATGCGCCGGCGGCGCTGGTGGCAAGTGCTGACGGCACCTTGCTGTCGGGTACCGGTGAGGCCGGCACCACGGTCAACGTGTACAACGCCGCCGGAGCGCTGGTCGGGACAGGCACCGTGAGCATCGACGGCACGTTTGCGATCACCCTGACCACGCCGCAAGCCAATGGCCAGGCGCTGACCGTGTCTCTGACGGATGCGGCGGGCAACACCTCGGCAGCCACGCCGTTCACTTCGGTCGACAGCACACCGCCAGCGGCCGTTTCGCAACTGAGCATCGGCGGCGACGGCGCAAGCCTGACCGGGCGCGGCGAACCCGGCGCGCAAGTCCGGGTCATCGACAGCGACGGCAACGTGCTTGGCACCGCCGTGGTCAGCGCGACCGGTACCTTCACCCTGCCACTGAACCCGGCGTTGACCAATGCCGAAGTGATCACCCTGGTCCAGGCCGACGCAGCGGGCAACGACTCGCCGGCAGTGAACCTGACGACACCGGACTTCACCCCGCCTGATCCACTGGACAACGTCGATATCAACTCGTCCGGCGCGTTGGTCATCGGTACTGGCGAACCCGGCGCGACCGTGACCGTGCGCGATGCCAACGGCACTTTGCTCGGCACCAGCGTGGTACTCGGCGACGGCACCTTCAGCGTCACCCTCAATCCGCCGCAGATCAACGAACAGATCCTCAGCGTGCAGCAGGCTGATCCACCCGGCAACGTCAGCGCCCCGGTGACGGTCACCGCACCGGATCTGACCCCGCCAGCGACGCCGGCCGATCTGCAACTGAATGCCGATGGCGGCCTGCTCACCGGTACCGGCGAAGTCGGCGCCACTGTCCGTGTGACGTCGGCCGATGGCACCGAACTGGGCACCGGCACCGTGGGTAGCGATGGTCGTTTCCAGATCACCGTGACCCCGGTGCAGACCAATGGCCAAGCGCTGTTCGTGGTGTTGGCGGATGCGGCAGGAAATGCCTCGCCTGCCGGCACCCTGACGGCGCCTGACAGCACGCCTCCTGCAGCACTGACCGATGTCGAGATCGACGCCAGCGGCAGCCTGATCACCGGCTCCGGTGCGGCTGGCTCGCAGGTGGTCGTCACCAATGCGCTGGGCACCATCGTCGGCACTGGCACGGTGCAGGCCGACGGCAGTTTCAGCGTGACGCTCGACCAGCCGCTGCTCAATGGTGAAGCCTTATCGGTGATCCAGCGCGATGCGGCGGGCAACCCTTCGCCGATCGTGCCCGTTACTGCGCCGGACATCACCCTGCCCGCTGCGCCAACAGGCCTCGCTCTTACGTCCGACGGCGTGACACTGACCGGTACCGGTGAAGCCGGCGCCACGGTGCGCGTGCTCAGCGCGACTGGCACTGTGTTGGGCTCGGCAACCGTGGCCGCCAATGGCTCGTTCAGCGTGACCCTCAATCCGCCGCAGGTGAATGGCGAGCTGTTGAGCGTCAATCAGACTGATCCGGCTTCAAACATTTCACCCACAGCACCTCTGCAAGCGGGCGACAGCACTGATCCACTGGAAGTGGCCGACCTCAACGTCAGCCAGGACGGCTTGACCGTCACCGGTACCGGCGAGCCCGGCGCAACCGTCACCGTGCTTGACGGCGCGGTGGTGCTCGGCACAGCGACGGTGGCGGCAGATGGCAGTTTCAGCGTCACGTTGTCGGCTGCGCAACTCGATGGTCGCGCACTGTCGGTCGTGCAGGCCGACGCACAAAACAACCAGTCCGACCCCGTACTGGTCGACGCGCCGGACAGCACTGCACCTATCGCACCAACGGTGACATCGCTGACCGGCGCGGGCACCTTGCTCGCCGGGACCGCTGAAGCCGGCAGCACCGTGACTGTGCTGTCCGCCACCGGCACCGTGCTCGGCACAGCGGTGGCATTGGGCGACGGCACCTACACCGTCACGCTGAATCCGGCCCAGGCCAACGGTCAGTTGTTGTCGGTGATCGCGACGGACGAGGCGCAAAACGCATCGCCAGCGCTGCTCTACCCGGCGGCTGATACTACCGCTCCAGATGCCGTCACCGGTCTGACCATCAGCGGCGATCTGAGCCAGCTCGCCGGTCGTGGCGAAGCCGGCGCGAGTGTCGAGGTGACCGATGCGCTGGGCAACATTGTCGGCAGCGGCACAGTGGCCGCCAACGGCACATTCCTGATCGATCTGGCCCCAGGCATCACCACCGGCCAAGTGCTGACAGTGAATCAAACAGACGTCGCAACTAACGTGTCCGCAGACGCCGACCTGACTGTTCCGGCAGTGCCAGCCCCGGCTGCGCCGGACAATCTTGTGCTGACAGCCGACGGCGTGACGCTGACCGGCACGGCGGCGATCGGCACCATCATCAATGTCTACGCGCCGGACAACAGCCTGATCGGCACCGGCGTCACCGGCGGGGATGGCACGTTCAGCGTGGTGCTGACGCCTGCGCAAACCAACGGCCAAAGCCTGGAAGTCACCGCCAACACTGCGTTGGGTGGCGCCTCGCTGCCGACTGAAATCACCGCAGGCGACGCCTCGGCGCCGGCGCCACTCAGCGATCTGGCGGTCAACGCCAACGGCACTTTGGTTACCGGTCGCGGCGAAGTCGGCGCGTCGGTGACCATCACCGGCGCTGGCGGCGTGGTGTTGGGCAATGCGACGGTTGGCGCCAATGGCACTTTCAGCGCACAGCTCAATACGCCGCAGGTCAACGGTCAGGTGCTCAATGCGACACAGACCGATGCGTCCAATAACACCTCATCCGGGCTTAACGTAACGGCGCCCGATATCACTCCCCCGGCCGCTCCGACGGCGCTGGTACTCAGCGGCGCCGGACTGGTGCTCGGCGGGCTCGGTGAAGCCGGCGCCACCGTTACTGTGCGCGGTGTCGGTGGCGCGGTGCTGGGCACGGCGACGGTGGCGGGCAATGGCTCGTTCTCGGTGACCTTGTCATCGGCGCAACTCAACGGCCAGCAACTGAGCGTCACGCAGAGCGATGCGGCGGGCAACGTTTCGCCGGTTACCAACCTCAGCGTCGCCGATACCACCGCGCCAGCGCCGCTGAGCAATGTCAGCCTGAACGGCACCGGGCTGGCGGTCAGCGGCACGGGTGAAGCCGGCGCGACCGTCAGCGTGACCAACGCAGCCGGTACCGTCCTCGGCACCGCCGTGGTCAATGCTGGGGGCACCTTCACCGTGCAACTGTCCAGCGCGCAACTGAACGGCCAACAGCTCAACGTCCAACAGGCCGACCCGACGGGCAATCTGTCGCAGGTCTTCAATCTGACGGCCCCTGACGTGCAGGCGCCGATTGCAGCCAGCGGTCTGACGCTCGCTGCCAACGGTCTGACTTTGAGCGGTACGGGCGAAGCCGGTGCGACGGTCAACGTCTACGGCCCGGGCGGCGCGCTGATTGGCACCGCCACCGTAGGCAGTGGCGGCACGTTCAGCTTCAACCTGAACACCGCGCAACTCGACGGGCAGCTGTTGACCGTGCGTCTGGTCGACCCGGCCGGCAATCTGTCGCCCAACGCCAGCCTGACAGCGCCGGACATTACCGCGCCCGGCGCGCCGACCGGCGTCAGCGTCAATGGCAGCGGCACCGTGCTCACTGGCGTCGGTGTGCCCGGTTCGACCATCAGCGTACGCGGCGTCGGCGGTGTGGTGCTCGGCACCGCGACCGTTGCCGCCAACGGCAGCTTTTCGGTAGTACTGGCATCGGCGCAGATCAACAGCCAGGTGCTCAGCGTCACCCAGGCCGATCCGAGCGGCAACGTATCGGCTGCGGCGAACGCGACGGCGCCAGACCTGACGCCTCCAGCGGCGGCCACCGCGCTGCTGGTCGGCGCCGACGGCCTGACCGTCACCGGTACCGGCGAAGCCGGCGCAACCGTGACCATCAAGTCGGCCAGCGGCACCGTCCTGGGCACCGCTACGGTCAACAACCTCGGCGTGTTTACCGTCACCCTGAGCAGTGCGCAGATCAACGGTGAAAACCTCACCGTCAACCTCAGCGACGCACGCGGCAACGTTTCGGTGGCCGCCAACGTCATTGCGCCGGACGTCGACGTCAACGCGCCAGTGATCGCCAGCGATAACCTCGCCGTCGGCACCGTCACCCTGGCTCCGGTCACCGCGTCGCAGACCTTCAACGACTCGTTCACTACGCTGCTGGCCGGGTTCTCGAAAACCTTCACTTTCACCGTCGCCGGCGGCACGCGTCTTGATCCGACCCTGACGCTAACCACCAGCAGCCTGATTTCGCTGATCGATGGCGTGGTCTACACCCTGCAAGTCAAGGATGCCAGCGGCAACTGGGTGACTCTGGATGTCAACGGCAGCGGCGGCCTGCTCGACCTGATCGCGCTCGCCGGCCAAGGCGTGCGGGTCGACATCGGTAACCTGCTGTCAGGCGATTATCGACTGACGGTTTCAAGCACCGGCATCGGCGTGCTGACCACGGTCAATACCCAGCTGCAACTGGATGTCAGCAGCCTGACCCAGTTCAACGGCATTGCCGGGCCAGCGGTGACCGGCAACGTCATCACCAACGTTGGCGTCGATGGCACGGCCGATCAGACCGGCCCGGACAACGGCGCGCAGTTGCAGATCTTCAAGAACGGCGTCTGGGTCAGCGCTGGGGCCGGCACCACGGTGCAAGGGTTGTACGGCACGCTGACCATCGACGCCAACGGCAACTACAGCTACAAACCGAACGGCAGTGTCGGCAGCGTCGGCAAAGTCGACGTGTTCAACTATCAACTGGTGCACCCGAACGGTTTGAGCGACACCGCCAATCTGTATGTGCGCATCGACAGCCCGCAAGCCAGCGAAGTGTGGAATGACGCCAATCTCGGCAGCCCGGCACTGGTGGTTGATGCCACAGCGGACATCGCCTCAACCGACGTCACCCTGATCAACCGCGAAGTCACCACCAACTCTGCCCTTGGCACGTTCAATGTGCTGCTGGGCGGCGGCAGCGGTAACTACAACACCGTGGTCGCGGCCGATACCGTCAGTGACCTGACCGTGGTGGTCAATTCGAGCAACCTGTTGGCGCTGCTCGGTTCGATGACGGTGGGCCTGTACAAGCTCAACACCGCCACCAACCAGTACGTGCTGGTCAAGAGTTACGGCGGCAACGCGCTGGTCAATCTCGGCGGCGGCAACTACGGGATCAAGTTCGACGACCAGACCGCCGGCAGTTATCAGGTGCGGGTGGCAGTGGGCGGCCTCGGCCTGCTGACCAGCGTCAACACCAGCCTGATCAACGTCGCGACCTACAACAATCAGTTCGTGGTCGGCAGCTACACGCCGGTATCGGGCAATCTGCTCACCGACACCGCTGGCGGCGGCGCCGATGTGTTGGGCTCGGTCTACACCTTGCTCAGCGTGCTGGTCGCCGGCAATTACGTTGCGCCGGGTTACAACGGCGTCTCGCTGGTCGGTAACTACGGCACCCTGGTGGTCCAAGCCAACGGCAACTACACCTACACGCTCAAGGCCGGGCTGACCGATGCGGTGATCGGCCAGGAAGACACCTTCACCTACCAACTCACCCACCCCAACGGCACCGTGGATACCGCGACGCTGACCATCGACCTGAACAAGGCCGGCGCATTTGCCAGCACCGCTTTCTCGGCCCTGGCCAGTGATGACCTCGGTCTGGCCCATGCCACTGGCAGCGACTTGATCCAGGGCACCGAGGGCAACGACACCCTCGACGGCTCGCACGGTGGCGCCGTGACCCTGCAAGGTGGCGGTGGCGACGACACGCTGATCATCGCCGATCAGCAATTCACCTCGGTGGACGGCGGCAGCGGCACCGACACCCTGCTCTGGGCCGGTGGCGACGTGTCGATCAACCTCGGGGATCTGCAGAGCAAAATCCACAACGTCGAAATCCTTGACCTCAACCATTCCAGTGCCGTTGCGCTGACACTGAATCTCAGCGATCTGCTGGCGATCACGTCCTCGGACAACAACACCCTGCTGATCAAGGGTGACGACAGGGACAGCGTGCACATGACCGATGGCTGGGTCGCCGATGGCACGCAACAGGCCGACGGCATCGACTATGTTCAATACACGGCGCAGGAGGATCCGAGCCACCACTTGTGGGTACAGAACGGCATTCAAGTGGTTTGAAACAAGACATCGAACGTTGGTCTCTCAACAGTAAGGGAAGTCTGTGGAGTCAGTTTTTCGCCAGAAATGGCCGGTGGTCCTGTTGACCATCGGCCTCTACCCCGCTTTCACCGTCGGCGTTCGCGCCGACGACAATCTCGACAGCAGCTTGCGCAGCATCAGCCCGTCGCAACTGCAACAACCGGCAGGCAATGAAAGCCGTCAGCGCCCTGCCCCTGCTCTGAAAGCGTCCGCCGATGCGGACGCGTTGGGGCTGGAACAAGCGGTCAGGCTCGCCGTGGACTGGCACCCACGCATCGGCGAAGCCATCGGCACCCTGTTCCAGCAAGGCGAAGGGGTCAACGTCGCCGAATCCGGCTATTACCCGCAGGTCACCGGCGGCATCAAGGGTGGCTACACCAGCGGTTACGGCAGCGATGCCGGCAGCCAGTCGGTGAACATTTCCCTGAAACAGATGCTGTATGACTTCGGCAAGGTTTCCAGTTCGGTCGACGCCGCCCGCGCCCGGGTGGCGCGCAGTCAGGCCGGGATTCTGCTGGCGATCGACGACATCGCCCGCGACACCGCCAGGGCCTACATCGAGGTGCAGCGTTATCAGCGTCTGCTCGAGGTTGCGCGCGAGCAGATTCAGGGCATCGGCGGCATCGTTGATCTGGCCAAACAGCGCAGCGACATGGGCGCCAGCACCCGTTCCGATATGGTCCAGGCGCAGTCCCGGTCCGAAGGCGCGACGGCGACGTTGCAGGAATTCAAGGCGCAATACGCACGCTGGCAAGCGACCCTGACCAGTCTGCTCGGACGGCGCACGCCGCCGGCGGTCAGCGACGCCGCCGCGCCTACGCTAACCCAGGCCTGCGACGCCTCGCAGATCTCCGACACCCTGCCCGCCGTCCTCCAGGCCGCCGCGCAACGCACCCAGGCCCAGGCCGAGCTGGCCCAGGCCAAAGCCGAGGCCTACCCGACCCTGTCGCTGCAACCGTCGGTCAACCAATACCTGGACGACCACTACGACGATCAGAACTCGCGCGCCGATCGCACTCAGGTCGGGATATTCCTCAACCTCGAAGTGCCGATCTATCAGGGCGGCGCGATCAGTGCGCGCAGCCGCGCCGCCGGGCATGCGCTGACCGCAGCGGATTCGGCCGAAGACTTCGCCCGTCTGCAAGCGCGCCAGGGTCTGGCCGAAGCCCAGGCGCAAACCTCGGGCCTGAACCGGCGGCTGCGCTCGCTGGAATTTCGCCAGACCAGCATCACCGAGGCACGCATGTTGTATGGCCGTCAGTACCTGGAACTGGGCACGCGGCCGCTGCTGGACTTGCTCAACGCCGAGCAGGAAATCCATCAGTCGCGCTTCGATCTGGTCAACACCCAGGCTGATCTGCAACGCCTGCAGATCGACTGCTTCTACAACAGCGGTGCGATTCGCCGGGTCTTCGGCATTGACCACAGCGCCATCCAGAATGTCGAGATCCTGCCATGACCGATGCCAGCATCACTGTTCCCGAACCCGCTGCTGCCGAAGCTCGCGAAGATTATTCACCGTGGCTGGAAGCGGTGCTCAAGGTCGCCCGTCACTATCGCCTCGACGTCTCGCCGGAAAGCGTGCGTCTGGCCTCGGTGCACAGCGAAGGCCGCGTCGAAGAAGTGGTTCGGCACATGGCGCGTCAGGCCGGTTTGAGCGTGAAATTCGCGGCATTCGACAACAAGAGCCTGAGCCGCTGGCGCACGCCGCTGGTGGTGCAACTGCGCGACGGTCAGGTCGGCGTGCTTGAAAGCATCGGCGAAACCGGCGAGCTGGGCATTTGCTTCAGTGGCGACCAAGGTTTGCAGAGCCGCATGGAGGCTGGCGCGCTCGCCGAGCAGGCGCTGCGCACGGTGATTCTGCGTCCGACGCAACCGGTGGCCGACGTGCGCACCAACGATTACATCAAGCCCTACGACGAGCACTGGTTCCGGCGCATAGTCCTCACCGATCTGCGGCCTTACAGCCAAGTGATGATCGCCTCGCTGGTGGCGAACCTGCTGGGCATGGCCGGGGTACTGTTTTCCATGCAGGTGTACGACCGGGTGATTCCGGCCGAGTCGCTGCCGACCCTGTACGTGTTGTTCGGCGGGGTGATGCTGGCGCTGCTGTTCGATTTCGTCATGCGCATTCTGCGTCTGCGCATCACCGATGTGCTGGGCAAGCGCGCCGACTTGCGCGTCTCCGATCTGGTCTTTGGCCACGCCTTGCGCCTGCGCAATTCCGCGCGGCCGAAGTCCACCGGTTCGTTCATTTCGCAGTTGCGCGAGCTGGAGCAGATCCGCGATCTGATCACCTCCAGCACTGCCACGGCACTGGCGGACATGCCGTTTTTCCTGCTGTTCCTGCTGGTGTTCTATTTGATCGGCGGGCCGCTGGTGTTGATTCCACTGGTGGCGCTGGTGTTCATGTTGCTGCCCGGGATCATCGCGCAACCGCGTCTGGCGCGACTGGCCAATGCGTCGATGCGTGAAGCGGCGCTGCGCAACGCCATGCTGGTAGAAAGTATTCAGGGCCTCGACGACATCAAGGCATTGCAGGCCGAGCAGCGTTTCCAGCAACAGTGGAACCAGTACAACGCCGCCTCCGCAGACAGCAGCCTGCGCCTGCGCACCTTGACCAACAGCCTGGTGGCGTGGACGCAGAACGTGCAAGGCGGAGTGTTCGCAGTCGTCATCGTGTTCGGCGCGCCGATGGTGATTGCCGGCGACCTGACCACCGGCAGTCTGGTCGCGGCGTCGATTCTGTCGTCGCGGATGATGGGGCCGATGGCGCAACTGACCCACGTGCTCACCCGATGGCAGCAGGCCAAGGTCGCGCTCGAAGGCTTGAACCGGATCATGCAGATGCCGGTGGATCATCCCGAAGGCAGTCAGCGCGTGCACCTGCCGGCGATTCGCGGCGACTACCGCATGCGTCAGGCCAGTTTTCGCTACAGCGAGGAATCGACCCCGGCGCTCAACAACATCGACCTGAGCATCCGCCCCGGCGAGCGCATCGCCCTGCTCGGCCGAAACGGCGCCGGCAAGTCGACGTTGCTGCAAGCGCTGGGCGGCGCGATGGATCTGAGCAGCGGTGAAACCAACCTGGACGGCATCGCCCTGGCACATCTGGATCCGGCCGACCTGCGCCGCGATGTCGGCCTGCTGTCGCAACAGGCGCGACTGTTTCACGGCACCTTGCGCGACAACATCACCCTCGGCGCCGGTCAGGCCAGCGATCAGGAAATCATCGCCGCGCTGACTGTCACTGGCGCGCTGGATTTCGTTCGTCAGCTGCCCAAAGGCATGGATCATTTAGTGCTTGAAGGTGGCTTGGGCCTTTCGGGCGGTCAGCGTCAAAGCCTGTTGCTTTCACGCTTGTTGATCCGTCAGCCACAAGTGCTGTTGCTCGACGAACCGACGGCCGCGCTCGATGACGTCACCGAGCGTCTGCTGCTGGAAAAACTCGCGACCTGGACCCAGGGCCGAACGCTGGTGGTCGCCACGCATCGGGTCAGCGTGTTGCAACTGGTCGAGCGGATCATCGTCCTCGACAACGGGCGTATCGTCATTGACGACCACCGCGACGCGGCATTGGCGCGGCTGCGCGCACCGGGCAAAGGAGTGGCGGTATGAAGCCGATGATGACCGATGTGCCTGACCCGATGTCCTACCTCGACGGCCGTGATGAGCGCGCACTTGCCGGTGGCGCAAAGGTGATCTGGGGTTGCGCGCTGATGCTCGCCTGCTTCATTGCCTGGGCCGCGTGGTTCGAGATCGTCGAGGTCTCGACCGGCACCGGCAAAGTGGTGCCGAGCTCGCGCGAGCAGGTGATTCAGTCGATGGAGGGCGGCATTCTTGAGCAGCTCAATGTCAGCGAAGGTGCTTTGGTCGAGCGCGGCCAGATCCTCGCGCAACTGGACCCGGTGAAGAACCAGTCCAACGTCGGCGAAAGCGCGGCCAAGTACCGCGCGGCGCTGGCCAGCGTCAACCGCTTGCAGGCCGAAGTCAGCGAAAAGCCGCTGACCTTCGATGCATCGCTGCAGGAATTTCCCGATCTGATCCGCGCCGAAACCGAGCTCTATCAGACCCGGCGCAAAGGTCTGGCGGAAACCCTCGACGGTATTCAGAGCTCGCTGAAACTGGTGCGCAGCGAACTGGCGATCACTGAAAACCTGGCGAAGATCGGCGCCTCGAGTCGGGTTGAAGTGCTGCGACTGACCCGTCAACGCTCGGAGCTGGAATTGAAGGCCACCGAAGCCCGCTCCGATTACATGGTCCGCGCCCGCGAAGACCTGGCCAAGGCCAACGCTGAAGCGCAGATGCTCGAAGCGGTGATCCGTGGGCGCACCGATTCACTGTCGCGCCTGACCCTGCGCTCGCCGGTGCGCGGCATCGTCAAGGACATCGAGGTCAGCACGATTGGCGGCGTCATTGCGCCCAACGGCCAGGTCATGCAGATCGTGCCGCTCGATGAACAACTGCTGATCGAGACGCGCATCTCGCCGCGCGACATCGCCTTCATTCACCCGGGCCAGGCGGCGAAAGTGAAAATTACCGCCTATGACTATTCGATCTACGGCAGCCTCGACGGCGAGGTGGTGACGATCTCGCCGGACACGATTCAGGACGAAGCCAAGCCGGAAATCTTCTACTACCGCGTGTTCATCCGTACCGCTTCGGATGAACTGCGCAACAAGGCCGGCAAACGCTTCGCCATCGTGCCCGGGATGATCGCCACGGTGGACATCCGTACCGGCGAAAAAACCGTGCTCGACTACCTGATCAAACCACTCAACCGCGCCCGCGAAGCGTTGCGCGAACGCTGATCAGCGGCTGGCCAGTTTGGTCGCTGGTGGCGTCGTTGGAGTGATGCTGGCCTGATAGCGCGACCACTCGCGATTGATCTCCGCGTACGGCAAAAAGATGCTTACGCGCGGTTGATCGAGCAAGTCTTTGCGCTTGAGGCGGCTGACGTCGTCACGGGTGAGAAACGCCACGTTGATGCCAACCACTTTGCCATCGGCGGAAAACACCGGCCCGCCGGACATGCCTTTGGCCAGCGCGCCATTGTGGGTGCCGTAAAGCACGTTGCCCTCTTTGAAGTCGAGGCGAACCATGGCCGGCAACGCCTGGCCGGTGCCCTTGACCGACATGTACAGCGAATTGAACCCCACCGAAGTCAGCTCCTCGCCCGGCTTGTAGCCGCGCCACGCCGGCACGCTATTGGCCTTGTGACGGAAAAACTGCACGTCTGCCTGCCCTTGGAAAACCGTGCCCGACAAGTAAGGAATGTGCTTCACCGTCACGGCGAAGTCTTCATTCCATTGCACAGCCGAACCCATCAGCAGGTAAGGCAAAGGCGCGCCGGAGTGGACGACAAAGGCTTGGTCTAAAACAGGATCCTGAACAAAAGCGACTGGCATTCCATTGCACCCGCTGAGCAGCAACGACGCTGCAACAAGTGACTTGAGGGGGCGCATTTTCGGTACATCTTGAAGTGAGGAAAGGTGCTGCAATATGTCATTGCGCCATCACTTCTAGCAATAGGCTCAGCCTACCGCTTGTCGGCATGCGATATAGTGAGTTAATGATTGGATCCAAGCGATTTCCAGGAAATACGCGCAATCAACAGCGAATGAACGCAAATGATCGCGATTGTCTTCAACCAGGTCGAGTGATCCCATGCTGACGAAGCTTGCGGTACAGGGTATTGCGGCTAATCCGAAGACGACGGGCAACTCGCGCGACATGCCAGTGTTCAGCTTCAATCAAGCTGAGCAGAGTTTGCCGTTCGGATACGCCCAGTGGATCGTCAACAGGTTGGTCGTCACTTGCGGGCAGTAACTCGTGCACGTCCTCCAGCGTGACCCGGCCTTCCACTGCCAACGCCACCAACGTCCGCAAACAGGTGCGCAGTTGCCGGACGTTGCCCGGCCAAGGCTGCGCCAGCAAGCGCTCTCGAACTCCCGCTTGCAGCCGCACAGTGGCGCCCGCCGCTTCTTCGCGCAGCAGCAGGTCAAGCAGACGGCCCTTGTCGGAACGCTCGCGCAGCGGCGGCAGTTCCACGGCGAAACCGCCAATGCGATAGAACAGGTCCTCGCGCAGGCGTCCGTCGGCCACGCAGGCTGGCAGATTCTGGTGGCTGGCGCTGATCAGGCGTACATCAAGCGGTCGCGGCGTTGCGCTGCCCAGCGGCACAACCTGGCGCTCTTCGAGCACGCGCAGCAGACGGGTCTGTAGCGCGAGGGGCATGTCGCCGATTTCGTCGAGAAACAGAATGCCGCCATGGGCCTGCTCAAGCTTGCCGACCATGCCGTCCTTGCGCGCGCCGGTGAAGCTGCCGCCGCGATAGCCGAACAGCTCGCTTTCAATCAGCGTCTCGGGGATCGCCGCGCAGTTGATCGCGACAAACGGCTGGCCGGCGCGGGAGCTGGCGCGATGCAGCGCTGCCGCAAAGGCCTCCTTGCCGGTGCCGGTTTCACCTTGCAGAAACACCGGCACGTCACGCTCCAGTACACGGAGTGCGCGGGCGAATCCGCGTTGCAGGCGCGGGTCTTCCAGGCACACGCGCTCATCCTTGATTGGCGGGACAGGCGCAAGGGTCAACGGCGCGGAGCGGATCGGTTCGCGCAACTGGCCGTAGAACAAGCGCCCGTCGGCCAGGCGCATCGGCCAGCAGACGTGCGCCTGAGCACTGGCCTGATCGAGCAACTGCTCCATCGGCGTTTCCAGCAACATGGTCAACGACTGCCCGACCATCTGCTCGCGGCTCAGGCCCAACAGATCCAGCGCCGCCGCATTCACCGAACAGATCCGCGCACTCTCGTCGAAGCTGAGCAGGCCTTCACCCAGCAGCCCGACAAACCCGGCGTCGGGATGAAACCGGAGCAAATAGCGTTGCGGATCGTGGCCGAGGAAAAAACAGCTCTCGATCAACCTGGCCGACAGATTGGTCAGGGCCATGGCCTTGAAGCGTTGCTCAAGGCTGCTTTCCTCGCGCACGGAGGACAGGTTGAGCACGGCGAGCAACTCACCGCTGGCGTCGAATATCGGGCTGGCCGAACAGGTCAGGCCGACGTGCTGGCCACGGAAATGCTCGTCGCGGCGAATGGTCACGTGCTGGCGCTCGACCAGGCAGGTGCCGACACCGTTGGTGCCCTCGTGCTCCTCGCTCCAGACCGAGCCGAGCCACAGCCCGGAGCGCTGGAACTCGCCGCGTTCGGCTTCGTTGAACACGCTGTCGATCGCCACGCCGCGCGCATCGGTGAGCAGCACGACATGGCCGTCACGTCCCAGTTGCTGATGCAGGCTGTTCATCTGCCAATGCGCAACGGAGATGATGTGTTCCAACGGCGCACGGTGTTCGCGCAAACGTGCCTGTTCAAGCACATCCGGCGCGCGGCGGCTGGCCGGATCGAGCTGGTATTGATCCAGGCAGCGCCGCCACGAACGGGTGATCGCCAGGTCTGCCGCCGCGCTGTGGCTGGCAACAGAGCCCTGCACGGCTTGCAGTACCTGGCGCGCGTGGGCGTTGATCGAGGCCGGTTTCATTGTTGTTGTTCTCCGCTTCGGTGAAGACACGGGTGTGTCCGCAGCTTAGATGAAAAGCTCGTTGCGGGGGAATTTCGCGCCGAGTGACACAGTGTCATCCGCGATTCTCGAATTTGTGACATTTCGCCTGCGCCAAGCCTTGTCGGCCTTTGCATCAAACGCTCTGGCCCGCGCCTTTCAATGAGATGGCCCAAGCCTTGCTCTGATGCCATGGCTTACCAAAACAACAAGATCGGGAGTGGCCCCATGAACATCGCTATTGAAACCCCTTTGCAATCGCCAACAGCGCAACTTGCGGCCTGGGTCGAACGCCTCGGCGAACGTCTGGCGCAACGAGATGTGGACGGCACGCTGGAGTTGTTTGCCGAAGAATGCCACTGGCGTGACTTGCTGCTGTTCAGCTGGAACCTCGTCACCCTGGAAGGCAAACCGGCGATTCGCGACATGCTCGAAACACGCCTTGAGCAGACCCGGCCCGAACGCTGGCAACTCGAAGGTGAAGCCACGCTCACCGATGGCGTGCTTGAAGGCTGGATGAGCCTGGAAACCGACACCGCACGTGGCAAAGGCTACGTGCGCCTGAAGGACGGTCTGTGCTGGACTTTGTTGACCACCATGCGCGAGCTCAAGGGTTTCGAAGAACCCAGCGGCCGCCGCCGGCCGATGGGCGCGAGCCACGGCCATGCCCACGCTGACAAGCGCAACTGGCTGGAGCGCCGCCGCGACGAAGAAGCGGCGCTGGGCATTACCACGCAACCGTACTGCCTGATCGTCGGCGGCGGTCAGGGCGGGCTCGGCCTCGGCGCAAGGCTCAAACGCATGGGCGTACCGACGCTGATCATCGACAAAGCCGAACGCCCCGGCGATCAATGGCGCGGCCGCTACAAGTCGCTGTGCCTGCACGACCCGGTCTGGTACGACCACATGCCCTACCTGCCCTTCCCCGACCACTGGCCGGTGTTCACCCCGAAAGACCAGATCGGCGACTGGCTGGAGATGTACACCAAGGTCATGGAACTCAACTACTGGCCGCGCACTGAATGCCTCGGCGCTACGTTTGACGAAGAGACTGGCCGCTGGACCGTGGAGGTCCTGCGCAACGGCGAGCCCGTCACCCTGCAACCGACGCAACTGATCCTCGCCACCGGCATGTCTGGCGTACCGAATGTGCCGGTGTATCCAGGCGCTGAAAACTTTCAGGGCCAGCAACATCACTCCAGCCGTCACCCCGGCGGCGATGCGTGGAAAGGCAAGCGCGCAGTGGTCATCGGCGCGAACAATTCAGCCCACGACATCTGCGCCGATCTGGTGGAAAACGGCGCCGAGGTGACCATGGTGCAACGTTCGAGCACGCACATCGTGCGTTCGGACAGCCTGATGGAACTGGTTTTCGGCGGGCTTTATTCCGAAGAGGCGCTCGAGTCGGGTCTGACTACGGATAAGGCCGACCTGCTGTTCGCCTCGATTCCGTACAAGGTCATGCCACAGTTTCATCGGCCGATCTTCGACGCGATCAAGGAGCGCGACAAGGACTTCTATGAACGCCTGAACCGGGCGGGTTTCATGCTCGATTTCGGCGATGACGAATCGGGTTTGTTCATGAAATACGTACGCCGTGGCTCGGGTTACTACATCGACGTCGGCGCCTCGGAACTGATCGCCAACGGCACGATCAAGCTCAAGAGCGCGCCGGGCCTCGGTGTCGAACGCATCGAAGCGGATGCGGTGGTGCTCACCGATGGCAGCCGCTTGCCGGCCGATCTCATCGTTTATGCGACAGGTTATGGCTCGATGAACGGCTGGGCCGCGAAGCTGATTTCTCAGCAAGTCGCCGACAAGGTCGGACGCTGCTGGGGCCTGGGTTCCGGCACCACCAACGACCCCGGCCCGTATGAAGGTGAACTGCGCAACATGTGGAAGCCGACCCAGCAGCAGAACCTCTGGTTCCACGGCGGCAACCTGCATCAGTCACGGCACTATTCGCTGTATCTGGCGTTGCAGTTGAAGGCCCGTTTCGAAGGCCTCGACACCGATGTCTATCGCCTTGCACAGCGGCATCATCTGGGCTGATTCCTCAAGTGGTCGTTCGTCGGTGCGCAGGCCAAGCGCACCGGCGAACTGGAAAGTGCGTGCTAGGGTGTCTAGCCCAAGCACGTTTCAATCCAGGAAAAATGAGGAGGATTCATGCCACTTCATCCCATTCTGTTCATGGGCGGCTCCGGCGCCATCGGCCACCAGACGGCCCGCGCATTGCGCGCAGCGCATCCCGACGTCCCCTTGCTGATCGGCGGACGCGACCTCGCCAAGGCTCAGCAAACCGCCGAGCAAATCGGCAATGCCCAGGGTGTGGTCATCGATGCTCGCGCAGATGATCTGGGGCTGGGTGATCGCCCGGTCAGCGCCATCGCCTTGTTCTACATGGACCATGCCCTCGCCGGGCTGCGCTTTGCGCAAAAGCGCAAGGTGCCGCACCTGAGCATCTCTTCCGGGGTGTTCGAAATCGCCCCGCAAATCGCCAGTTTCATCCACTCGCCCGACGCGTCTCCCATTGTCCTCGGCTACGAATGGATGGTCGGCGCCACCACCGTGGCAACGCTGCACATCGCCAAGGCATTCGCCCGCGTGCACGACATCCGCATTCATGCGCTGGTCGACGAACAGGACGGCGGCGGCCCGACCGTAGCCGTCGATTTTGAGCACTTGAACAAAATGCTGCCCGCCGCACTGACCCGCCGCGACGGCAAATTCATCTGGCGCGAAGGCGACGACGCCAAGGTCAGCTTCCGCGCCGTCGACGGCACAATCATGCAGGGCGCCGGCTTTTCCTCGATCGACGTCACCGGCCTCGCCGCCGCCACCGACGCCCCAAACGTCGAGTTCAACCTCGCCAGCGGCATCAGCTCGACCCGGCGTCAGGGCCAGCCGATGTCGACGGAAATACTCATTGAACTCGAAGGCACGGATCACGAGGGCCAGCCATTGCGCACACGCCACGCAGTAGTTCACCGATCAGGCGCAGCAGCGTTGACCGGGCTCAGTGTGGCCATGTTGCTGGAGCGACTGGTTGGGCTGGATGGGCAAGCGCCGGTAAGGCCGGGGCTGTATTTTCCCTATCAATTGCTGGAGGCGCAGGTGTTTTTGCAGCGGTTGAGAGAGGACGGTGGGGAGTTGATCGAACTACTTGAGTGAGACGGCGCACAGGTCGCTCGACACTTGAACTGCTCGTTTGAGAGAGTACCGGTCCTGCCCGCCACTGCTCGCAAGGATTGATTGCCATGGATTGCATCCCCACGCTTTACGCCCGCCGCTTGATCCTCACGCCGCTGCAACTGAGCGATGCAGCGGCGGTGCAACAATTGTTTCCGCAATGGGAGGTCGTGCGCTATCTCGACAGCCGCGTTCCGTGGCCGTATCCGGACGACGGCGCGCTTGTTTACGTCCGCGATGTCGCGCTGCCCGCGATGGCTGCCGCAAAGGAATGGCACTGGATGATCCGCACCCGCGTTCAGCCCGAGAGCTGCATCGGCAGTATCAGCCTGTTTGATCAACCGGGTAACCATCGAGGCTTCTGGCTCGCCCCTCAGTTTCAGGGCAACGGCTACATGCGCGAGGCCTGCAAGGTGATCAATGCCTTCTGGTTCGACACCTTGATGCGCCCATTGATGCAGGTGCCCAAGGCCGCCGCCAACCACGCCTCGCGCAAGATCTCAGAAGATGAAGGCATGCGGATGGTTGACACACGGGACGGCCAGTTTGTGGCGGGGCCGATGCCTGTGGAGGTGTGGGAGATCACGCGCAGCGAATGGCTTGCCGAAGAAACAAACCGGTCAATTGATTGTTAGAGCCGATCAAGTGCTCAATCTTGCGTATATGCTGCTGTCTGCAAAATCAGGACAAGTACTCCCCAAACGTTCGAGACAGTAGAAATGATCTCCGATCCAGGAACACCAACGCTTGATCAACTGAAAGTATTTCTGACGGTTGTAGAAGTGGGCAGTTTTGCCGCTGCGGCCAGAAAACTGCATCGCGCGACATCGGTGGTGAGTTACTCCATTTCCAATCTGGAGATGCAGCTCGGGGTTTCACTGTTTGACCGCAAAACCACGCGCAAACCGCAACTGACGGAGGCAGGTCGAACCGTCCTGGCTGAAGCACGCACTATTACCAACGGCGTAAATGGGCTGCGCGCAAAAGTCTCCGGTTTGCTGCATGGGCTTGAAGCAGAAGTTCACCTCGCGCTCGATGTAATGCTCCCTGCCGAGCGAGTAGTCGATGCGTTGAGGACCTTTAGGGAAGAATTTCCCACAGTCACTCTGCACTTGCACATGGAAGCCTTGGGGGCAGTGACCCAACTGGTGATGGAGAAGAAAGCTGGAGTCGGCATCAGCGGTCCGCTGGACATTGGCTTGGACGGCATCGAGCGCATCGGCGTGGGCAGTGTTCAATTGATACCGGTCGCCGCGCCTGCACACCCGCTTGCAACCGAGTGTTCCAAATCCCCTGGCGCTGCCAGAGAGTTTGTTCAATTGGTGCTATCGGATCGTTCAACGCTTACGGGTGACAAGGACTTTGCCGTCGTGAGCACTCGCACTTGGCGACTGGCGGATCTGGGCGCCAAACACATGCTTCTCAAAGAGGGCATCGGATGGGGGAATATGCCGGTGCCCATGGTTCAGTCTGACCTGGACGAAGGACGCCTGGTCGAGCTTGATATGCCCGACTGTAAAGGCGGCACCTATGCCTTCGATGCGATTTATCGAACCGACTCGCCGCCCGGTCCGGCTGGGCAGTGGCTGATCAAGCGGTTCGGCGAACAGCTCTTGCCGACGTAAGCAATTCAGGGAAAAGAGCAAAAATCCGACAGCCTGAGCAAGGCTGCCGGAGAGATGCATGTCAAAAAGCAGGAAAGTTGAATTGTCGAAAGCGACTGACAACAACTGTTTATCCTCTTTTGATCCCCGGAGGCGCCATGACCGCATTTCGAAAATCCGACTTCCCTTTGAGCGAGGTTCGCCAGCATCTGGAAACCGGCCCCATCGTCCTGGTGACCTCCGCCTGGCAAGGTGAAACCAACATAATGACCATGGGTTGGCACATGATGATGCAGTTCTCCCCCGCCCTGTTTGGCTGCTACATCTGGAGTGCAAACCACAGCTACGAGCTGATCCACAACAGCCAGCAGTGCGTCATCAACGTGCCCACCGTCGAATTGGTGGACCAGGTTGTTGCCGTCGGCAACAGCAGCGGTGGCGCCATCGACAAGTTTGCCCAATTTGACCTCACAGCCGCCCCCGCAGAACGGGTAAAGGCCCCGTTGATCAAAGAGTGCTACGCCAATTTCGAGTGCAAGCTGTTCGACTCCAATCTTATCGGCGAGTACGGTCTGTTCGTGTGGGAAGTGGTCAAGGCGCATGTGGCTACGTCGGTGAAACACCCCAAAACCCTGCATTACCGCGGGCAGGGGAAATTTATGGTGGCGGGCGAAACCCTGGATTTGCGCGATCAATTCCGCCCACAGAATCTGTAATACGACACCAATAAAAAAGCCGGAATGTTCATTCCGGCTTATGCGTCAGCGCTCGGGATATAACACCATGCCCGCGTGGTACAGCACGTTATCTCGAAACTCTCCGTCTGCGGTAAAGCCAGTATCGTCCACATACTCGATGTGGTCGCCTTCCAGCCAGTAGCGCCCTTGATAAGCGTTTTTTTGCCGACCGCGGGCCTCGTCATATCGCCCTCCTGGCAGCAACTCATGGCGAATATGACCGTCGGCTGTCACCCACATGCCAACGTACTTGCCCTGATCGCCGGCTGGATTTGCCGTGGCGTTTTCTTGCGCATCAGGGGTTACGCGAATTTCGACATCGGACATTTTAGAACTCCTGTTTTCAGATCAGAGTTTCCTGCCGTTCAGCAGGACTTGAAGCAAGAGTAAAAAGTCGCGGCGCGGTGCCGGTATGCAATTCCTGCGCAGGTTTTGCCCAATGCTCCAGGCGCTCGCAGAAACGGCTAAGCGAAGGACTACGCGAACTTCTGCAAAGGAGAGAAGGCCCGCGCATCTTTCAGCGCCCGTGCCCACCAGGCCAGCTGGATTAACAACTGCGCCATCGAAACCCGTGCTTGCGCAAAGTGCTCCAGTCCGAAGCCTTGTTCGAGACGCTCGGCAATCTCAGCGAACTTCACATAACCACCAACAGGCATGGCCTGCAGCTTCAACAACTCGCATCTAAGCTCGTCGACCTCATCCTCCCCGCCCGTCGTGGTGCCATAACCAACAAATGAACAAGGTCGTCCCCGGAGGTGTTCAGGCCAGCGCGCCATCAAGACTTTCAATCCATGCTGGTAACCAAGGTGACGTGCGGGCACCAAGACGATATAGGCATCTGCTGCCGCTAGAGCTCTCATGCACACTCGACGACCGGGCTGTTCCGAAAAATCGTCTATAAATCTCAGGTCAAACGGCTCTACCACGCTCAACGCAAATTCGCTGCGGTCTTGCACCACGGCGGTAATCCATTGCACCAACGCCGTGTCTACGCCGTTGGACTGGTTGCTGTTATGGATCAGTACTAATTGCAGTGTATGAGTCATTTCAGCCTCCGAGCAGCTATCAACATGGCAATGTTCTACGGTTAGAGAAAACAACGTGACAGCAAGAGCGCGATGGTTGGAAGTGGCCACTTCTTTGCTTTCAAAGTCGGCAACCGTTCCATATCGCGTTGGCAAAATATTAGGCGCGCGAAATGGTAGATAAACAGCCCGTGCCCAGGCACACGATTTATGACGTGAGTTCACATGCGACGACTGGATATCAATTGCTTCGCCGAGATGAGCGTGTTCGTTAAAGTGGTGGAACGCGGAGGTTATTCAGCGGCCGCAAGAGCTTGCGCGATAACCCCCTCTGCCGTGAGCAAGCTCATGACGCGCCTGGAAAGCCGTCTTGGCGCACGTTTGCTGAACAGGTCCACGCGCAAGCAACTGCTGACGCCAGAAGGAATGGCTTTTTACGAACGCAGCGTTGCCATACTGGCCGATCTTGACGAAGCGGAACGCGAAGCATCTGCCAGTTCTGCACCGCAGGGCGTGGTCAGAATCAGCTGTAATGTGGGTATCGGCCGCCAGCTTTTTCTTCCCATCATCAACTTGTTCATGAATCAACATCCTGGGGTCAGCGTCGAACTTTTCCTCACCGATGAGGTGGTCGATCTCATCGAAGCACGTGCGGATATCGCCATACGCACCGGAGCGCTCAAGAACTCCAACCTTGTGGCGAAACGACTCGGGCAATCCAGAGGGCTGATCGTAGGATCTCCTGACTACCTGGCGGCCAAGGGCACTCCGCTGGTGCCTCAAGACCTTGCCGATCACAACTGTCTGGGTTTCACCTTTTCGCCTCCCGCCATGGAGTGGGCCTTGCTCGACGAGAGCGGCGAGCAACGTATGTACCCGGTAAAAGGCAATCTGCGCGTCAGCGATGGCGACGCCTTGCGTGAGTTGACGGTGCTGGGCGCAGGGCTAGCCAAGCTGGGGTTCTGCCAGGTTGCAGATGACCTGGCTGCCGGAAGGTTGGTTTGCGTCCTGCAACCATTCGTGCCTGCAAGCGTCACGGAGATTCATGCGATTTACGTCGGCCAAGGCGGACATCTGCCCGCACGCGTAAGAGCCCTGATGGATTTCCTCGCCGCCCATTTGCATGTTCATTGAACCGCAACGCGGGCAAAGGGCCGTTCCTTCAATGCATAGGCCAGCACAAGAGCCGCGGGCAAAGCAGCGCCCAGTAGGCACAGCCCTTCCCAGCCGACATACCGAATACCGAAACTTGCAACTGCGGAGCCAATAGCGCCGCCAACAAAGTTGATACTGATAAACACCGCGGTAATCCGTGAATTGGCTGCGGGGGCCAGTTTGTAGATGACCGATTGATGGGTGATCTGCAAGCCCATTACGCCAACGTTCAAGGCCATTGCGGCAGCGATAATTATCCAGAGCCCTGTCGCCGCAAAGCTCAGCACTGCCCAGGCCAGTATCATCAACGAGGCCAACCCGAATGCCAGCGCGTGCCGGTAGCCATGATCACAGAGCCGGCCAACCACACCGGGAATCAACGCGCCAGTCACTCCCGTGAGCCCGATCAGTCCGATGCTCGAAGTCGAAAAATCGAACGGCGGTTGCGACAACAGTATTGGTAATCCAGTCCACAACATGCTGAAGCTGACCATTCCCAGCGCACCGTAAAGCGCCCGGCGAGCAAGCGCTGGATACTCGAGGATGAGTTGCCACAACGAGCGCATCAACTGCTCATAACGCACGGGCTGGCCTCGGCGCTCGGGCTCGGTTGGCAAGGTGATTCTGAGCAGCATGAGCAGGATCAGCGCCGCGCACCCGGCGCTGGCGTACACCAAGCGCCACCCTGCCGCGTTGCCGATACCGCCGGAGACCAGCCACGACAGCGGTATCGCGAGCAAGGCCCCGGTCATCACCACGCCGATCACTTGACCGCGCCGATGCTCAGCTGCGATGGACGCTACGTACGGCACAATCAACATGGCAGCGGATGCCGTGACTCCACTGATCAACACTGCGGCGCAGAACAACAAGAAATTCGCGCTGGCCGCAGCCACAAACAGCGCTAGTGCGTTGATGGTAAACATCCGGCTCAGAAGCGCTCTTCTTTCGAGGACGTCACCGAGCGGGACGACCAGCACAATGCCCAGCGTGTAGCCAAGTTGAGCGCAACTCACCAGCAGGCCGGACGTGGCGAGCGGAATATCAAATGTCCCCGTTACCAACGACAGGATCGGCTGCAGATAATAGAGATTAGCGATCATGGACCCCGCTGCGAATGCGCAAAGCCACATGAAAGGTCGGGACGGGGACGACGAATTCATACAAATACTCCTCGGTAAATGCCGTTCAAAATTGGGCGAGTCAACTCACTCGCCCAGTTTTTCCCGCACCGCGTCGTCCCCGTTAACTCACTCCTCTCAGGTGTTTGCCTGATTCTGTAGCGTCCATGCCATCAGTGCGGGCTTCGCCTGTCAGGCCGTCGGGAAGTCCGCGCCACGGGCGGTAGATTCCCATGCGCTGAACTCGCGGCCCATGGCGGCAAGCTTCGCCTGCGCTGCCTCATAGGCTTCATTGCCCAACAGCAGGCGCGCCGGCGGCGCTGCGCAGGTAACCGCGGCGTAGATTGCCGCTGCCGCCCTGGCTGGGTCGCCAGCTTGATTGCCAACAGATTGCTGATATGCGCGCATCGCAGCGCCGGCGGTTGCCTGGTAATCCTCGGCCACCGTTTGCGCGGCGCCCGAAGACCCCGCCCATTGGGTTCTGAAGGCGCTGGGCTGAACGGTCATCACGCCGATACCCAGTGGCGCAACTTCGGCGCGCAGACTTTCCGACAGGCCCTCAACGGCGAACTTCGTCGCGCAGTAGTGGCCGACCGCTTCGAACCCGACCAGACCGCCTACCGATGTGAGGTTGACGATCATGCCGGTGCGCCGCTTGCGCATGCCAGGCAGTACCGCGCGAATCATATGGGCCGTGCCGAAGTAGTTGACCTCGAACATCCGCCGAACAGCCCCATCGTCGCTGTCTTCTACCGATGAGAAATAGCCGACGCCGGCGTTATTGATCAGCACGTCCACACGCCCGAAGCGATGCTCGGCCGCCTGTACGACCTGCATCGCCTGCGCCGGATCGGTCACGTCCAGAGGCAGAATCAAAGCGTCGCCGAGGGCGGCCAGATCCTCGATCTGCTGTGTGTTGCGCGCCGTGACCACCACACGCTCACCCTCATTCAGCAGCGCCGTGGCGATGTGGCGACCGAACCCGGTGGAACAGCCTGTAACCAACCAAACCTTAGTCTCGTTCATTGCAGTACTCCTCTTGATAGCGGCGGTTCAGGATTCGGCTGAACCGCGTTCGAGACCAACGTACCGAATCCGCCCCGCCGCTGTTATCCGATTAGTCCGCGACATTTGCCTGATTCTGCTCACCAACACACGTCGCTAACCACAGAGGAAGGTCCCCTTCGATATCTGCTGCATTTCTATTTTTTCGAACCTGATCATCGAAACTTGTCGGCAATTGCGCAAAGCTGCGCGGTGACATCATCTGCTCCACAACGGCGCTTCATGGTGAAGCGCTGAAATCAGCGGAATCCACGTCATGTCCCACGCAGCCACAATTTCCAGCGTCACTGCTTCAACGTCTTCCAACCTCAACAGCAGCGTTTCCTTGATCGGGCGGATTCTTCTGAGCGCGATCTTCATTCTTTCGGGCCTGTCGAAAATCGCGGCACCGGCCATGATGATTGGCTACATCGGCTCTGTCGGGTTGCCTTTTCCCGCACTGGCGTTGGGCGTAGCGATTGCTGTCGAGGTTCTCGGCGGCGTAGCGTTGATCGCCGGTTATCGCACACGTACCACCGCAGCGCTGTTGGTGATTTTCAGCGTACTGACCGCACTGATTTTCCATAACGCCCTGGCGGACCAGAATCAGTTCATTCACTTCTTCAAGAATATCGCCATGGCCGGTGGGCTCTTGCAGATCGTTTCTTTCGGCGCAGGGCGTTTCAGCCTCGACGCACGTCGCCACTAATCGAATCGCCGGCGCGTCCATTTCTTCCGACGAGCCTTGACCATCACAACGGAGAGAATCATGAAAGCGATCCAAGTCGCGCAGTACGGCCAGGCAGAAGCGCTGGAGCTCAAAGAACTTGCGGATCTGAAACCCAATGACGATCAGGTGTTAATCAATGTTGCCGGTAGTGGGATCAATCCAATCGATTGGAAAATCCTCTCCGGTGCCATGCAGCAATTCATTCCTCTGCCACTGCCCTACACGCCCGGCGTGGAAGTCTCAGGCACAGTCGCCGCGGTGGGCAGGAATGTCAGAGACTTTGTCGTTGGCGACAAGGTGTTCGGGTTTATCGGGATTACCGGCGGATATGCGACCCAGGCCCTCTCAACGCCAGATCGTCTGGCCCACACGCCGACAACCCTGTCGTTGCGAGAGGCCGGCGGCGTGCCGGCGGCAGCGCTGACCGCTTGGCAAGCTCTGCATGAACACGCCGGAATTCAGGCAGGTCAAAAAGTCCTCATTCACGGCGGCTCAGGTGGCGTGGGCAGCTTCGCAATCCAGCTCGCCCGCCTTGCCGGTGCATATGTGATCGCGACCAGCTCTGCGAAGAACCACGACTATCTGCGTTCACTTGGCGCCGATGAGGTGATTGACTACACCACGGCTAAATTCGAAGACAGCGTTGCTGACCTCGATGCGGTCATTGATCTGGTCGGCGGCGAAACTCAGAACCGCTCATGGAGTGTGATCAAGCGCGGGGGCGTTCTGGTTTCCCCCGTAAGCGCACCCTCTGCACAGAAGGCAAGCGAGCACGGTGTGAGTGGCAAAAATTTCGCCACCCGCTCCGATGGCAGCCAATTGGCCGAGATTGCCGCGCTGTTCACATCCGGCAAGCTCAGCCTTGAGGCTCAAGTGGTACCGCTGACAGAAGTTGTCGACGCGGTTAAACAAAGCTGGGCCGGGCACACCCGGGGAAAAATCGTGCTCAATGTCAGCGCTCAGGCCGAATCCTGAACCAGATCGCATACATCGCCGGCAGAAACACCAGCGTGATAATCGTGCCAACAAACGTGCCGCCGATCAGCGTGTACGCCAGCGTGCCCCAGAACACCGAGTGGGTCAGCGGAATGAATGCGAGAATCGCCGCCAGCGCGGTCAACAACACCGGCCGCGCCCGTTGCACTGTCGCTTCAACCACGGCATGGAACGGCGCCAGCCCTTCCTGCTCGTTGTGATGGATCTGCCCGATCAGAATCAGCGTGTTGCGCATCAGAATCCCGGACAGCGCAATCAGCCCGACCAGCGCATTGATGCCGAATGGCTGATTGAAGATCAGCAGCGTCGGCACCACACCGATCAAGCCTAACGGCGAGGTCAGGAAGACCATGATCATCGCCGAGATCGAGCGTACCTGGACGATGATGATGAGCAGCGTCATGGCGATCATGATCGGCAGCAACGGCAGAATCGCTTTGCCGGCCTTGCCGGATTCTTCGATGGCGCCCGCCTGTTCAATCCGGTAGCCGGAAGGCAGGTTTTCGATGATCGGCTGCAACTGCTGGATGATTGCGCCGGAAACGTCCGGTGGCTGCAAACCTTCGGCGATGTCGCCACGGACGGTGATGGTCGGCGTGCGATCGCGGCGGCGCAGGATCGGGTCTTCCATGCGCACTTCGACCTGGCCGATCTGCGACAGCGGGATGCGCTGCCCCGCCGCACCGACCAGGGTGAAGCCTTCGATCTGTGCCGGGTCCAGGCGGATATTGCCCGCCGCACGGCCAACGACCTGCACGGAACGGATGTCCTCGCGCACCGCCGTGATCGGCACGCCGCTGAGCAAAAACTGCAACTGCTGGGCGACCGCGCTGGACGTCAGCCCCACCGCCTGCAAGCGATCCTGATTCAGGTTGAAGTGCAGCGTGGGCGTCAGCGGCCCCCAGTCAGTGTTGACGGTTCTCATCATCGGGCTGTCCTGCATCACTGCCCTGACCTGCTCGGCGATGTCGCGCAGCTTCGCCGGATCAGGCCCCATCACCCGATAGGCCACCGGAAATGGCGAATACGGGCCGAAGACAATTTGCGTCGCCCGAACCCGCGCCTCTGGAGCAAGCCCTTCGGCGACCGCTTCGCGCAAACGCAACTTCAGAGTTTCACGGGCGTTTTGGCTGTCGGTCAGCACAACGATTTTGGCGAACGATGGGTCCGGCAACTCCGGCGCCATCGCCAGGAAAAACCGTGGTGCACCCTGACCGATATAGGCGGTGACGATTTTGGCCTCTTCCTGCTGATGCAGCCAGGCTTCGACCTTGGCCGCCGCGGCGCTGGTCTGCTCGATGGACGTGCCGTAGGGCATCTGCACTTCGATCATCACTTCGGGGCGGTCAGAGGTCGGAAAGAACTGCTTCTTCACCAGCCCCATGCCTGGAATCGCAACGGCAAACAGCGCGACCACCGCACCGGCCACCAGCCATTTGCGCGTGATCACCCACGCCAGAACACGCCGGAAACGGTTATAGCGCGGCGTGTCGTAGATTGCCGCGTGCCCGCCTTCGACTTTCTTGATGTCCGGCAACAGCTTCACGCCCAGGTACGGTGTGAAAGCCACGGCGACGACCCACGACGCAATGAGCGCGATGCCGACAATCCAGAACATGTTGCTGGTGTATTCGCCCGCCGTTGATTGCGCGAATCCGTTGGGCAGAAAGCCAATCGCCGTCACCAGCGTACCGGCCAGCATTGGCGCTGCCGTGTAGCTCCAGGCATAAGCGGAGGCCTTGATGCGGTCGTAGCCCTCCTCCATCTTCACCACCATCATTTCGATAGCGATGATCGCGTCATCGACCAGCAGCCCGAGCGCCAGAATCAGCGAGCCGAGGGTGATCCGGTCAAAGTTCTTGCCGGTGGCCGCCATCACCACAAACACGATCGCCAGGGTCAAGGGCACCGCCGCTGCGACCACCACGCCGACACGCCAGCCCATGCTGAGAAAGCACACCAGCATGACCACCAGCAGCGCGACAAAGAACTTGACCATGAACTCGCCAACGGCCGAGTCGATATTCACTGCCTGATCGGTGACTTTCGACAGCGTCATGCCCAAGGGCATTTCTTCGTTGATCCTGACTGTCTCGGCATCCAGCGCCTTGCCCAGATCGAGACCGTTCCAGCCCTCGCGCATGATCACGCCGAGCAATAACGCTTCTTCGCCGTTGTTGCGCACCAGGAAGGTTGCCGGGTCTTCGTAGCCGCGCTCGACCGTGGCCACGTCAGACAGCTTGAGTGTTCGGCCCTGAGCGACAACAGGCGTGTTACGGATTTTCTGCAACGTGTCGAACGCACCATCGACGCGCAAAAACACCTCTGGCCCTTTGGTTTCGACCGACCCGGCGGGCGTCAATACGTTCTGATTGTTCAGCGCGGCGAAGAGGTCCTGCGGCGACAAGCCCAGCGTCGCCAGCCGATCATGGGAAAACGAAACGAATATCCGCTCGGCCTGCTCGCCGATGATGTTGACCTTTTTCACCCCCGGCACGTGCAACAGGCGCTGGCGTAACGTCTCCGCATCGCGTACCAGCAAGCGCTGCGGCTCGCCCTTGGCTTTCAAGGCGAACAGCGCGAAGGTCACGTCGGAGAACTCGTCGTTGACCATCGGCCCGATGACACCGGTGGGCAGCCTGATCGCTTCATCATCGAGCTTCTTGCGCGCCTGGTAGAACTCTTCCTGCACCTGCGATGGCGGTGTGCTGTCGAGCAACGAAACCATGGTGAATGCCAGTCCCGGACGCGTGTAGGTTTCCGAGCGGTCGTACCACTTCAGTTCCTGCAAGCGTTTTTCGAGGGGTTCGGCAACCTGATCCTGCATCTCCTGCGCGGTCGCTCCCGGCCACGCGGTGATGACGGTCAGCTGCTTGACCGTGAACGGAGGATCTTCCGCCCGGCCCAATTTGAAGAACGACAGGACGCCGGCAACGGCGATCAGAAAAATCAAAAACACCGTGATCGCACGTTGGCGCACGGCGATAGCAGAAAGGTTGAACCGGCCCTCGCTCATGGACGACTCCCGGCAACCTGGCCATCGTCGCGGGCAAGCAAGCGCACTTCTTCGCCATCGCGCAGCAGATGCGCGCCCAGCGCGACAATCGGTTCACCGACGTTGAGCTGGCCAGCGACACGGGCCGTGTCATCGCTCAAACCCAGGACCTCGACCGGGCGCCAGCTCACTGTCGCCGGTGTGCCGGCGATGACCCACACGCCGGGGCCTTTGCCCGGGTCGTAGATCGCCGCGACGGGCACCTTGAGCGCCTGATCTGGCGAAGAACCCTGAGCAATTTCGACGGTGACCGTCGAGCCGATTGGCGCATTGGCCAAACTGCCTTCGAGCACATAGCGCGCCTCAAACGTACGAGTGGTACTGTCGGCCGAATCGGAAAGCAGACGGAGTTTTGCGCTGACGGCAGCCGACGTATCGCCATACAGTTTTGCCTGAGCGGTTGAGCCCGGCGCGGGGCGCAAGGTCTCGGGCAGATGGACGATGGCCTCCCGCTGACCGGCCCGCGCCAGTCGCACCACCGGTTGTCCCGGGCTGACGACTTGCCCCGGCTCGGCGAGGGTTTCCACCACCACGCCATCAGCGTCCGCCAGCAAAACCGCGTAGCCCGAGGCGTTGCGCGCGACGTCCGCTTGCGCCACAGCAGCATTGAGCTGCGCCCTGGCGGTGTCGGCTGCGGCTTTGAACTGATCGTAGGCCGATGCCGAAATAGCGCCGGCGGCGACGAGTTTGCGATTGCGCGCTTCGTCACCGGCAGTCTGTATGGCTCGGGCGCGAGCGGCGCTCACCGCTTCTTGCTGGGCTCGCGCCTGCAGGCCGAGGTCGATGGGGTCGAGGCGCATCAGTGGCTGGCCGCGCTTGACCGTCTGACCGGTATCAACCAGACGCTCGAGCACCTTGCCCGAAACGCGAAAGCCCAGATCGCCCTGGGTGCGCGCAGCGACGACGCCGGTGAATGATCGAGACCCATTTTCTGCCGGTTGCACCGTTGCCGATCTGACAATCGGCGCCAGGGTGCGTGGATCTTTTGAGCTGGAGGAATCCCCGCACGCCGTCAGGGCCAAGGGCAACAAACATACCGCGAGGGGGAAAGGTCGGAGCCGGCGCATGGAATTCCTTTACTGAAAATAGGATGATCATCATATTCTCAGTCTTGTGACCGATATCGTCAACAGTCACAAAGTCACCGGCCCGATGTTCAGCGCTGAATCAGAAGCGATAGCTGACAGAAGTACCGAGCCCGCTGGCGCTATTCTTGTATTTCGCGCTGTACGAACCCTTGCCCGCCGAGGTGTCGTTGATCTCGACGCTCTCTTCCCAGAGATACGAATAGGCGACGTCGATGGTGACATTCTCCGCTGGAGTCCAACCGGCACCAAGGCTGAACACTTTGCGATCACCCGTGGGAATACGCGGCCCGCGATTGGTGTTGTTCGCCGGAGACTGATCAACCGAGAACCCGGTACGCAGCACCCATTGGTTGTTCAACCGGTACGCCGCGCCGATGGCGTGAGCCCAGGTGTCGTGCCAGTTCTGCTCCTCGCTGATCGTGCCCAACTGGCCGGCTAGCAATGGCGGCAATCCACTGTTTTCGATGGTCAGCTCTTTGAAGCGACTCCAGCGCGTCCAGGTGCTGCCGGCATACAGCGTCCAGTCGTTGTTCAGTTGATGGGTGACCGAGAAGTCCACCGACTCCGGGGTGTCGACGTCCAGCGAGGCGTCATAGCTGCGACCGCTGACCCCAAGCACGTTGAAGATGCCATCGCTGAGTTTGCTTTTCGCGTCGAGGTGGTAACTGACTTTTGAGTGATAGGTCAGGCCCAGGCGGGTCTGCTCGGTGGCCTGGACCATGACCCCGGCGTTAAAGCCCAGCGCGGTGTCGTCGCCGGTGCTTTTGACTTTGCCGTCGTTGCGCCCGGGGCTCAGCGGATTGGCGACCATCCCTGACAGCTCGCCGCTGATGCGGTTGATGGTCGGGCCGAAGCCGATAGACACCTTGTCGTTGAAGGCATAGCTGATGGTCGGCTGGAACGTCAGCGTGGTGACTTCGCTTTTGTTGGCGTAGTAACGGCCGGCGAAACCGCTGCCGTAGTCGGTGATCAGACCAAACGGTACGTAGAACCCCACGCCGAACGCCCAATGCTCGTCGATCGGTTTGACGTAATAGCCCATCGGTACCGTGGTGGTCGGCACCATGTCGCCGTCTTCCTTGCCGCCGAACGTGCTGCGGGTCTGGCTGATATCGGACTTCGCAAACAGCGTCGCCTGCCCGACGCTGGCCTGCTCGCGCTTGAGCCGCGCCATGCCTGCCGGGTTGCCGAAAACGGTGCTGGCGTCTTCCGCCGAAGAAGAGCGACCGGCAAAACCCGATCCCATGCCGCTGACGCTTTGCTCATTGAGCGCGAAACCGCCGGCCAGAACATTTGAGGACGCAAGAACGACAGCCAGCCCCACCGGGTGCTTGAGCATTGTTTTTTTCATTGTGTGGACTCTATGGGTGACTCGGAATTGGAATACCTGAACTGCGGCGGCCATGTTATCCGAGTGACCATATCAGTCAATAGTCACGACTTGGGCAATTCATCGTCTGCCCTGTACAGGCGAGGCGATATAAGAGTGAGACTGATCCGAGTATTCGGATCAGCAGAGGGTCAAGGCATCAAGCTGCGCAAGATGAGGTTCGAAGTCAGCGTGGGCGCCACTTCGATGAAATCGAGGTTGTGTTGCAGCATCAGTGGATTGACGAAGGGCCGCAGCGCCAAGTGGATCGACTCGACCGTCTCGTCCAGCGGCGTCCTGCGCTCGAACTCACCGGCCTCGCGCCCTTCGCGGACAATGTCGGTGATAAAGCGCTTGATCTGCGCATCGTAACGCTGCGCACTCGGCCAGTTCTCCCCAGCGGCGAATGCGGCAATGTCGTAGAGCTTGCGGTCGTTGAAGAACAGGTTCACGCCCGTAGCGATCACAGTTTTCACCAACCGGCGGAAACGCTCGGTGGGCGTCAGGTCTTCTTCGTTGATCGCTTGCTCGACCGCCGCAACGATCTGCCCTAGACAATTCGCGCAGATGGCTTCGCCAATCGCCTGTTTGGAATCGAAGAATTTGTAGATGTACGCCTTGGAGAAACCGATGGCCTTGGCCAGATCGGACACCGTGGTCTTGGCGTAGCCGTACTGGCTGAAATGCTCGTTGGCCGCCGCGACAATCTGATCACGAATGTCGTGATCGACGGGACCACGCGGGCCGGGGAAGGATGGGAAAACTGAGGACTGATTCATGTCGGCAGCTTACTCACCCGCCCGCCGACTGACAACGTGTTGCACATCCTGAATATCACCACCCATCCACTGTGGGAGCGAGCCTGCTCGCGAATACGCCCGCCCAAACAACACCAATTTCCCAAGCTGCTGCACTACCCGGCCTTACTGATCGCAGAAAAATTGATACGAGAACAGCCATGCAGCAACATCCCGACAATGATCAACGCCCCCGCGCGCAACCATGTCTCCCACCCCTGCTGACTGAGCAGCACCAGACACGACACGATCGCAAGCACCGGAACGAAGGTCGGCACGCGAAAGTGGTCCTCCTCTACCCTGTCACGACGAAGAACCAGCACCGCCACATTGGTACTCAGAAAAACGAACAGCAACAGCAACACCACCGTCTCTGCCAGCGTGGCCAGCGTGCCTGTGAGTGTCAGGGCAATAGCGACCAAGGTCGTTGCGACAATGGCAGCCCACGGAGTTTTTCGCTGAGGCAGCACCGCACCCAAAACACCCGGCAACAGCCCCAGGTTAGCCATGCCATAAGTCAATCGGCTGGCCATGATCATGGTTAACAACGCACCGTTGGCCACAGCGATCAGCGCAATAAAAGAGAACAGCGCCGGCGGGATTGCGAGGGTCGATGCGCGGACAACTTCGAGCAAAGGCGCCGACGTTGCCACCAACTTCTCGGTAGGCAACACCGAAGAAGCCGCCACGCCCACCGCCATGTAAACCACGCCAGCCGTAAGCAAAGCGGCGAACAAGGCGCGCGGATAAACCTTGCGCACGTCCTTGATTTCCTCGGCCAGATTGGCCGAAGTTTCGAACCCGACGAAGGAATAGAACGCCAACAATGCCGCCCCCAGCACCGCCAGCACGGGACTGACGCCCGGTTTGAACGTGAGCGTCCGCCCCAGATCCGCCTCGCCTGTGCGGAAATACCAGACCGCAGCCACGATCACCAGAATCAACCCGGACAGCTCAATCACAGTCATCACCAGGTTTGCCCCAAGCGACTCCTTGATCCCCCGCGCGTTGAGCAGGCCGATAGCCAGGAGAAACACCAGGGCGGCAATCTGCGGCGATACGTCAACGAAGGCGTTGAGATAATCACCGGCAAACGCCAGCGACAAACCCGCAGCGCTGGTGACCGCAGCCGCCAGCATGCAGAAACCGACGAGGAAGGAAATGAGCGGCGACTTGAACGCCTTTTCCGCGAACACCGAAGCCGCGCCGGCGTGGGGATATTTGGTCACCAGCTCCGCGTAGGAACCTGCCGTCAACATGGCGAAGAACAATGCGATCAGCAGCGGCACCCAAATCGCGCCGCCCACCTCCCCGGCAATGGTTCCGGCGAGGGCGTAAACACCCGCGCCGAGTACATCGCCGAGAATAAACAGAAACAGCATCGGGAAAGTGATTGCCCGGCGCAGAGCAGGTTTATGAGTGGGAGCCGTCACGGTCATTCCTTGGTTCGGGTGTGGAGGAGCTGGAGGGTTGTCACCTCAAACAATGGAAAATGGTGAGCAAAGCAAAGTTCCAAATCTATGACGGCCCGATTGGCACGGCGCTATAAACATTGCCCACTCGACACCTGTGGGAGCGAGCCTGCTCGCGAAGACTCCAGCCCGTTCAACACAAAACCTCAGCCAAAACCATTTCCCTAAACACCTCGTTTAAAACCGATATCAAGACTATTCCAGCAAGCTACAACGCCTTGCGCCATTGCCTACGACTACGCCAGAATCCGCCGGCTTGTGCGCCTCGGGCCGGGGCTCTATCGTTGGCCGGTCACTGAAAAACAGTGATCGGGTTTGGTAGCCCGCTTTCCACATGGCGCATAACGTCATCCTATGCAGATGCTTTCGCATCGGTTTTATGGTGGCCATGCGCAGGGCGTTTTCGAGCGCGCCGGTTTTTCCATGTGGGCCGGTCTACCAACCTTCGTATGGCCACCACCCTTCGTTTGGTAGCGAGAGTGATGGCTCCCTTGGTCACATATGGAGCTTCACCATGTTCAAAGTCACGCCAAACCCGCCACAGTCAGACGCAACCTCCCCCTACGAATCCCTCGACTCAAAAAAACTCCACAAAGCCGCCGACCGCGCCCTCGACCACTACCTCAAACCCACCGACACCCTCAAAACCACGCCCTACCAAACCAGCAGCATGTTCCTCGCCAACCCGAAAATCGCCACCGAAGAACTGCTGGTCAACGCCAGCGAATCACTAGGCTCCGCCTCGGTAATGCTGAGTGATGTGATCGGGATGGTTGAAGGATCTGCTCGCAAGACACTGCAAGGTATCGCGCAGGTCGTCATGCTCGGCGAACTGGCGGTCAATCAAGCGTTGGATAACGTCGTGCCGGTCGAGTAATCCTGCGGATGCAGGCGTTCGCTAACTGCCTCGCCCTCATCGCGCGCTCCTCGATAGCCCAGCCTTGCGCTGGGCTTTTTGCGCGTCAGTGGCAGTGGTAGTCGTTGGTTTTATGGTTGCGATGGCAACCCTTTGCATCAGTGCCACCGCTGTGCGCAAAGGGTCTTATGCGCTCAGGCCAATCCAGCCATGGAAGCCGACATACAGGCCAACGCCAATGATCAGCACGCTGGACAGGTAAGGAGCGCGGCGCGCCACGGTTCCCAGCCACGGCCAGCGATTGGAGGCCTGTCTGGCACCAATGGCCGCAGCGGCACCGACAGTGACCAGAGTCAGCGCCAGGCCGATACTGAAACACAGGACGAGCATGCCGCCGAGCGCGATCTCTTTGACTTGCAGGCACAGCAACAGGACAGTGATGGCAGCCGGACAGGGAATCAGGCCGCCAGTCAGTCCGAACATGACGATCTGACCCGTGGTCACTTCGCGGTTGCTGAAGCGTTTACGGATGTCGTTGGCATGAGCACGTTCGTGCGCATCCTGATAGCCATCAATCGACAGCTCCAGGCCTTCCAATTCGGAATGCGCATGCCCGTGACCATGCTCCTGGAATGTCAGGTCGTAATGATGCGAATGCCCGGCATGTCCAAGGCTCAACCGAGCGCTGAACTCGTGCGGCTCCGGAATATCCACCGTCGACTGCAGAAAGCCTTCACGCTCGACGAAAGCGAACGATTGGCTGCTGCCGTCCGGACGCGTCGTGGTCAGGCGAACATCCGAGGCTGCCCAGGCGTGTCCGCTCAGGGTCTTCAGGCGCCAGTGCGGTGGCATGCCTTCCTCGAAGATCGACAGTTCAACACGGCCATGGCCGGTATCTATTCGGTGCGTTTCATCATGATGACCATGGTCGTGTTCGCCGTGATAGTGATCATCGCTTTGCTCGAACTTGAACATCTGCTCACCGCGCCAGGTACGCCACAGCATCCACAGGGCGATCGCGATGATCAGTGCAGCAGACGCAAGCTGGAAATACGGCTCAGTGGTTTCAGCGTCCAGACCTTTGCCCAGGTACATGCCGCCGATGGCGACCAGCCACACCACGGCGGTGTGCGAAAGCGTTGCGGCCAACCCCAACAAAACAGCCTGTTTGACCGAGCCACGGATGGCCACGATGAAGGCCGCCATCATGGTTTTCGAATGACCTGGTTCAAGCCCATGCAAGGCACCGAGCAGAATCGCGCTCGGGAAATACAGCCAGGCGTGAGCCCCGCCTTGCTGCAACAGTTCAGCGAAATCGGGCATGTCAGACCTAAAGGTACTTGGTGATTTGTTTGAAGGCTTCCAGCGGTGCGCGCTCGCCATTGCCTAGCGCCGAAACAGTATCTTCGAGGCAGTGGTCGATGTGATCCTGGATGAGCGTGCGTTTGGCCTGGCAGATCGCTTTCTCGACCGCATGAAGCTGCTGGGCGATATCCACGCACTGACGCCCTTCTTCGATCATGGTGATGATGCCGCGCAAATGCCCGTCCGCCCGTTTGAGGCGTTTGATGATCGCCTCATGACTTTGGTGGGTGTGGGGATGGCTGTGGTCGTGTTCGTGTTCACTCATGAGTTGAGTCTCAGGGCTCGATGAATTACGCTGGCATCGTATCCCCCCAGGGGGGATTAGGCAAATCGCTTGAGCGCCCTGTCAACGAGTTGAAACCTTTAACGCCATGTACAGCAAAACACTGATAACGACGGTAGTAATCGCGCTTGCTCTCGCCATGTTCATGGCCTGGGCCGGGCATACCTATTCGTTGTCAGTCACCTCGGGGCAGCCAGCCTGGGAGATCGCTCAGGACGTCCATCATGCTCACGGCGAAGAGTCGTCATCCAGCCACGACCGGCGATTACCTGAGCGTCAAACAGTAGTCCGGAACACATTGAGAACGAGGCCGCAAATGCGGCCTCGTTTTTTTCTGCGCGAAGAAAAGTGCTGGATTCAAATCCCGCAAATGTCCGTGCGCAACCGCCAGGCGTCCTTCGCCGGCGGCATACCGAACAAGCGGGCGTAGTCTCGACTGAACTGCGAGGGGCTTTCGTATCCGACTGCATATCCCGCCTCTGCGGCGTCGACCGCTTCGGTGACCATCAGCCGACGTGCTTCCTGTAGCCGCAACTGATTGCGAAACTCCAGCGGGCTCATCGAGGTGATCGCCTTGAAGTGCGTGTGAAACGAAGAACGGCTCATGCCAGCGATTTCGACGAGTTCATCTATTCGACACGCTTCGTTGTAGTGGCTGCGCAGCCAGGCAATGGCCTTGGCAATCTGGTTCAAGCGGCTGTCTGCTTGTGCCATCTGCCTGATGATGCTGTTGCCATTCTCGGTTAGAAGGCGATAAAGCATTTCGCGAATCACCAGCGGAGCGAGCGCTTCGATATCCCGTGGCCTGTCGAGCAGCCCGGCCAGCCGAACCGCAGCATCCAGCAGTTCTGGAGTCGTATCGTTGAGCGTAATGCCTGCCGGCGGTGCACTGACGCTCTCTTCTCTTAGCGGATGGCGCAGCGCAAGTTCACTCAACACAGCGGTATCGAGATCCAGCGCCAGGCACAGATAGGGAACAGCCTCACTCGCCTCGATGACCGAGCCCATCACCGGAAGGTCTACCGATGCAATCAGGTACTTGGCCGGATCGTAAACATAGGCGGTAGTGCCCAGCATCGCTTGTTTACGTCCCTGAGCGACAAGGCAGAGCGTTGGCTCGTACACCACAGGCATCGGCATCGTGGGCGAAGCCGAGCGAATTAGGCTGACACCCGGAATCGCGGTGCTGTAAACGCCGTCATCCCGGACGTGACGACCAATGATATCGACAAGCTTGGAAAGGGAATTCAAACACAACTCCATAACGTGACGATGCGGCGGATAGGCATCTGGTACCGGATGATCAAGCAAGAAATCAGGACGATCCTGCAACAGCCCTCCTCCGCTCATAAGTCACACTTCAAATGAAGCCCAGAGAAACTGCCGTCCACACCCGCGCCGATTCTTTGCCAATGCCTCATATAGAACAACGGCGTCGGGGAACGCAACTAGCGGCTTACAGATAACAACTACGGCCCATCCAACTCGGGACAGATTAAGGAGCACAGGAAATGACGTTTGTTCAACGCCTCTCTACAGCGCTAGCACTAGTCTTCACCACACTCATTGCAGGGCCGGCGCCCGCCGTGGCCAGCGAACCAACTACGGAACGCAATCGCCAATTCATTGCGCAAGCGTTCAACCAGTGGGCTCAAGGCGGCCGGACGTTCTTCACAGATGTCCTGGCTCCCGATGTGATCTGGACAATCAAGGGGACGAGCCCTTCGGCAGGTACTTATCGGGGCCGAAACGACTTCCTGAAACGCGCAGTCCAACCCTTCGCAAAACGGCTCGCCTCGCCCGTTCGCCCGACGGTGACGGATATCTGGGCTGAGGGCGATGACGTCGTCGTGCACTGGGACGGCACCGCCACCGCAGCCGATGGCGCGCCTTATCGCAATAGCTACGTATGGATTATGCGCATGCGAAATCTGCAGGCAGTTGAGGTCACTGCCTTTCTGGACCTGGTGCCTTATGACGACGTTATCAGGCGAATTCCGCTTAAAGCGGGCGATGGTGAATAAATAAGCCCGCCAAGATCGGCTGAAGGATCTGCCTGAAGGAAGCTGCGAGATTTTACGCAGGGCGGACATGTCACCGAATGTCGGCTTTCGGCCAGAAGCGGACATCGGCAAGCGACTGCTGACGGCCAAAAGCTGCCCATTCGATTACCGCGTAGCTCCACTCCCAGAGCGATTTATCAGGAGGCTAGACGTTGTGCTCGGATGTGACAATGATGCCTAACCGACTCGAATAGTGTATAAAAAGCAACGAATTATATCTTTCATTAGAATGGATAAAAATCAGGAATGAAGTCATCAGAAATATTTAATGCATTATCTAAGGAGGCGATGTTCTGTAAAGAGTTGTTGGGGTCTGGAGCAACTCAAATTCGTAAAGCAAACTATGCAACGCAGGGTTTGTATTTTCAGGCATTCAGTAATTTAAGCATCGGCCTCGAGCGTATGGGGAAGCTATGTCTAACGCTCAATCACTTTATTAGCGAAAATGGAAAATTCCCAACTAATGAATATCTAAAAAACAACATCGGCCATGACCTTTTAAAATTGTATAGCAAATCGCAGGAGTTGATCACGGATAGGCAGTTGAGCTTGGAGCATTCACCTGCTCTGAATGGTCTGATACATCAAAATATCATGATTGTTCTGTCGAAATTTGCAAAAGGAGATCGCTATTCGAATTTTGATTTTTTAGTTGGGTCTCGACAATCCAATCCGACTGGCGAGTGGTACTTGAAAGTTGACATGGAGATATATAAAAAAGATATAACCGAAAGAAGAAAAAAGATTATAGAAGATGAGTCTGAAATTACTGGCTCGATTATGAGCAGGTTAGGGATGGTTTGGCACACATCTGAGCAAGGAGCTGAGATAAGCACCTATGAAGACGCAAGCCATCGGACAGGCGTTTATGAAGCTGTGGCGCCAAAACGACAGCTTTATGTACTCCAGATGATTCGTTATTGGGTTGAGATTCTTTTCGAATTACAGAATTTAAGTAGACCTATTAACAACGAGGCCACCCCTTACTTTAACGAAATTCTTGGCGGGTTTGGAAATGATGACTCATATTTTCGCACCCGTAAAACTTGGGATACGATGTAGTCTTTTGAGTGGTGAATTTTATATGTTCGCTTAGTAATCATCATCGTGATGACTAAATCATATTTAGATTGCAAACCGGCAAAGGCTGTAATTTGGCGATTGCAGCCGGAGACGACTGAAAACTACCGGCAAGAAGCACTCATTCCGCGTCAGACTCGATACAGAGCCCCGATGATGTCTAACTCAGGCTTGAGTTTATCAAGCCTCGGCTGTCCAACGAGTAATGCGAGGAAGGCGGGGCAGCGACGATACAGCCAGTGTTGCGCGGAAAGCAGCATCCACCATTTAGCTTTAGTCACATTTCACGTAATAGGAGTCTTCCAAGCCCCGGTGGGACTTCAGCATCGGACCGAAGTAAATATGACAGTCCTCGCCTCCTTGCCTTTCATAGACTGGGAGTGTGTCATTGATCTGGCGAGGGACTTTCTTTCTTGCTTCAAAAGTCGCCTCTCTCTTTTCTTTGATTTTGTGGGGTTGGTTTTCTTCTTGCTCGATTTTGGCTTATCCGCTGGAGGGCAAGCTTGATTTAGAAACGTTCGAATCGCCTTCCTATAATTAAATAACATCTCAAAGCCGACGGTAATTTCTGCTCCAACCTCAGGCAACGGCTCAATAAAATCAGAAATTATAGCTAGGGACTTTTTGTTCCAGCGCCCGTTCGCGTGACACAAAGAATTTCTTACAGCAATCAGTTCATAGCAGCCCTGCTCTGACCACTTATATTCTTCCTTGATGAGGGTGGCGAGTTTTTCAACTTTGGATTGCGGCATATCGCCCGCTGTAAGTCCAAGCTTGGCTAAGGCATCTCCCATCATCTCGTCAAAAATCACAGCCAAATCTTGAATAAGCATTTTGATTAACTGGCTGGAAATTTCCCCAAAATACTCCCTCGGATCTAATCTGAACTCTAGCTTTTTGTTCTTGGTTTTTGAGGGTAATAGCATGGAAGGGTATGAGCAGACTGGTGAAATCCATCCGTTCGCATCGCGGAATCTTTCATCCAGAGACCCCAAATCACCAAAATCAACCTCTTTCGCCATGTGCAATGAATGCACAATTGTGTACAGGGTTCGGGTCCATACGTTAACTCGGTTCCAATCCATTGATTTAGTCTCTGACGTTGATATATTTAGATAAAATTCAATATTGCTATAAATGGCGAGCAATAGCCATAGGCAATAAGTGCCATCTCTTGGCCGGAAGCAGCGATTTTCGAAGGTCAGCTATCGGCCAGAACATTCACTCACGAGAAAAGGGGGAGAACAGCGGAGAAAAGGGACTGCCGATGAAAAATAAATCAGTCCCTTTTTGTCGTCCCTTTTGTCCGAGTGAACGGTTTAACAATTTATTATGATCCATTCCCAACTCTTCGCTGCCACTCTAAGCCAAATAACGGCTGCCTACGCATTGTCTTGCAGAACCCATCAAGGCCCGGATAAATGTTCGCTGCATTGATATTCATCTGGTTTAACTTTTTTAGACCACTGTAGCGTAGCTTTTTGGGAATTATGTACTTGACCATGTCAGGGTTGCCTATCTGATAATCTTTAACTGTTTCTTCATGCGAATACTTCAATGTGTTTGTAGCCACAAACAACCCTTGTTGAGAAAGCAGACGATGATTAGAAAATGTTGGTTCAAAGGCAAAAAGAAATGGATCATCAGATGCATCCTCATCTTCGAGTACTCTTGAGTAAACTTCAAGGCGATTTTTACCAAAGTATTCGTCGTCATCATTTTTTATAGCGTGATGATTTACGCAATAAACTGCAGCACTCCCTTCACCTGCCTCAAGAGCAAAAAACAATGCAATATAGGGGGAGAACGTAAAATCAAGAAGCCTAGTGGGTGCCCCATGGTGCTGCATTAACGACAACCAACTTAGACGATCAGCTTCTTTGGGTAGCGATGATAGATAAATATGTGCGTTGCACATAAAGCGATCGATCATTACTCGCTCATGCTCCAGCCTATTCATGCGCTTTTCAGTTTTTGCAAATGCCTTATGAATTGCTTGAGCCTCTTCAAATGCTCGATGTAACGAGCTTTCCAATTTCCAAGAGGAATCTTGTTGGCCACGATAGATCCATTTTCTATAATGTTTTCGTGAAACAGCTTTGTCGTACTCATCCCAGCTCTTGAGAGTTATGACTTCCATAATGATTATTTACTCATAACTATAAAAAGACGACACATATGTCGGAGTTTTTTGTCACTTGCTTCTGATAACGATCCTTGCTCATGGTCAGCACCTTTATCGGCTTTATACTCCCTGAAGCGGTGCAATGCACTTTTCTTCTAGATGGATATATTTAAATTTTACACCCTCAGTCGACTCCTTGAAAACGGCATCAAGGTCATCAAAAGAAGCAGCAACTATCGCCTGGAAGTTATTTTGACTGGCTAGCATGCGAAATAGCGCTTGCTGGCTTTTTGTGGCCATGGAGTGCTGGCCTGGCTCGTCCATCATGATGAAACCGAGGTGATTTCCGTTAATATCTCTGCTTGATGCTGTTTGGTAAAGAGCCATGATATAACTCCAGATTAAGCGAACAAAGTCACTTGCACTAGAATTTTGCGCCATATTTCCATTGCGCACGGCCTGCGCTTTTGTCTTGGCATCTGAAGGCGAGTCCACAATTTCTCGCAGTTCCAAGCGGGATAGCTGGGGTAACAGAGAGTCTTCGTTGAAAACAATGTCCGCGACATCAGCGCTATGGTAGTCGAACTCTCCCGCATTACCCCTGAAATGTTGCGCGAATCTTTGGATACGCCTTTTATCCTCTTCAGAATATCTATCTTTGGGGAGTAGCTTTCTCTTGTCTTGGTTTGCCTTGAATGCGGTGGCGAGTTTTGCCATATCTGCAAGTGAGTCTTCAAGTTTGTCAGAGAATTCCTCCAAACGTTCAATCTCCCACTCCAGCAAAACCTGCTTTTTCACAGCAGCCTGAGAGACTATGTTGCCTTTAGCTGCATCTTTGCGCAGAGACGAAAGTACGGATCGCTCTTTCTCAAGTTGACCTGAGTAATTTTGGCATATAATCTCCGCGTCGCGAATTTTCAGTTCTAGGCCCGTTTCTTGTTTAGCGAGCATTTTTGCCTGGCTTTCTAGATAATGAATGTTGGTCTCAATATCCATTGCTGAGCCGGTCAGATTTATGCTGATCAGCGAATCCTCAATATGCTGGTGACACGTCGGGCAAGAGTCGCTTGCGGCATGCAGGTGCTTGCTTGCGCCATATTCCCTAAGCTTTTTCGTGGTTTTGTTACGTGTGAGTTCTTCCTGAGTTTGTGTCTTGATCTGAATGTGGGTGCTTAGAGTTGAATTGAATATCGTCAAATTGCTTAGTGATGTTTCATAATCGTTCACCAGTTTAGTGACGATCGCCGTCTGTTGTTGCAGTTCCTCGGATATTGGAGAGTTCGGAGAGCCGTTGTCAGGATTGATAGCCAGTTCAAGGTCTCTGTATTGTCTTTTCAGTGTGGCGATGGTTGTGTAAAGGTTCGACTGTTCACCGTTCGCAGTGCGCAACGCTTGTACTTCGTTCTGCTCAAAATCTGAAGCTATTTTGTTTGGGATTCCAGTTAGATTTAGGCGTAGAACTGCAGCTTGCGAGGAGAGTTCTTTTTGCTTGGATGTCCAGTCATTGTTCAGACTGATGGACTCCAAATCCAACTCCATGCGCTGGGATTCTTGATCGAAGACACCTAGGCCAAGTAAGTATTCGACAACGCGCACGCGGGCATTGCTGACGCTATAGTAGGGTATATTCGCTATATAGTCTGTCCAACCACGTTTTTGCTCAATTGCAATCGCAGCAAAAATAGCTTGGAGGTACAGTTTGACTCGCTTTCCGTTGGAGTCGTGAATCTTGGGTAGATTTAGACCTAAAAAATGCTCAAGATAAGTAAAAAAGCCTTCCTGATAAACGGCGCTGTAGTTGTCGTGAATAAATTTGTAACTAGTGCCGCGCGTGCCTGAGTCAGGCATATGGGTTTCTATTACTTCTGCTAATTTTGTATTGTGAGTCTCGCTTTTGATCCAACGCCTGATCGTGCTCGTCTCGCCAAGATGATTTTCTATTTCTACGGTTACATAGGACTCAGTTATGTGATGCTTTTTGCTGTCATGAATAACATAGTCTCTGACAGCGTAAGAGAGCGCTGACTCTCCCTTGCCGCCTACAAGCTCCTCCATCCCTAATGAGTATAGTAGGCAGTTCACGATGGTACTTTTGCCCGAGGAGTTGGATCCGCGAATAATATTCAGACCTTTTTGAAAGGTTGTGGCGAAGCCGAACTGTGCTCCTGAACAGGAGATGTCTATGCGAAAAGATTTGATGTGCATTATTTATTCCCAGTCCCTGGCTGTTTTTGTAACCATCGTCTCGGTGAGTTTTTTACCAAGCAGGTCTAATTGCTTTTTTTCTTTGGCTAAAAACTCAGTATCGCTATTGATCTTTAGAAGGAACTCTTCGCCTGCGGGCAGGATTATTATTCCAGTCTCCTCCGGCCTTAGCAGATTCTCTTCCACAGCTATTTGGAGGGCTACTGCAAGAGCGGGATCGAATCCCCAGACAGGTATAGATAGCTGCTTATTTTTTATGGCAGCCTGGAGGTCGGCAATACGAGAGTCTTTTTTTAACGCCCAATTGATCAGATGGAGCTTCAATAGGCTGCATTTCTGGGAGCGACCGCAGATTTTAATTATTAGTAGGCATTGCGCTATCTTGTATAGCGGCCTGTGCTCCGCTAAGACTGGTGCGGGCCGAGGGTTAAACTTTAGCGTAGCCATAATATTTCACTCACTATAGTCGAGTTGGCAGGCGCCCAGCCAGTACGAGATCTCATTAGCCACTATTTGGGAGGCCAGAGCATAGTCAACTGAGGGGTTGAGCTCTCGAATCAAGAGATCCGTTAGTTCGGTTCTGATTTTTTCAGTGAGTACGTCGGGTGTAGCGTTGAGGGTGTCCGACCACTCTTCCACATGCTTATGAAATACCGAGAGAATGCGCTTAACCTTTTGGTACAGTAAAGGCGAGGCTTTGTTCAGTTCGTCATGGAAGCGGCTATATCTAAGAAAGCCCTCAAGCGTTGAAGAATAGAGGCGTTCCACCTTGGCCTTGTGAGCGCCATTCTCCATATTGAGTACAACTTTTTGAAAGCCCGCCGCTACTCTGGCAATAGATTTTCGTAGGATGTTTTCTTCGTAATTTATGCTTTCCATGTCAAAAAATGGTAGTTCTAAAGTAATACCTGGAATGTGAAGGGCTTTTCCTTCCAATGCTTGGAATGCATGAATGTCGACTTCATAATGATCCGCTGTGTGCAGATCTATCCTGAAGTCGGGACTAAGTATGGAAAGATTCCAGGCTCTAGCTTCAGCTTCCTTTGCTTTGGCATGTTTTATTAGCTTGTTATCCGAAATTTCTGGTGTGACAAAGCACCAGTTTTTTATACGAGTGTCGCCGAGCCGAGCAAAAAGTTCCGCCTCATTTGTTCGCAGCTTGCCAATATCTTTTGTGATTTTATCTCTTTGCTTTATATATAGCATGTCAGGGTTGTAGTGTTTGTTAGGGCAATAGCATTGGAATGCTACGCCGGTAGCTACATACCCTTCGATTCCCCAATCCCCAGGTGAAGCGGGCATTTCGACATAGCCATCTGCGCCGTGTCGATGCTTGAGTATTCGCTGTAACAGCGATTCCCAAGAGTTCCCGTCAAATAGGCCTAACCTAGATTGAAACATCGGGTCTTGACTCCATTCCTCTATGCTTCCTGGCCCCGAGGCTGATCCTTGAGGCGATGTGGTGTTCGCAGAATACTCAGAAGTTTCGGCATAGGCTAGCAAGAGGCTACTACGGGCTGACTAAGGAGCAATTACTCGCCGGAAGGTGACCAGACTCGAGTGGCCGCTACTGGCTGGTAGAGGTCGCGTGCGAACGTCCCCTTTTGGCCGGTAGCGTTCGCTTGTGAGCGTCCGCTAATGGCCGATTGCTGCCAGTCGCCATGGGCGCTCTGCTGCCAGGCCATGTATTCGCCTCGCGAAACCGCGCTTCAAACACCTGAACTCTCCGCAATCTCCCCTTCGCCCCGCAAAAATTCCACAAACGCCCTCAGCGGCGAAGGCATGTGACGGCGGCCGTGGTAGTAAAGAAACGGACCGTCGAATGTCTGCCACCAGTCCTCGAGAATCGGCACCAGTCGACCATCGGAGAGCGGCTCGCGCAGGAAGTCCTCGAAGGTATAGACGATGCCCAGTCCGTTGATGGCCGAGCGAATTTTCAGATCGTGCGACGACGTCAGCAGTTGCCCCTGAGGCGGGATACGCACGATACGGCCGTCTCGATGAAACTCGAATACGCCTACTTTGCCACTCTCGAAGCGATGGCCAAGCAGGTCATGGCTCGGCAGTTCTTCGGGGTGAGTGGGCGTACCGCGTTCAGCCAGATAGCCCGGGGCGGCGGCTGCAACGAAGCGTTGGCGACGCGGGCCGATGGGCACGGCGATCATGTCCTTGGCCAGGCTCTCTTCATAGCGCACGCCGGCGTCATAGCCGCCAGCGTTGACGTCGACAAAGGCGTTGTCCATGACGACTTCGACACTGACTCCTGGATAAAGGCGCAGAAAACGCGCCAGCAGGTCGGGCAACAGAAAACGTGCCACCGGCACTGGCACATTGAGCTTGAGCGTGCCGACCGGGCGCTGAGCATCGTCGTCGAGATCGTTGAAAGCGGCGTCGATTTCCTGCAAGGCCGGGCGCAGGCGCTCGAGCAATCGCTCGCCGGCTGCCGTCGGCGTGACGCTGCGCGTGGTTCGATTGAGCAGGCGCACGCCCAGGTCGCTTTCCAGCCGACGCATGCAATCGCTCAGCGACGAGGCGGACAAACCGCGTTTTTGCGCGGCAGCACGAAATCCCCCCGCCTCGACCACCGCAGCAAATATCGACACATCGGTAAGGTTTGGTTTACGCATGAACGCTTCCTCCGCAAGCGGCTGACTGTACGCCATGCCGTACGGGCCATCCACCAATGCCCGACTTATCCTCGCGCATTCGTACACCGATACTGCTCACTCGCCCCCGCCAACCGGGAACCTGTCACGCGAATGAGAATCCCCCGATGAGCCATTCACCCGCTACGCCAAGCAATACCGCGACCCAACGCCTTCTCAAGGCCACCCGAATGCTGTTCGCCATTTCCGCGATGGCCGGCACACTGGCTGCGCAGGCGACTTCCCGAACGGAGCCGAAGCCGGACTGGTCTGCCCACGATATGCCCAGCCAGAAAGGCCGCATCGTGCTGGTGACCGGAGGGACCAGCGGCATGGGCTATGAAGACGCGCTGGCCCTGACGCGCGCCGGTGCCGAGGTGATCATCGCCGCACGCAACGCCGAGCGCGGCCGCGAAGCAATCACGAAGATCAAGCAAGCCGTGCCCGAGGCGCGCGTGCAATTCGAAACGCTGGATCTTGCCAATCTGCAATCGGTGCGCGACCTCGCCAACCGTCTGCAAGGGCGCCTGCCGAGGCTCGACGTGCTGATCAACAATGCCGCGATCATGTCGCCGCCTGTTCGAGGCGTTTCCGCCGATGGCTACGAGATGCAACTGGCGACCAATTATCTGGGGCATTTCGCTTTGACCGGCCTGCTGATGCCCCTGCTACGCAAAAGCGACGATGGTCGGGTGGTCAGCCTGTCGAGCATCGCCGCCGGGCGCGCAAGCCTGAACTTCGACGACCTGCAGGCTGAGCGCAGTTACGACCCTTTTGCCAGCTACAGCCAATCGAAACTGGCGGTTCTAAAGTGGAGTATTGAGCTGCAGCAGCGCAGCGATGCCGCCGGTTGGGGGATACGCAGCATCGCCGCGCACCCCGGCGTTGCCGTGACGGATCTGATCGCCCGGGGGCCTGGCCTGGACAGTGAATTCGGCAAACAATGGGCTGTAGAGCGGGACCTGTATCATTCCGCAGCGCAGGGCGCGCTGCCCACGCTGTATGCGGCGACGGCGCTGGAGGCGGTCGGCGGCGCCTACTACGGCCCCACCGGAGATAACGAGAAGCGCGGGCCGCTGGGCTTCGCCAAGATGCCGCCGGCCGCTGCCGATCGCTCGAATTCGGCCACACTGTGGCAACTCTCCGAGCGACTGACCGGCGTCATCTACCGCTGACCGCCCGGCACGGGCAGGCCCCGTGCCATTGCCCCGCCACTCCCACAGGAGCGCAACATGGATACGTCTCTTCTTGCCCACCGCGCCGGCGCCATCATCAATGCCGAGGCTCACGAGCTGCGCCCTGCGCTCAATGGCTTTCTGCTGTTCGTTTGCCTGTTCGCCGGCTATTTCATGCTCCGTCCGATCCGCGAATCGATGGGCATCACTGCCGGCGTCGAGAACTTGCAGTGGCTGTTCACCGCGACCTTCCTGGTCATGCTGGCGGCCGTTCCGCTGTTCGCCTGGCTCAGCGCACGCGTGCCGCGCCTGCATTTCGTGGACTGGGTGTACGGATTCTTCTGCACCAACCTGCTGTTGTTCGCCGCCTTGTTCCTGGGCGAGGAAAGCCCGTGGCTGGCGCGCGTGTTTTATGTGTGGATATCGGTCTACAACCTGTTTGTCGTATCGGTCGCCTGGAGCCTGATGGCCGATGTCTTCGACAGTGCCCAGGCCAAACGTCTGTTCGCGTTCATCGCGGCGGGCGCCAGCGTCGGCGGCCTGAGTGGCCCTGCGCTGAGCGCCTTGCTGATCGGTCCGCTGGGTGAGTCCGGCCTGATGCTGCTGGCCGCTGTTCTGCTCGGCGCTGCGATGTGGTTCAAGCGCCAGCTGATGCGCTGGCGTGAACGGGGTGGCGCAGGACGCCCCGATGCCGCGCCGAGCGAAAGCCCTCGCAGGCCGTTGCCGGGAAATCCGTTCAGCGGTATGACGGCCGTTTTGAAATCACCCTACCTGCTCGGCATCTGCGGCTTTGTGGTGCTGCTGGCGACAGTCTCCACCTTCCTTTACTTCGAGCAGGCACGCGTCGTCGCCGAACACTTCCCGGACCGCGAGGCGCAGGTGCGCGTGTTCGGCATCATCGACTTTGTCGTGCAGGCAGGCGCCCTGCTCTGTCAGCTGTTCATCACTGGACGCCTCGCGCAAAGGCTCGGCGTCGGCGTGCTGTTGGCCATGGTGCCGCTGGTCATGTGTGCCGGGTTCATCGGACTGATCTTCGCGCCCGGCTTTGGCCTGATCGCCGCGCTGATGATCGTGCGCCGCATCGGTGAATACGCCTTCGTGCGTCCAGGCCGAGAGATGCTGTTTGCCCCGCTCGATGCCGAAAGCAAGTACAAGGCAAAGAACTTCATCGACACCGTGGTCTACCGCGCCGGCGATGCCATCAGTGCCTGGGCGAAAAGCGCGCTGGACGCCCTCAGCCAAGGTGCTGGCATGGCAGCGCTGGTCGGCGCGTTGTGTGCACTGCTCTGGGGGCTGCTGGGGTGGCGGCTCGGCGAGCGGGCGGACCGCCGAGCCAAGGTGGCGGGAGTGCGGCAAACCCCAGCGTAGCGTTCAACGGTCATTGACTGAGACAGGCATTGCCGTAGAATCGCCCGCCCAAAAAATCAGCTTGCAGAGCGAGAAGGAGCTTCGATGCAACGGGTGATGATTGTTGGTCAGCCTGGGTCTGGCAAAAGTACGTTGGCGCGCAGGCTTGGTGAGCGCACGGGGTTGCCGGTCGTGCATATCGACACGATCCATTGGCAGCCAGGCTGGATCGAGCGAAGCCCGGATGAGAAGACCCGACTTTGCCTGGAGGTCGAGGCGCGTGATCGCTGGATATTCGAAGGTGGCCATTCAACCACTTGGGAAAATCGCATCGCCCGTGCAGATCTGCTGATCTGGATCGATCGTTCGCCACCGCTTCGATTCTTGCGCGTCCTGCGTAGAACGCTGCTCAACCACGGTCAGTCTCGGCCTGACTTGCCGGAAAACTGCCCCGAACAGCTGGCGAACCTGCCGGAGTTTCTCAGGTTCATGTGGCGGACGAGAAAAACCTCGCGAGCCAAAATGCGCCAATTCGTGTCAACGGCGCCATCGGCTTGCCGGGTGGTTCATCTGCGGTCGAATCGAGAGACGAGGATTTTTCTTGAAAGCATTCGCCCTGCACAGGGCCAGACTTTGCAGACTGACTGACGGCTGACAGCTCCACCAGGGAACTGCCGGTGCCAGGCATCGTCCGAGCTTAAGCGTTTAAGCAAACTGCTCGCCACGAGGTTTCCGTTTGAAAGCTGCCATCGTCAAAAAATACCGTCTGATCATCAAGACCCTCGGCTACGTGGGCTGGTCTTTGTTCTGGTTGCTGCTCTGGGACATCGCCGTCACCGTCGACTTCATGCTGTTTCTCAACGCCAAGCTGAACCTGCCGTTGATGCCGCTGACCTTGCTCGGTTCAGCGTTGATCGTGTTGATCAGTTTTCGCAACAGCAGCGCTTACAACCGCTGGTGGGAAGCGCGGACGCTGTGGGGATCGATGATCAACAATTCCCGCAGCTTCGCCCGGCAGGTGCTGACGCTGCTGGACGACGCTGGTGGCGAGGTGAATCCGGTCAAATCCACGCTGTTGCGCCGCCACGTCGCTTACGTAAATTGCCTCGCCGCGCACCTGCAAGGTCAGCCGTGTCCCGACGAGGTACGTGCGTTTATTCCCGCCGAAGAATTCGCCCGCAGTGGCACAACCAATAACTTTGCCAACGATATCCTCACCGGCTCGGCGACTCTGCTCGCTCGCGAATACAAGGCCGGGCATCTGGACAGTATTCGCCTGGCGCGGCTCGAGTCGACCTTGGTGGATCTGTCCAACAGTCAGGGCGGCATGGAGCGGATCGCCAACACCCCGCTGCCCTACCCTTATGTGTATTTCCCACGGCTGTTCATTTCGCTGTTCTGCCTGATCGTCCCGATAGGACTGGTCGAATCCCTCGGTTGGTTCACGCCGCTGGCGTCGACCGTGGTCGGGTTCATGCTGCTGGCCATCGAGCGCATTGGCACCGATCTGCAGAGTCCGTTCCGCCACAGCGAACACCAGATTCAAATGGAAGCGCTGTGCGAAACCATCGAAAAGAATTTGCAATCGATGCAGCGTGATTCCTTGGGGGATGTGCGCAGGGTTGAGGAGCCCGCTTGAGGCGCTGCTTAAGCAGCAGCGCTTTTCATCAGATGCGCAGTGACTATTGACGAGTGTCCGCCGCCTCGGCCGGGTAAAACTCGCCCTGCTTGCCCATTTCTTCGAGTCGTTCGCGCGCTACCGCCTCAACACGGGCCACTGCGTCTCGATCGTCAGGGTCAACCAACTGCAAGCACAGGCGTCGAACATTTTGGTCATGGGTGCCCTCGCTGAGCATTTCGTGGGTGAAGACTTGCTCTCCACGCCACAGGCATAACTGGGTATGAGTCCCGCCGAGCCATATCTCGTTGATTGATCTCAGATCAGTGGTAGCGAGTTGATCTACGGTAATTGTCTTATCCATTGCGCCGTACCTTGAAAGAGCTTGTGTACAGGTACGACTTGCAGGCGTAGCTAGACGTTCAAGTCGTCGACAGTCCACCCACGCCCCACTTATTCGGAAGACTCTTATGAAATCGCCAAAAATCGAAGATTACATCGCTCAATGGCCATTACTGGGCGTGGACTCCGCTGCCCCTTGGGCGGTGGTTCAGGATTGCGAGAGCCGGATTCTGGAATTGCTTGAAACGCTCGGCCCGGGATACCGGCGCCACAGCAATTGTGCGATTCATGAAACCGCCATTGTTGAGCAAGGCGCCGTTCTCAAAGGCGCAATCATCATCGGAGAAAGCTGCTTCGTCGCGGCGGGGGCTTATCTACGGGGAGGTGTATACCTCGGCAAAAACTGCATCGTTGGCCCCAGCTGCGAGCTGAAAAGTACCTTCATGCTCGATGGCAGCAAGCTTGCCCACTTCAACTTCGTCGGCGACTCATTGATTGGCGAAGCGGTCAATATTGAAGCCGGTGCGATCATCGCCAACTACCGTAACGAACTGGACGGAGCCGATATCAAGATCCGCCACGAAAATCAGGTGATCGAAACAGGCGTCAGCAAATTCGGAGCGCTAGTGGGTGATGGCTGCAAGATTGGCGCAAACGCTGTGATTGCTCCTGGCGCTTTGTTGCGGCCCGATACGCGTGTTCCTCGCTTGGGGTTGATTGATCAGTTCGCTTACGATCAATAGCAATCAGCCAAAATGCACAGGCTTGCACGCCGCGGCGAGTCGAAGCGGCAAAGTTTTTTTAGCAACACGCAGCAATCAGGTTTTGGATGCCCATCTAGTCTCTTATTTATTTAACGGTAAATTTGTTGTTGGTTTTATTCGTCGTACTGTCAACAAACCAAATCGCGACCCCATCTGTTAAAACCCTGCTGCATTCCTTTCCGTATTTTTGATAGGCAACGCAGATCACATCCTCCGTAATCACCCAACTTCCTGACTGCATGGACTCGCTGGAGATCTGAATTTGTGCAGTTCCGTCAGCGCTTAATACTTGAGAAAAAGGATAGCCAGTGGAGGTTACGCTGGAGTGTTTTCGGCCTATGACCGTAGTTTTTATTTCGCTGCCCGTTAGCTGCTTTGCGGTCGCCGGTGCGTCCGCATGGGCGTCGAGCGCAGCTTGATTACCGGACGAAGCGCAGCCAATCATAAATAGAACGGCAACCGCACAAAAAAGGAGCTTTTTCATAACTATCACCCTTTCGCTTATTGAAGCGCTATAGAAGTACCGAACTTATATTAGACACGGAACGGATCGACAATATATTCGATTACTATAAAGCCAATAGCACTCCCACCTATACATCCCCAAACTATAAAGCAATCGGACACAATTAGATTTAGTTTGGTAGCGTCGCCGCGATTTAATTTTGCGAATTCACACCATTCAACTTAACGATGTAGTGCTGGCGCCCAATTGGCGATTTCCGCCCATAGCGAGCCATCAGAAATGACCGCTGAAGTCGAAAGCAAACGATGCTCCAAAACCTTGTCACCAGACAGTCACGCCAATTTCCTAATCTTCATCCCTTCCGTCGCCCCAAGAGCCCGCATTCCAAAATGCCGCCCATCACCGCCACCTCCCCACCCCGCCAAAAGATCATCCTGCGCTCCGACAACCTCACCTCTTCCGATTTCGGCGCCCTGTTCTCCAGGCTCTTCGGCAACCGCTACGCCGATACTCCGCCGCCACCTTCCAACATCATCATCGGCGGGGTCTACGGGCGGCACGACGGGGTGAGTTTTCGGCGTATGCATTACCACGGCGATTTCAGCGTCACCCTCCCCGACCCGCAGAACGAAATCACTTTCGTCATCCCCACCGCCGGCAAGATCGTTTTCAACCACGCTACCGAGTCCATCGGCATGGAGCATGTCGGCCTGGCAATCGACAAGGCGGACATCCGTTCGATGCGCTTTGTTGATGATCACGCGCACCACGGGATTTCGATCAATCGTCAGCAGCTCACCGAGCGGTTGTCGGCGCTGCTGGAGAAACCGGTCGTGCAGAAGATCGTGTTTGAGCCAAGCGTGGATCTGAATACCCCGGCATTTCAGGGCCTCAAGGCGTTGATTGATCTGGCCACGGGCACTGAGTTCGATGCCTTGATCAACAGCGGCACGTTGATGCCGTCACGGTTGCGCGAGATGTTGATCGATGCGGTGCTGGAGGCGTGGCCGCACAATTTCACCGAGGCTTTACGGGGGCCGGCGCCGTGTGTGGCGCCGCGACATGTGAAGGTGGCGATGGAGTTTATTCAGGCGCATCCGCAGCAGTTGGTCAGTGGCGTGGATCTGGCGCGGTTGAGCCATGTCAGCCAGCGCGCGTTGCAGGAAGGCTTTCGGCGTTTTGTCGGGATGTCGATCGTGGCGTATCAGCGGCAGGTGCGTTTGCAGCGCGCCTATGAGGCGTTGGCGCGAGGGCATGCAAGCTCTGTGACGGAGGTGGCGTTGAGCTTTGGCTTCAGTAATGTCGGGCGCTTTTGTCAGTATTTTCAAAGCGCTTACGGCGTAAGCCCAGCGGAATTGAAGGCCAGGCGTTGACCATTCGGTCCGGCGAAACCTGCATTTGATTGAACAGCAGGAATCTCACGGCGACTAACCCAGACAGGTCGTTTGACGGCACCGCCGATTCAAGCGGCGTTTACCTGGCTGCGACCCGACGGTGCGTTTCTGCGCGCGTCGGTGCAGGCTTCGCAAGGGGGTTTCCATGACCGAGGATTTCATCGGCTTTTTCACGGCTCACACGATTTTAGGAATTTCACTGGCGAACTGGGTGCTGGCGTTCCTCGCCGCGACACTCAGTTATCTGCTGACCACCACGGCGATCCGTTTCGTCTTCCGCAAGGTCCAGGCGCGGGCCAGCGCCGGCAACGGACATCTGACTTACATGGCCAGCGAAGTGCTGGCGGCAACCAGCACCACGTTGCTGCTGTTGGCATCGATTCTGGTCGGCATCGGTTTGCTGGATTTGCCGGAGCGCTGGCTCGGGCGGGTCAGCAGTTTATGGTTCGTGGTGGCGGCGTTGCAGGTCGGCCTGTGGACCAACCGCGCGCTGGCGCTGGGGTTGCATCGGTATTTCTCGCGGCATAACGCGACCGGCACTTTTCAGGCGAGCGCCCTGGCGACCCTGAGCCTGTGGGGCGTCAAGGTGTTGCTGTGGGCGGTTATTCTGCTGGCGATGCTGTCGAACCTGGGCGTCAACATCACTGCATTCGTCGCCAGCCTGGGTGTCGGCGGTATCGCGGTGGCGCTGGCGGTGCAGAACATTCTCGGCGACGTGTTCGCCTCGCTGTCGATTGCCGTCGACAAGCCGTTTGAGGTGGGCGATTTCATCGTCGTCGGCACGCTGGCCGGTACGGTCGAGCACGTCGGCCTGAAGACCACGCGCATCCGCAGTCTCGGCGGTGAACAGATTGTCATGGCCAACGCCGACATGATCGGCAGCACCATTCAGAACTACAAACGCTTGCAGGAGCGTCGAGTGGTGTTCGAGTTTCGTCTGACATACGAGTGCACCAGCGAACAGATCCGCCAGATCACCCAACGCGTTGAAAGCATCATCAAGAACGAAAAACAGGCACGCTTCGACCGCTGCCATTTCCGCAGTTTTGGTGAGAGCGCGCTGGAATTCGAGACGGTGTACATCGTTCTGGACGCCAGCTACAACGTCTACATGGACGTGCAGCAACGCATCAACCTGGCAATCATGGAAGCGGTGGCCGAGCTGGACGCGACGTTCGCCTTCCCGGCGCGCACCGTGCATGTCGCCTCCCTGCCCGAACCCAGCGCGCAGCCAGCACGCACACAGCAACCTTCGCGTGCGCAGCATGCTTGAGCGCAAGAGCCCGGCAATTTGCCGGGCTCGCTGTGTTCAAAACGCGTAACTGGCCTTGAGTCCGCCATTGAAACCATGGCTGTCACCGCCACCGTTGGCCCCGACCTCAGCGCCTACACTCAGTGCGCCGAGGTTGGCCATCAGATTAACGCCGCCGCTGAACTGGTCGCGGTTGTCGAACGCCGCGCGCTGCTCGATATCCAGCCCCAGCAGCTGGCCTTCGCTGTCGACTTGCTGATTGCCGAGCGCACGTTCATAGCCCACGCGAACACCCGGGACCAACTGCCACGCACCCATCGTCACCGGGGCAAATGACACGTCGAGATTGGCCACCGCGCTGCGGCGGGTCTGCTCAATGCCATCGACGTCGAGCGCCAGCTCACTGCCCTTCTCTTTGAAACCTTGCAAGTCGAGATGACTGACGCGAAAGCCCAGGCTCGGTTCGACAATCACGCTGCTGAGCGGCAGGCGATAACCCAACGCCACGGTCGCGCCAGTGAGATTGCCGTGAGTGTCGCCCTTGGCAGTGCCGAGGCCACCGCCAAGCTCGCGTTTGCTGTCGTAGTCGACATAACCGGCGCTGGCGTTGGCGTCGACAAACAAGCCGCGCTCAAGGCTGATGAAGCCGTAACGCGCACCGAGGTTGAGGAAGGTGAAGTCCGTATCGGCCTCGCCACCCGCTCCGCCCACGCTGCCCTTGCTGTAGCCAAAGCTGCCGCGCGCGCTGAGTTGTTCGCTGAAGCGCTGGGTGATGCCGAGCATCAGGCCCTGGCTGTGTTCGTTGCTGCTCTCGGCATGGGCCGAGCCGTCGGTGCCGAGGTAGCTGGCGAGCGCGGTGCTCCAGAGGCGGTATTGGCCGACCTTCAAATCGCTGCCGCTGGCGAACGGTGCGGCGGCTTGTTCGATCATCGTGTTCTGCCGCAGCAGGTAGCTGGCCGCATCGGCGTGAACCTGACCGCCGACTTGAGATTCGACACCGCCCAGGCTGCCGGCGTCGATCGCCGATTGCAGGTAGTAGTTGTAGGCGCTGTAGGTGCCGGACAGCTCGGAGTTCTGCAACTGCCGCAGCAATTCGGCACCAGCGGCGGCGTTGCCGACCAGCCCGGCCTGCCCCGGCAAGCTGTTGTACTCGACCAGTTTGCCGCGCAGTACGTAAATGGTTTCCTGGGACAGACCGAGGCCCTGCTTGAGGTAGTTGTCCATGCTGCCGTACTCAGCGGCGACCTGGTCGAGACCGGCCTGCAGGTAACTGGCCTGCACCCCGAGCAGCGGCCCGTAGACAGCGGCCATGCTCGGCGGCAGCGCTTTCAGGGTCGCGGCGACACGGGCGGCGGTGTAGTCGTTGGTCGCCAGATAATTGGCCATGATCGTCGCCTCATCGACGCCAGCGATGCTCTGCAACACGGCGGCGGTCCAGCCGGTGCGATCCTTGCCGGCGGTGCAGTGGAACAGCTGCGCAGCGTCGACACTGGCCAGCTCATTGAACAACTGGCCGAACTGCCCGCGCATGCCGGCATCGCTGACGAAAGCGCGGTTGGTTTCCTCCATCATCGCCACCGCTTCGGCGGCGCTGTGGAACGAGATATTGGTGATGTCCGCACCCGAGGTGGTGCTGCCGATGATGTCGATATTGCGATAGGCCGCGCCCGTGATCATCGTGTCGGGCGTCGCGGCGATTTCGCTGGGCGTGCGCAAATCGTAAATGGCTTTGATGCCGAGACCATTGAGCGTCGCCAGATCCGTCGCCGACGGCGTCAATGCGTTGGAGCGGTAGAACACGCCGCTGCGCATCACGCCGTCGTGGGTGGTGGAGTACGCGGTGGTGATGCCGGCGATGTCGCGAAAGTTGTCGATGCCGGACAAGCGCGGCGTATCAAGGGTGACAGGCTCGGCCGCGTGGGCAGCGGCGATGGACAGGCTCAGAACGGACAGCGAACACAGAAGACGTTGGAACACAGTGCAGCCTCATGAAATCAGCGTTGGGCTGGTCACTATGGGCAGGCGAGTGGGAAGGAATATGACAGTTTCGGCTGGCGACAAAATACCTGCGCGACTGGGCCGTGGAGTGCGTGATCGGTCCATCAATCCTGCTTGGATGTGTTGAAGATCCCTGTGGCAGCGAGCCTGCTCATGAAAGCGGCGTGTCAGCCGATTATATTCAAACTGAAAAAAAGCTTTCGCGAGCAGGCTCGCTCCCACAGGGTTTGGGGAAGTATCCGTTTTTTCAATTTGTCGCGCGCAATGCCAACCCCTTATAAGACTGCCATCACTTTCAAGAACAAGAGGCTGTACCCATGAGCAACGCCTGGAACGAAGGTTATTTCACCGACGAAGGCTACACCTACAGCTATAGCCGGGAGATCAATCCGGTGTTCCTGCGTTACTGCCTGTTGCTGCGCGGCTTTGCCACGCTGGAAAGCAGCGACGGCGTGCACTGCGAACTGGGTTTCGGTCAGGGCGTGTCGATCAACATCCACGCCACCGCCAACCCGGGCTCGTTTGTTGGCACGGACTTTCATCCGGGTATGGCGGCCCATGCCATCGACCTCGCGACTGCCGCCAACAATGGCGCCCGTCTGTATGACGACAGCTTCGAACAACTGCTGGCGCGCAATGATCTGCCGCAGTTCGACAGCATCAGCCTGCACGGTATCTGGACCTGGGTCAGCCGCGACAACCAGAAACTGATCGTCGAATTCGCCCGCCGTCACCTTAAACCCGGCGGCATGCTCTACGTCAGCTACAACTGCTTCCCCGGCTGGTCGCCGTCGGCGCCGCTGCGCAATCTGTTCAGCCTGCATGACCGTTTCGCCAATGCCTCGGCGCGCTCCGATGAGCGTATTGACGCCGCACTGGAGTTTTCCGAAGCGCTGCTCGCGGCCAATCCGAAGTATGCCGCTGCGGCGCCGAGTCTCGGCGCGCGGCTGCAAAGCATCAAGGGCCAGGATCGTCACTACGTCGCCCACGAATATTTCAACCGCGACTGGAACTGCATGTACTTCGCCGACATGGTCGACGCGCTGGCCCCGGCCAAACTCGACTACGCCACCACGGCAGTGCCGCTGGACTCAATCGACCCGCTCAACCTGAGCGCCGAAGGCATGGACTTTCTGGAAACCATCGAACACCCGATCATGCGCGAGCAAGCGCGGGACTACTTCGTCAACCAGCACTTCCGCCGCGATCTGTACGTGCGTGGCGCGACGCGCCTGTCCGCTGCCGAACGCCGGGCGAGGATGCTGCACAGCCGTTTCGCGTTGCTGCAACCCTGGGAAACTGTCGCGGGTTCGGTCACCGGTCCTGCCGGCGAAGCGACCCTGCAAGCGGAAATCTACGGCCCGGTGCTCGATGCCTTGGCGGCGCAGAACTATGCGGCCAAATCAATGCGCCAATTGCTCTCCGAGACTGCAATGGCTTACGACGACCTCGAACAAGCCTTGGCCGTGCTGATCGGTATGGGCGCGGTCGCTCCGTGCCAAAGCGAGGCCGCCGAGGCGCAGGTCAGCGGTCGCTGCGCCGCGCTCAATCTGCAACTGTGCAAACGCTCGCTGTACGGCGCCAACATCCAGACCCTGGCCAGCCCGGTCACCGGTGGTGGCGTGACGGTCAGCCGCTTCCAGCAGTTGTTCCTGATCTCGATCAAGCAAGGCAAACAGCAGCCGGCCGAATGGGCGCAACTGGCGTGGGGGGTGATCAGCGAACAAGGTGAAGTGCTGGTCGACAATGGCCAACCGCTGCTCACCGCTGAAGCCAATATCGCTGCGTTGACCGCACAGGCGCAGGTGTTTGCCGAGCAAACGCTGCCTGTGCTGAGGGCGCTTAAAATCGCTTGATTGCAAACGAACCAAGGTGGGAGCGAGCCTGCTCGCGAAAGCGCTGGATCAGCCGCCAAATCGGTGACTGACGTACCGCATTCGCGAGCAGGCTCGCTCCCACATTGGTCGAGGAACGTGGCTAAGCCAACCGTCCTGTTTGCGGAACTTTCCGCGCTCTGCCGCCCGTCCTGCCACTCGGCAAAAAACGAAATTTCTGCTGCGCGCCCTCCTCACAAACTATGCATGCGCCAACGCCCACAAGGGCAAGGCGCGATAGCCTGGTCTGAGGAAAATTTGAATGTTCATACATAACAAGCGACTTCAGTACACCGTTCGCGTGGCCGAGCCCAACCCGGGTCTGGCCAATCTGCTGTTGGAACAATTCGGGGGCGCCAATGGCGAACTGGCCGCGGCAGCGCGCTATTTCACCCAAGCCTTGGCCGAGGAAGATCCGGGACGCAAAGACCTTCTGCTGGATATTGCCACCGAAGAGTTGAGTCACCTGGAGGTCGTCGGCTCGATCATCGTCATGCTCAACAAAGGCGCCAAAGGTCAACTGGCAGAGGGCGTTCAAGAGGAAGGTGAGCTGTATCGCGCGCTGAATGGCGCCGGCAATGACTCGCACATCACCAGCCTGCTTTATGGTGCCGGCGCGCCTCTGGTCAATTCGGCTGGTGTGCCTTGGACGGCGGCCTACGTTGACTCGATCACCGAGCCGACCGCTGACTTCCGCTCCAATATCGCAGCCGAAGCGCGGGCGAAAATTCTCTACGAACGCTTGATCAACATCACCGATGATCCGGGCGTCAAAGAGGCGCTGGGCTTCTTGATGACGCGGGAAATCGCCCATCAACAGTCCTTCGAAAAAGCCCTGCATTCGATCCAGCCGAACTTCCCGCAGGGCAAACTGCCGGGCATGCCGGAGTTCACCAACAAGTACTTCAACATGTCTGGCGAGCCCAACGTTCGTGGTCCGTGGAACGAGGGCGGCGCGTGGGAATATGTGGAAACTCCAGAGCCGGCAGTTGACGGCGGTGACGGTCTGGCGACGGTCAGCCTCCCTGCTGACGACGCAGAGGTCCTGGAAGCCATGAAGATTCGCACGGCGTCTGACCCACTCAGCGAGCCGGTGACCGGTGCTGATTTGGGCTCCGGTTACGTGCAAGGCAAAGATGTCTGAACCCCGTCCGGCGGCCCCGGATCGGGTCGCCACTTGCTCAAGGTGATCAACATGAAAAACAGCAAAGTCCTGGCGCTGACCTCTGAACATTTTCAACGTTTGATGGAGCACGCTTACGCCGGTTTTGAGCTGGACTGCAAACAGGCCTGTCGGGGATTGAAAGTCAGCATGGCGGTGAATGTATTTGGCCTGGGCACCCTGCTGCCGAATAATTTCGCTGAGGAGACTGCCGTTCCGGCAGCGGACGCACATCCAGCCGTCGACGACGCCTTGCCCACGATGCCGGTGGTCGCCAAGCGCGTATTGGCGCAGCGCAACCGTTCCATCGACGGGGCGGAAAGTTTTCATCGGTAACAGGAGCGCGACATGAGAACGTATAAAAACCTGAGTTTCCCCTCAAGCCTGGGTGTCGCCCCGGGACTCCAGTTTCTGCTGGGCTGTGCGATATTCGCCGGCGGAACGCTGATCCTGATGAGCGAACTGGCGGCAACCTTCTTTGCGATGTGAACCTTGGTTTGCTATCGGGCGTTCAAAACAGCACCGCAGCCGCTTCCCTCATGAAGATCTCAACGGTCTTCGGCCCTATCCCCTCGAACTCGGACAGGCGCTTCTCCAGCGCCTTACGATCCGCGCTCGCCGCCACGATATTAGTGACCTTGCCGGCGTACTCGCTGTTGAGCTTGTTGGCCAACGCGAGCAATCGCGACGCCGTGCTCTCGTCGTAGCGCACGTAACGCGCCTGCCCCAGCATCGATACCAATTGACGGTGCGTACACTGCGCGAGCTTTTGCGGGGTGTCTTTGTGGTGCTGCTCTACTATGACCTGATACGCCTTGGCGGCGATGGCGCCCTGAATCCTTTTGCCCATCAGAAAACTGGCCAGCAGCCATTGGAACAGGCCGGTTTCGCTGGCGTTTTGCAGGTCGATGTTCAAGTCACCGGCCGTGATGATATCGCTCACAAGTCTCACCTCAAGGCGCGCTTCAATTACAGATGTTGACCCGGCACGGCTTTGAACGATCCAATCGAGACAGCCTGGCCAAGGCAGTAAATTGAATTCCAGGTGGAAAAGGATGGTCATCTTTCAAGAGATGAGAGATGACAAGCACAAGGACCCTCAAATGCTCGGTCGTAAGATGCCCAAAACCCCGGGGCATGACGCCGCACGAACCGCTCCCATCAAAGCTGCCAGCGAGATCGCCGCTTTCCGCCTGACAGTCATCTTCATGCTGACGGTCATTCTGGCGTTTCTCGGCGTGGAAGGATGGCGAACCTGGCGTGACTACCATGCAGCCTTCTCGTCGGCGCGTGATTCGGTCACCAACCTCGCGCGGGCAACCGCGCAACATGCCGAAGACGCCATCCGCCAGGTCGATGTGCTGACCGCCGCGCTGGGCGAGCGCGTCGAAGGTGATGGCCTGCAAAACATAGACGTACCGCGCATCCACAACTTGCTGGTCCAACAAGCCAAGTTGATGCCGCAGTTACATGGACTGTTTATCTACGGCCCGGACGGCAAATGGATTGTCACCGACAAGGAAATGATCCCGGACCCGGCGAACAATGCCGATCGCGACTACTTCCAGTATCACCGCGCCAACACTGATCGAAATGTGCGTATCGGTGATGTCGTCAAGAGCAAATCCACCGACGACCTGATTATCCCGATTTCCCGCCGCTTGAATAACCCGGACGGCTCCTTCGCCGGCGTGCTGCTTGGCACCATCAAGGTCAGTTACTTTGTCGACTATTACGGCGATTTCAAGATCGACGACAAGGGTGCGCTGGTGCTGGCATTGCGCAACGGAACCATTCTCGTGCGGCGTCCTTTCATCGCTTCGGTAATCGGTCAGAGCCTCGCCGACAGTGAGGTGTTCAAAAACTACCTGCCCTTTTCCAGTCAAGGGATCGCCGAGGTCCGAGCGGTCGTCGACGGCACCCAGCGTCTGTATGGTTACAGAGCTTTGAGCACCTACCCGCTGGTGGTCGAAACCGGCCTTTCCCGCGAATCGATCATTGCGCCGTGGCGCTGGGACCTGATCAAAACCGGTTTCGTGTTGATGTCGGTGATTACCGCGTTCACGGTCTTCGGACTGATCGTCTTGAGGCAACTGCGTCAACGGATGGTGATGGAAAAGGATCTGCGCCGGGCACACCAGGCCATGAAGGACATGGCTTTGACCGACAGCCTGACCGGGCTGGCCAACCGTCGGCGACTGGACACTGCCTTGATTGACGAAATTCGCCTGGCCAGACGCCAGGGTTCGTCGATCTCACTGATCATGATCGATGTCGATCACTTCAAGCTCTACAACGACAGCTACGGGCACGCGGCAGGTGACGATTGCCTGAGCGCCGTCGGCCAGGCGATTGCGCAAGCAGTAAAACGGCCGGGTGATCTCGCCGTGCGCTATGGCGGCGAGGAGTTCTCCGTGCTGCTGCCCAACACCGATATACGTGGGGCGGCGCTTGTGGCTGAGGAGATTCTTGAGGCCATTCGATCCTTGCGGATGGAGCACAAAGCCCATCCGCTGGGTCACGTCACCGCCAGCGCAGGTATTGCGGTTGGCAAGCCGTCCGAACATGAAGTGAGCCCCGCCACTCTTATCGAGTCGGCTGACAAACTGCTTTATGCCGCGAAGCAGAAAGGCAGGGATCGCTACTGTATCGGCGAGGAAGTGCTCGGCGCCTAGCCACCGCTCTTCAACGGGAGCGCAGCATCACGGCTGCGCGAACCCGCTGGACGCCAAACACCGTCATGCGCAGAAATTCCTGGTGACTGACCGGCAAGTGCTGGCAGTCCAGGCCGCGCTTGAGTTTGCTGTGGTCGACATCAGGATCGTGCGAGTAAACGAAGTCCTCGTCGCACCCGGTGATGATGACCCAATGCGGCGCTTTCAAGCGGGTGAATCGGTAGCTGCTGATCAGCACCAGCGGTTTGTATCCGGCCGCCAACGCCTCGCCGATCTGCAGATATTCACCCAGCACCTGCTCGACTTGCGTGGCCGCCAGGTCTTGGGCAAAGCCGTCCTCGACCAGTTTCATGATCGACTTCTTCTCCGTGCTGCGTACGCCGTGAAGAAAAAGCGAGCCCGCGTGACTGACCTCAAGGCGCACATCGAAACCGCGCCGCCAGGCCGCCAATGCCAGACCCCGAGGACTACAGCCACCGTGCCCCGCCGTCATGAAAATGGTGGTTGCCTCGCGCCACAGCTGGATTTCCTCCGCTCGGGTCATGGCACGGGTCGGATCGATGGCAGACATCGCCATCAGCAAGCACGCGGCGCCGCAGGTGAACTCGGTGGTTTGCTGGTAGTAAGGCACTTGGCGCGCGGGCGCTGGTGTTTCGCGCAGAATGCGTTTCTCGTAGCGCAACGCTTCGCAGTGATCCTCGTAGTAGTCCTCGACGCTGGCAAAGCGCTGATAGCCGTTGGCTTCGTAGAGGCGAATGGCAGCGCTGTTGTCCGCGCGCACCTCCAGGCGCAGCCATGCGCAGTTGCGCGCCAATGCGCAGGCCTGGGCCTGTTCCAGCAGACGCTGGCCAAGCTCATGACCGCGCCACGCTGGGCTGACCGCAATCGAATACAGGCGTCCAAGTGAGGTGCCACGGTGAAAAAGCACCAGCGCGTAACCACAAAGTGTTGCGCCCGAGGTGACGACAATCAGCGCGGCATTCGCTCGACTGAGCATCCAGCTGAAGTTGCGCTGATTCAACCGGTCGAGGGTAAAACACACCCGCTCCAATTCGACCAGATCGTCGATATCGTCAGTGGATGCAAAGCGAAAATCAAAAGACATGACCGCACCGTAAAGTTTGAGTAACGAACCGGGACAGACCGAAAGGCCCGTGATTTATTGAAGCGGCGTCTTCTTCAACAGGGATTCATTACTCATGTCAGCGGTGCAAGCCAACGTGAACGAAGTATTAGACAAAACCGAGCATTCGACAATCTCCCTCAGCGAGGAACCTCCCAGTCTCAAACCCTCGGGAAGTCGATTGCTCATACTGGTCGAACGCAAGGATGACTGGGCTGATTACCTGCCCAGCGAGAGCCTGATGCTGGCGCAGGATTACCTTGAACACAGCGATGATTTTCCTCATCGCACCCAGGTCATCAACCTCTGCCGCAATTACAAATACCTCGGTCAGGGCTATTACTGCTCATTGCTCGCCGAGGCGCGTGGGCACAAGGTTTTTCCCTCGGTGCGCACCGTCAGCGAGCTGGCGCGCAAAGCGCTTTACGGGGTCGGGCTGAATGATCTGCAACGCACCCTGGAGCGGGCGCTGGCCAACCATCCATACGGCGAAACCGAGGCGTTCACGCTGTCGCTGTACTTCGGCAAGGCCTCGATCGAGCCGCTGCAAGAGATCGGCCGTCAACTGTTCGAGGCGTTCCCCTGCCCTATCCTGCTGGTTGAATTCCGCCGTGGTGAGAGCTGGCAGATCGCAGGCATCAAAGCCGGAGCGCTGCACAAGCTTCGCGACGAACAGCAGCATGTCTTCGCTGACGCACTGGACGCGTTCAATCGCAGAACGTGGCGTCAGCCCGCTTCAAAACGCGTGGCCCGCTACGACCTGGCCATCCTGCACGATCCTGACGAAGCCCTGCCGCCGTCTAACCCCGAGGCATTGCAGCGCTTCATCGCGGCAGGCGAACAGCTGGGTATCGATGTCGAGCTGATCGAGAAAAAAGACTACGCGCGTCTTGCTGAATTCGACGCGCTGTTCATCCGCGAAACCACGCGAGTGGACGATCACACCTATCGGTTTGCCAAGAAGGCTGAAAGCGAAGGCCTTGTGGTGATTGACGATCCGTCGTCGATCCTGCGCTGCACCAACAAGGTCTATCTGGCCGACCTGCTCAAGCGTCGCGGGCTGGGCATGCCGGCAACGGAAATTCTCTACAAGGATCGTCCGCAGGAACTCGAAAACGTAGGGCGTCGCCTCGGTTTCCCCCTGGTGCTGAAAATCCCCGATGGCTGCTTTTCACGTGGTGTGATCAAGGTCGCCGATGCGCAAGCGCTGGCCACAGCCGCACAGGAGTTATTCGAACACTCGGTGCTGCTGCTCGCGCAGGAGTACTGCTACACCGAATACGACTGGCGCGTCGGCGTGCTAAATGGCGAAGCGCTGTATGCCTGCCGATACTTCATGTCCAAGGGGCATTGGCAGATTTACAACCACAAGGCGCTGCCCGGCGAGATCAACGGAATGTGCGAGGCGGTGCCCGTCGAGCAAGCTCCGCCCGCAGTCGTGCAGCTCGCCGTACAGACGGCGCGGCTGATCGGCGACGGCCTCTACGGCGTCGACCTCAAGCAGGCGGGCGATCGGGTTTTGGTCATCGAAGTGAACGACAACCCCAACCTCGATGCGGGTATCGAAGACGCGGTGCTGGGCGACGAACTTTATCGGCGCGTGCTGCAAGCGTTCACGCAAAGGCTCGAGCTCAAACACCGTGGCCAAGCGTGGTGAGCAATGATTGAAGGCTATTGCATTGACTGCGGCGCCCTGCACAGGACATCTGGAGAACAGGCGACTGTCTGGCTGTGTGTCGCCCCGGACGCAGCCGAGCAACTGAATTTGCACAGACGCCTGGGCATTGGCCCACAAGCGATAGAGTCGTCGCTGGACCCTGACGAAGTGGCCCGCATCGAGGTCAAGCCTGATCACCTGTTTATGATCTGGAAGCGCCCGGAAAGCTTCGACGGGCGCGCATTCAACGTTTCGTCCTTCGGAGTGGTGCTGAGCGAAAAACGCTTGGTGGTCATTTGTGCGAGCAACTCGCTGCTTTCGGGGTTGGAGCACGATGCGCAAATGACCGGGCCGCTGGACGTGCTGATGGCGTTGCTCGCAGAAAGTGTTCACCACTATCTCGGGCATTTGCGCGTGGTCAAACAGATCGCTCGGGAGATCCAACAGCAATTCACCCGGGCGATGGACAATCAGCAATTGGCACAGATGTACAACCTGAGCGAAAGCCTCGTGTACTACGTCAATGCGATTCAAAGTAACGGAGCGGTGTTGACGCTGCTGCGCAACCACGGCCAGCGTCAGGGCTTCAGCGACAGTCAACTGGCTGCGCTGAACGATCTGATCGTGGAAAACGAACAAAGCTTTCAGCAGGCCAGAATTCACGCCAAGGTGTTCGCCAACCTCATCGAATCCCACGGCAACCTTGCCAACAACAGCATGAACCGGGCGCTGCGCAAGCTGACGCTGATCAACGTCGTATTCCTTCCCTTGAACCTGATCGCCAGCATCGGTGGCATGTCGGAGTTCAGCATGATGACGTCCGGCGTTCCCTGGTGGATGTCTTTTCCCGTGCTGATCGCCTGCATGGGCCTCGTGGGCGCGGGGATGGTGCTGGTATTGCGGCGCATGGCCTGAATCCAGAGCACATTCTGCCAACGCCTGCGCCGCATTCGAGCGTCAGTTAGTCCGGCTGACCACCCGGATATGCGTAATCCCTACCCGCTCGGCCTGCTCGAGAATCTGTTCTGGCGTCGAATCCGCCGTGGGCATGACCAGGCTGTTTTCCGCATCGCCCAGATGCAGTTCCAGCAGATGCATCGCCGCGTCGTGCTCGGCCAGTTGCGCTTCCTTGAGTTCGAGCAGATAAGTACGAGGCTCGCCGTTGAAACGGTATTCGATGTGATAGGTGTACATGATGTCGTCCGCGTCGGTGGGAAAAGGCAGTGTTTATCCTGACGCGACGGTCAGCTTTTAGTTCAACCTGACTGCCATTTTGCGTTTGCAAACAAACTTTTTGCGCAGCGAAGCGTCCTCTTCTTAACTCTCCATAACAGCTGATCACAGCTAAGGACTGGCAATGACCTTTTTCATCTTCCTCTTGGCCTGCGCGGCGGCGGCAACCACTGGCGTGATGTTCAAACCCGGCCCGTGGTATGAATCGCTGACCAAACCCTCTTTCACCCCGCCCAACTGGGCCTTTCCGGTAGCGTGGACGATCATCTACCTGCTGCTGGCCTGGGCCGGCTATCGCCTGAGCCTGATCCCCGGCAGCCAAACGGTGCTGGCCTTGTGGGCCGCACAGATCGCCCTGAACACGCTGTGGACGCCGGTGTTCTTCGGCGCGCATCAGGTGCTGGCGGCGCTGGTGATTCTGGCGGTGTTGTGGGTGGTGGTCGCGGTGATGGTGGTACTCGCGCTGCAACTGGACGTGGTCACCGGGCTGATTCTGTTCCCGTATCTGGCGTGGCTGTGCGTCGCGGCAGCGCTGAACTGCTCGATTCTGATGAAGAATCGCCTGTGAGCGACTTCCCATGGCCGCAAGGCGAGCGCGATCTGGCGCAGGTTCGCGCGTTCAACAAAAAGCTCGCCTGGCTGCCGCGTTTCAAGATCCGCAATCGCCTCACCCCACGGCTGATACAGGCGTTGCTGCGGGCGGGTCAGCTCGGCGGCGACGGCAAGCTGCGCCAGCATGGGCTGACCGCCGAACGGAAGATCATCGACACGGTGCCCGTGCGCATCATCCGTCCCAAGGGCAAAACCAGAGGCGTGGTGCTGGATTTCCATGGTGGCGGCTGGGTGATCGGCAATGCGCAGATGAACGACAACTTCAACATCGCCATCGTCAACACCTGCGACGTGGCGGTGGTGTCGGTTGATTATCGGCTGGCGGTGTCGACGCCAATCGAGGGCTTGCTGGAGGACTGTCTACGGGCCACTCGCGGCATCTTGAACGATGGCGAATTTGCCGGGCTGCCCGTAGTCGTCGTCGGTGAATCGGCCGGTGGGCATCTGGCGGCGGCCACCCTGCTCGCGCTCAAGTCTTCGCCGCAACTGCTGCAACGGATCTGCGGCGCGCTGCTGTATTACGGCGTCTACGACCTGACCGGCACACCCAGCGTGCGCACCGCGCCCGCCGAAACTCTGGTGCTCGACGGCCCCGGCATGGTCGAAGCGTTGCGCCTGCTCACGCCGGACATCAGCGACGAACAACGACGCCAGCCACCGCTGTCGCCGCTGTACGGCGATTTCAGCGGACTGCCACCAGCGCTGCTGTTTGCCGGCGACCTCGATCCGCTGCTGGATGACACGCGGCTCATCGCCGAGCACTGGCAACACGCGGCGCCGGTGGAGATGTACGTGCTGCCGGAGTGTCCGCATGGCTTCATTCACTTCCCGACCGCCACTGCTGACCATGTGCTGGCTTACAGCCGCAAGTGGATCTCGGCGCGAGTGGCAAGCTACTCAGTGAAATCCGCCGAGATCAGCCCGGCGCTTTCGTAGCTGCCGATTGCATGGCGAGCGGTAAAAAACGAGACAAACAAAAGGCGCCCTCACCGGCGCCTTTTTTGTTTGCGCTGAACCCTGCGCGATCGTTCACCCCATGCCGATTGTGGTTCAAACCGTAAACAGTCTTTACCCGATCCGCGCCTGTTTCCCCCGCCAGCCGCCGCATAGAGTTTGTTCCAGCAGCACACTCAACCAGCAAAGGAACATCCTCCATGAAAGTCTCAATGCTCGTCCTCGCACTCTTCGGCTTCAGCTCGGTGGTCATGGCTCAGGACTCGACTACCACGCCACCCGTCGAGCAATACACCTACGCCAGTCACCTCGACGTCGCCAAAATCATCTCGGAAGATCCCGTTCCGGATGTCTGCGCCGTAGTGCCGGTGCACATGACTTATCAGGATTCTCAAGGCAAACAGCACATCCTGCAATACGAGGTCATGGGCAGCGGCTGCAGCAACGGTTGAACAGGCCAATACCTCGCACACCCATTGCGTCTCAGAGTTGGCTCGCTGAGACGCAAATGCTTTACCGCTTCAATCGATCAGCGCCTGAGCAGTGCTCGCCAACTGCGCGCCCACCCGGGTTTTCAAGGTATCGATGAATCGCGTGATCTTCGCATCGACAAACTGGCGAGACGTGTAGACCGCGTAAACATTGCGCTCGTAGGTGTGGTAATCGGGCAGCACCCGCACCAGCCTGCCGGTACGCAAATCGTCGATCGCCGTGAAGCCTGCCAACAGACCAATCCCCGCCCCTTCGCGAATGGCCACGGCCATTGCGTCCATATCGTTCACGCTGAAACTCGGCCCGCTCGGGATGAACGTCGCATCGCCCGCCTTGCTTTTGAGCTGCCATTCATCACGCACGTAATCCACGGTACCAAGCAGCAGGCATTGATGATCGCAAAGCTGCTCCGGTGTTTCGGGTGCGCCATGCCGCGCCAGGTATTGCGGAGAGGCCACCAATACGCAGTGACTGACGCCGATCTTCTGGCTGACATACGCCGAATCCGGCAGCGTTCGCGCGATCAGAATGGACACGTCCAACTGATCCTCAAGCAGATTGGGCATGCGTTGGGAGAGCATCAAATCGACGGTCACTTCGGGAAACGCCTGGCGATACTCCAGCACCGCGCCGGTCACCAGTTGCCGGGCCAGTCCGGGCACGCAGTGCACCCGTAACGTCCCTCGTGGTTGCAAGGCGGCATTGCTCGCCTCGGCTTCGGCGCTTTCCAGGTCAGCGAGAATCTTCACGCAGCGCTCATAAAACCGCCGGCCCGCGTCGGTCACAGAGAGACGCCGAGTGGAGCGCTGCAACAGGCGAGTGTCGAGCACGTTTTCCAACGCCGAGACCGCACGCGATACGTTGCCAACGGTGGAGTCGAGATGGTTGGCCACGGCAGTGAAACTGCCCATCTCGACTACCTTGATGTACACCGACATGTTTGAAAATTTGTCCATCCTGATCGTCCTGTAGACCTGCCACTCACTGCGGATAACGTCGGATGCTACACGCTCGCTCCCGCGCTCGATATTACCTTCTGGGACAACAATGATTCCCTCGTGGCCGGCTAAATCAAACGGCACGCCTTCCATAGACTGGATTCCACGGGACGCCTGAACCGCTGCGTACAAGGCGCCGAATGAATCCTCAACCATGAAGGCGACATCCATGAACACTCTTTACGATCCGCTCTATCTCTTCATCGGTGGTCAATGGCTCACCGCCCAAGACCGCGCGACCGCCGCCGTGGTCAACCCGGCAACCGGCGAGGAAATCGGTCAGGTCCCACTCGCCACCGCAGACGATCTGGATCACGCCCTCGAAGTCGCTCGACTGAGCTTCGACCAATGGCGCCAGACCGTGCCGGACCAGCGCGCAAAAATCCTCAAGCGCGCCGCCGACCTGATCCTCGAACGCGCCCCGCACATCGCTGCGCAAATGACGCTGGAAGAAGGCAAGCCACTGCGCGAAAGCCTCGATGAAGTGACCCGTGCGGCGGAATATTTCGAGTGGTTCGCCGAAAGCGCACGACGCATCGACGGCCGTGTCGTCCCGGCCAATCGTCCGGGTGTACTGCAACTGGTCAAACGCCAGGCAATCGGCCCTGTGGCAGCGTTCACACCGTGGAATTTCCCGGCCATCACCCCGGCGCGCAAGCTCTCGGCAGCGCTGGCCGCCGGTTGCAGTGTGGTGCTCAAGCCCGGCGAGGAAAGCCCCTCCACCGCGCTGGCCCTGGCCCGGGCGCTGGACGATGCCGGCTTGCCCAAAGGCGTGCTGCAAGTGGTGTTCGGTGTGCCGGATCAAGTGTCCAGCCATTTGATTGCCTCACCGATCATTCGCAAAGTGACCTTCACCGGTTCGGTGCCGATCGGTCGGCTGCTCTCGGCCCGCGCTGCCGAAGGCGTCAAGCCGATCACTCTGGAACTGGGCGGCCACGGCCCGGTGCTGGTGTTTGCCGACGCCGACATCGAAAAGTCAGCTGTGGAAGGCGTCGCCAATCGCTTTCGCGGCACCGGTCAGGTGTGCATTTCCTCGACTCGTTTTCTTATCCAGCGTGAGGCCTACGCCGAGTTTGTCGAGCACTTCGTCGCAGCCACCCAAGCGTTGAAAATCGGCGATGGCATGGATCCGCAAACCCAGGTCGGCCCTCTGGCGAACCCACGGCAACTGGCGAAGATGGAGCAACTGATCGCCGACGCCGTCGAGAAAGGCGCACGGGTGCTGGCCGGTGGCGAAGCGTTGCCGGGCGCAGGCTTCTTCTTTCAGCCCACCGTATTGGCCGATGTGCCGATGAGTGCGCGAATCATGCACGAAGAACCCTTTGGCCCCATCGCGATACTGATGCCTTTCGATGAGATGAGCGACGGCCTGCAAGAAGCCAACCGCCTGCCCTACGGCCTCTCGGCGTACGCGTTCACTTCCAATGCGCGCACCGCAATCGACGTCGCCGATGGCCTGGAAGCCGGAATGATCGGCATCAACCAGTACCGCATCGTCGCCACCGAACTGCCCTTCGGCGGCATGAAGGAAAGCGGCCACGGTTCCGAAGGCGGCATCGAAGGCATAGAGCACTATCTCACCAACAAATTCATCAGCCAGGTTTAAGGGGATTTCCATGTCGACTATCGATTTCAGCAGCCCACGCGAAGCCGCCCGCGCCTTCACCCCGAAACTGGCGCAATTCGTGGACTCAACGCTGTACCCGCAGATCTGGAGTGACCCCGCCTTGTCACCCCGCGACCGCAGCCTGATCACTGTCGCTGCGCTGATTGCCGGCGGCCACTGTGAAGAATTGCCCGCGCACCTGCGCCGCGCTGTCAGCAATGGCGTGAGCCATGAAGAGTTATCGGCGGCGATCACTCACCTGGCCTTCTACGTCGGTTTCCCGGGCGCCATCACCGCCTCGGCCATCGCCAATGCCACCCTTGCCGACACGGAGCAACGCTGAGATGAAAGCCATCAAGCTGAAAGAATTCGGTTCGGCAGAAGTGCTGCAACTCGGCGAAGCGCCCAACCCTGAAGTACGCCCGACCGACCTGCTGGTGCGCGTCTACGCGGCCGGCGTGAACCGTGCCGACCTGACCCACCGAACCGGCGGCTACGGCCATGCGAACTTCGGCGACTCGTTGATCATCGGTCTGGAGATTGCCGGGGAAGTGCTGGAGACCGGCAGCGAGGTGAGCGGATTCGCCGTCGGCGACCGGGTAATGGGCGTGGTCGGCGGCGGCGCCTACGCCGAACTGGCGCGCATCGACTACCGCATGGCCATGCCGATTCCGGCGCAGCTCGACTATGTGCACGCCGCGGCGATTCCCGAAGTGTTTGTCACCGCCCACGAAGCGATGCTGCACCTGGCCCGACTCAAGTCAGGCGACTCGGTGCTGATCCATGCCGCCGCCGGCGGCGTTGGTTCCGCTGCCGTGCAACTGGCCTACGCCACAGGCGCCACGGTGTACGCGACCACCGAAGGCAGCAAATTGTCGCGCGTCGAACATCTGGGCGCCGACGTGGCCATCGACTACAAGACCGAGGATTTCGCCGCAGTCATCGCCGACAAAACCCAAGGGCGCGGCGTCGATGTGATCATCGACTTCGTCGGCGCGCCCTACTTCGCCCGCAACATCGCCTCGCTGACCCACGGCGGCCGCCTGGTGCAGGTCGGCATTCTTGGCGGCGGCGGCAAGGTCGACGTGGAGCTGGAGCAAATCCTCTACCGGCACCTGCAAATCATCGGCACGGTGATGAAGTCGCGCACCCAGCCGGAGAAGCACGCGATGATCCAGCGCTTTCGCGACCACTGGCTGAAACGCTTCGCCGGCGCTGCGAGTCTGGAACCGGTGGTGGACAGCACCTTTCCGTTGTCCCGCGCAGCCGATGCCCATCGGCGGATGGAGTCTTCGCAGAATGTCGGGAAGATTATTCTGACGATGCAGGCCGAGGATTTGCGTTAAGACAGACATAAAAAAGGCCAGTCAGTTGAGCTGACTGGCCTTGGTTTGTCTGACGTTTTCGCTGATCAGCTCACCTTGATCACAACCTTGCCAAACGCCCCCTTCGCCAGATGCTCATAGGCATCGCGCGCCTGTTCGAATGGATACACATGGTCGATCACCGGCCGAATGTCGTGCTCGGCGAGGAACACGTTCATCCGGTCGAACGATGAACGCGGTGCCACCGCGATGCCGCGAATGGTGGTCTGGCGGAAGATCAGCGGCATCAGGTTCAGCTCGACAGTCTGCCCTGTCAGAAAGCCGATCTGCGCTATCCGCCCCGAAGCCTTGGTCGCTGCTACCGACTGATTGATGCCATTGCCTCCCGCCACATCAAGCAGCAGGTCCACACCCTTGCCCTCGGTGAGTTTCAGCACCTCGTCCGCCCAGTTCGGCGTGCTGCGGTAGTTGATACCGGCGACCGCGCCCAGACGTTTTACCGCGTGCAGGTTTTCATCGCTGCTTGAGGTAGCGATGACTTTGGCGCCCAGCGCGGTGGCGATCTGCACGGCGAAAATCGATACGCCGCCGGTGCCCTGCACCAACACAGTCTGGCCCGGTTGAATAGCGCCGAAATCCACCAGCGCATACCACGCGGTGAGTGCGGCGATTGGCAGCGTCGCCGCCTGTTCATCGCTCATGTTGGCCGGCGCGCCGACGGCGCTGTCCTCGTGAATGATCATGTACTCGGCGAGGCCACCGGGCAGCGGCGAACCGAAGCAATAATCCGGCTCGTTCGGCCCCGGCTCGCCGTCAAGCCAGCGCGAGTACAGATGCGAATTGACCCGGTCGCCGACCTTGAAGCGTGTCACGCCGTCGCCGATCGCAACCACCGTGCCGGCGGCATCGCTGACCGGAATCAACGGTTTTGGCACCATGTGCGGCTCATAGATGCCGTCAACGATGGCCTTGTCGCGAAAATTCAGCGACACGGCGCCGACCTTGACCAGCAGCTCGCCAGCCTTGGGCTGCGGTGTTGGCGTCTCGCCGAGTTGCAGATTTTCGAGCCCGAAATCTTTCAGTAACCACGCTTTCATGGTGAGTCTCCAAATCCGTTATTGGCCGCAACCCTCAGCAGGTTTGCCTTGGGGCCATGATTGGCTTTTACAGCAGCGCAATAAATGCTTGGAAAAAGACATGATTGTTCTATCCTCAGGCAATAAATCCATACGCTGAAACTTGCCGAGAAGTCATGGAATTACTGCAATCGATGCGCCTGTTCGCCCGGCTGGCGGAGCTAGGCAGCTTCACCAAAGCCGCTGAGTCGCTGGACATCGGCCGGCCGCAGGTCACTCGCTATATTCAGGAACTGGAAACATCGCTGGGCGTGCGCCTGTTCCAGCGCACTACGAGGAAAGTCGCACTCACCGCCGAGGGTGAGCTTTTCTATCAGCGGGTCCAGGAAATTCTGGCCGAGATCACCGCCGCCACCACGATGTTCGATCGCACCGGAGCCACGCTGTCCGGCCGCCTGCGCATCGATATCCCCACTGCGTTCGCGCAACTGGAATTCATCAAGAGCCTGCGCGAATTCACCGCCACCTACCCCGGCATCGACATGGTGCTGGGCGTCACCGATCGTGCGGTTGATCTGGTCGGCGAAGGCATCGACTGTGCGCTGCGCATCGGCGAGCTGCCCGACTCAACCCTGATCGCCCGCCCTATCGCCTTGGCGACCATGGTCACCTGCGCCGCGCCCGAATACCTGCGCGACCACGGCACGCCGGAAACGCTTGGAGATCTGGCGAACCATCAAGGCGTGAACTTTCTCTCGGGCCAGAACAACCGCACCTTGCCCTGGCAGTTTTCAGTTGAGGGCAAACAGAAAAGCTACGTCAGCCGCAAAGGCATAACCGTCACCGAGTCGAACGCTTACGTGCAGTGTGGCGTGTCGGGCTTCGGCATTATCCAGGCGCCGGGCATCGCGGTCGCCGAGCATTTGGCTAGCGGTGCTCTGGTGGAAATTCTGCAACCGCTGCGCCCGACGCCTCGGCCGGTATCGCTGCTGTACCCGAGCCGCACGCATTTGCCGGCGCAGGTGCAGGTGTTTATCGAATGGCTGCAGGTGCGGTTTGTGCAGTTGTATGCGGGGTGGGTAGAAGGTTGAATCTGGCTTTATCGCGCAGTTTCTGCAGCGTGCGCACCTAGGATTTAACACTGATCCCGCGAGCAGCAAAGACTTCACGCGCAGCCGTTATACCGTTCAAGGCACTGGGAAACCCTGCGTATACCGTCATTTGCAAGATCACATCGACCACCGCCTCCGGTGTGCACCCGACGTTCAGGGCGCCGCCGATATGCACTTTCAGTTGTGGCTGGGCATTGCCCAATGCGGTCAGTGCCGCAACGGTTGCCAGCTCACGAGTGCAGTGATCGAGCCCGGGGCGGGCGAAGACATCGCCGTAGGCAAAACTCAGAATCCATTCCGCAAGCTCTGGAGCAGTATCCTTCAATGAATCAACCACTGCCTGACCAGGTCCGCCAGTAATCTGCGTCAGAGCGGCTTCTCCGCGCGCTCGACGATCAGTCATCTCCACGGGCGCTGCGACACTGGTCACGCTGGCGCCGATCAATGTGGCGGACAGCAAACGATTGAAACCGGGAAGTTTACGGATCATGGTGATGCTCCTTTTGCTCGAGTTGGTGATAGATCTGAATCTTGTTATCCAGAACCTCCAGGGACTGGCTCAACTGGCTGATCTGCGCTTGCACGTCCCGGCGATGCTGCTCGAGAAGTTCGCGGCGTTCTGCCAGGGTCGAGTCGCCTGATCGACGCAATTCGGCATACCGCAGCATTTGCTGGATCGGCATTCCGGTCGCCTTCAACCTGAGCAGAAACTCGGCCCACAGCACATCCTTCTCGGCGTACACCCGGTGGCCATTGCCACCGCGCCCAACCGGATCGAACAGCCCGATGCGCTCGTAATAGCGGATCGTGTGCGCGCTCAAATCAAGGCGCTTGGCCAACTTTGAAATTGTCAGTTCTGGATTCATGTCATCACCGTAAAGGTTTGAGCGCGCTCTAAGTCAATGGCTATTTTCCATCAAGCAGAATCAGGCAAATCGCCGACAGTATCCGCTTAACGCCGACACCGCCCTGCCCCCTAATCTGAACCCATGCAGAACACACTACTGCAACGGGTTAACCAGAGCCTGATCTGAACGACCCGGACCTCAATCGAAATTTGACCGGAGTCACCGCCATGAAAACTGTAAGCCAACTGATCGCCGTCGCCACCTTCGCCCTCAGCGCCAGCGCATTCGCCGTACCGAGCAATCAGGAAGATCGTTTCTTCACCCAGGTCAGCGAACCACAGCAGACTGTTGCTGCCGATGGCTCGGAACGTACGCCCCAAGGCCAGGCTCTGGCTGAAAACGGCCGCAACCGCCTCGAGGAACACGGCCTGGTTGAAGACGGTTATGACAAGACCCCACAAGGCCAGGCCATCGCTGCCGACGGCTCAGACCGCACCCCGCTGGGTGAGGCCCTCGCCGCTGATGGATCGGACCGTACACCGGGTCGTCGCGCAGCTTAAGCGCGTGTTGCCGAGACAAGAAAAGTCCTGCAGGTTTGAAACCCGCAGGACTTTTCCTTTTTTTGAGGCAAGACCTGGAAAACCCTATTGATAGGAACAGGCAATACTTCGATCCGATTCGGCATCGTCCGCCAGCGTTATCCGCCCTAGCATGACTTCTCTAATTGCCTGCTGGAGTACAGATTCATGAAGACCCTTTTCATCACCGGTGTCAGCAGCGGCTTCGGCCAGGCGCTGGCCAAGGAAGCGCTCGCTCAAGGTCACAGGATTATCGGCACAGTGCGCAGTGAATCCGCTCTGGCAGCCTTCGAAGCGCTGTCGCCCGAGCGCGCGCATGGGGTGGTGCTGGACGTTACCGATTTCGATGCCATCGATGGGGTGGTTGCATCAGTGGAGGATCGTCACGGCCCGGTGGACGTGCTGGTCAACAACGCAGGTTATGGCCATGAGGGGATTTTTGAAGAGTGCTCTCTGGAAGAAATGCGCCGCCAGTTCGACGTCAACGTGTTCGGCGCGGTGGCGGTGACCAAGGCGTTCGTCGCGTATTTCCGCCAGCGCCGCGCGGGGCATATCCTCAATATCACTTCGATGGGCGGCCATATCACCATGCCCGGGATCGCGTACTACTGCGGCAGCAAGTTCGCTCTGGAGGGGATTTCTGACACCTTGAGCAAGGAGCTTGCGCCCTTCAATATTTTTGTCACCGCTGTGGCGCCGGGGTCATTTCGCACCGACTGGGCAGGCCGCTCGATGCAGCGCACGCCGCGTAGCATCAGCGACTACGATGCAAGCTTCGATCCGGTGCGCAAGGCTCGAGAGGAGAAAAGTGGCCATCAGTTGGGCGATCCGCAGAAAGCTGCACGGGTCATGCTGACGATTATCGACAGTCCAAACCCGCCGGCTCACCTGCTATTGGGCAGTGATGCGCTGGCGCTGGTGCGTGACAAATTGCAGCGCACGGCGGAGAGTATTGAGCAATGGGCAGCGCTTAGCCGCTCGACGGATGGCTGAAAGTCAAAAGCACCCTCACCCCAGCCCTCTCCCGGAGGGAGAGGGAGCCGATCGCGGGTGGATTCAACCCCGCGTTCGGCACGATATTACAGGTCGGCGTAGTACCAGAAAGCACCACGGTCAGTCCCCTCTCCCTCTGGGAGAGGGCTAGGGTGAGGGCTCTGTCTGACACCCCGCCAATCAGCCAGACAGGTTCAAACCCGCCTTTTCACAAGGAAACCCACAGCCCATGCCGAAACCGAAAGACCTCATCACAGCGCGCATGGTCCAGTTAATGAGCCAGCTCGCCCCGCTGGAGGGTTACAACCTGAGCCCGCTAGACGATGTGCGTTTCCTGCGTTCCAACCGACCGCTGACCCGCACGCCGGTGTTGTACGAACCGGGCGTGGTGATCCTTTGTCAGGGGCGTAAACGCGGCTATCTCGGCGATGAAATCTATGTCTACGACGCCCAGCATTATCTGGTGGTGTCGGTGCCGGTACCCTTCACCATGGAAACCGACGCCAGCGAAGCCGAGCCAATGCTCGCGGTGTACGTGCGCCTGGATTTCGCTTTGGCTGGCGAGCTGATTCAGCAGGTCGATGAACTGTGGGATTTCCCCAGATCCCAACCGATGGGCATGTACGCCTCGCCGCTCGACGAACCGCTACGCCGGTCAACCCTGCGTTTTCTTGAAGTGATGAGCGACGATGCCGACGCGCAAATCCTCGGCCCGGCGATGCTGCGCGAGCTCTACTACCGCATCCTCACCGGCGAACAAGGTGGCACCCTGCGCGCCGCCATCGCCCAACAACGCCAGTTCGGCAAAGTGACCCGCGCCATCCACAAGATCCACAGCTGTTATCACCAACATCTCGACGTAGAGACCCTGGCAGAGGAAGCGCAGATGAGCGTGCCGAATTTTCACCTGCACTTTCGCAAGGTTACCGATTCCTCGCCGATGCAGTATCTGAAGTCGACGCGGCTGCACCAGGCGCGATTGCTGATGCTGCGTAACGACCTGACTGCGGCAAAAACTGCATTTCTGGTCGGCTACGAAAGCGCCTCACAATTCAGCCGCGACTTCAAACGCCTCTTCGGCCGCACACCCCTGGCGGAAGTTGCGTGGATGAAACAGGCCTATGCGCTGCCGGCACCGACGACTGCTTCGCCGTTTGTGTCGTCGCACTGACTTCACCCGCGTCTTGAACAAACAGAAATCCACATTGAAGGGAAGAAAGTGAATCTGAGAGCTGAGATCGAAAACGCATTTGGACCCCAGGCATTCGCCCGCCCGCTTTTCTATTCCTGGCCCGGAGGATTGCGTTTCGAACTCTCCGAAACGGGCGGAATGATCGAGCAATTCCTGACCGCTATGCGCAAATCCATAACCATCTGCGGCGACGTTTTCCAAGGGGACGAATCGTTTGTCGCATGCCTGCGCATTCATTCCGGTCGCAATCGATTCGCCCATCGCAGTACTCTTCGCGCCCTTAAATCTGCTGGCATCGATACTCCATCAGCGCTGTGCATCTGGAGCGAAGAAATAGATAACGAAGAATGGTTCAGTGAGGAAGAGCCGGAATATTGGGTCAACGTCGCCTTCGAAGCGTCTGTGGCGAGCATTCAAGCATTACTCTGGTGCGCATTGGCCAAGGACTTCGGTGCTATCCAACCGCGTGCGAACTGTGCTGTCTACCTGTTCAATCTGCCCAAGCGAGTCATGGTCTTTCCCTATGACGACCGAGGCATGGACGTGGTTGGAGCCAACACCGAACTACTTTTGCAGCTTTATCAACGACATCATGCCTGGTTGCTCGACCATGACCGCGCAGCGATGGAAGCCACATTCGGCAGGCTGAAACGTTAGGTGAACGCTATCGTTTCAACTTCTTCGCCATGATGATCGTGCGCTCCGTCTGATGAAACTCATCTCTGATTTTCTTGAAGCCGAGCGAAGCATAGAAGCCTTCTGCGGTGACTGAGGAAGGAACGCGCAGCAGATTGAAACCTGTGTCCATGGCGAGTGATTGAATGCTCTTCATCAGCTGTCTTCCGACACCCATTCCTTGAAAGTCCGGGTCGACAAAAACGCTTCGAACAACGTCTCGATCGAGACTTGCCGTTGCGACGATTTGACTGTCGAGCGTAGCGACCAGCACCTGACGCTCAGTCAAAAAACGAAGGATCTTCGAGGGCGAAAAACTTTCAATCACTCGATCGATGATTTCGGGAGGATAGTCCCGAGCATTGCTCTCACGGAGCGTCTTGATGATCGTTTCACTGATAGCCGATGCATCCGCATCTCTCGCGATGTGAATTTGAATATCCACCCAGTAGCTCCTTGCTTGTCCGCTCCGTGTACAGCACTTATCGCAGCAAATTCCCCATCCGCATAGTGCTTGCCCCCTTCTGTGTTTCCCCGCCCAATCAAACAGGTCAGCCACCTGCATCAGGATGGGATCATGAACACCACGGCCATTCCCGAAGGTTTCACACCATTCACCCGCAGCAGTCCGTTGCTGGATCTGCTCGGCCCGATCTACGCCAGAGGCCACGGCCTGCAATTGGAACTGGGCTTGCTGACCGACTCCCGCCACGCCAATGGTCGCGGCACTTTGCATGGTGGTGTATTGGCGACTTTGGCCGATGTCGGGATGGGCTACGCCATGGCCTTTTCCAGCGATCCGCCGCAGCCGTTGATTACGGCGAGCATGACCCTGGATTATCTCGGGGCGGTGCAAATCAACGAGTGGCTCGAAGTGCGTCTTGAACACTCCAAAAAGGGCCGCCAACTGGCGTTTGCTGGCGTCAGTCTGCACGTAGGTGAGCGAACGGTCGCGCGCGCCAGTGCCGTGTTCGCGGTGCCGCTGAGCTGAAGCGCGAAACCTCAGTCTGACGCTTCAGAATCATCCCGCGCTGGAACAGGAATTTGCCATGAGGGTTTCTTGCCGACCTGGCTATCGAACGTGCGTCGCGCTTGGCGGAAACCCTCGACGTTTTCCACCACCCAAGTCCAGATCGGCGACATCCGCACCAGCAAGCCCATGCCCAATGGCGTCAGCTCGTACTCGACGTGCGGCGGCACCTGGTCGAGCTCGCGCCGGGTCAGCAGGCCGTCGCGTTCCAGCGCACGCAGGGTTTTGGTCAACATGCGCTGAGTCACGCCGGTCATCTGCCGTTTGATCTCAGCGTGACGCATCGTGCCGTACACCCCCAAGGCATGCAGGATGCCCAAAGACCAGCGACTGCCGGCGTGCGCGAGCACTTCGCGGCGCACGCCATCATCGTCTCGTCTGAGCGTCTGGCAGATTGCTTCTGCCTCACTGAGCGCTTGCTGATCAGTCATTTCTTCACTTGGTATCACGCGTGTGCCTTCTTCTGAGTGCTGCCCGATCGTGCCAGCATTTGCCGATCTTACATGCAGATCTCAGGAGACATCATGACCGAATTGAGCCACCCTTCCCCGCAATCCATTCTTGTCCTGGGCGCAGGCGAACTCGGCCTGCCGGTTTTGCGCAACCTTGCGCGAGTGGCAAAGCGCTCGCCCGGCAGCACGATCAGCGTCCTGCTCAGGGCCTCGACGATCGACAGTCAGTTGCCGGCAAAGAAAGCCGAAATCGATGAACTGCGCAGTCTCGGCGTGCAGATGGTGGCGGCAGATCTGGTCAACGATTCGATCGACCAACTGGCCGAAGTCTTCGCACCTTTCGATACCGTCATCGGCTGCGCCGGCATGGTCGCTGGTCGTGAGACGCCGATGAAGCTGGCGACCGCTGCGCTCAAGTCGGGCATCAAACGCTACTTTCCCTGGCAGTTTGGCGTGGACTTCGAAGTGATCGGCCGGGGCAGTCCGCAGGATCTGTTCGATGCTCAGCTCGACGTGCGCGAACTGCTGCGCGCGCAGGACAAAACCGAATGGGTGATCATCTCGACCGGCATGTTTACCAGTTTCCTCTTCGAGCCGGTGTTTGAAGTCGTTGATTTCGACAACGACACCGTTAACGCCCTGGGCAGCCTGGACACCAGCGTGACGCTGACGACCCCGGACGACATCGGCAAACTGACTGCAGAAATCGTTTTCTTCGAACCGCCTTTTCGCAACGAGATCGTGTATCTGTCGGGCGACACGCTGACCTATGATCAGGTCGCGGGCCTTCTCGAACGCGTGCTCGGACGGCCCTTCAAGCGTAACGTCTGGACGGTGCCGCACCTGATGCAGGAACTGGAAAAAGACCCCACTCACCACATCAAAAAATACCGCGCGGTGTTTGCCCAAGGTCGAGGTGTGGCGTGGCCGAAAGCGGGCACGTTCAATGAGCAGCGGGCGATACAGGTCACGACGGCCGAGCAGTGGGCGCGGGAAAATCTTGCGAACGAGTGAAAGCAGATTTTGCGCAGCGGGGCGTTGTGGGCGCTTTATACTCCCGCAAGCACCAGCTCCGCTGCCCGCTCACCAATAACGACACACGGCGCCATCGTGTTGCCAACGGTAATGCGCGGCATGATCGAGGCATCTGCAACGCGCAGCCCATCGATCCCGTACACGCGCAATTGGTGGTCAACCACCGACAGCGCATCGCGGCCCATTTTTGCCGTACACGACAGGTGCCAGTAGGTCATCGCCGAGTTGCGGATGAACTGTTCCATAGCGCGACGCTCTCTGGGACCGGGCACGACTTCGCGCTTGATCAGCCCATTGAAGGCCTGGCTGTTGCCGAGTGCGCGGCACAGTTCGATCGACGCATATGCCGCTGCCATGTCCTCGGGTTCACTCAGCGAGTTCGGCTCAATGATCGGTGCATCCAGCGGCCCTGCACCCGATAGCCGCAGGCGTCCGCGACTGGCCGGTCTGGCCAACCCGGCGAACATCGTCCAACCATGTTCCGGCGGTTGAATGGCGACCTCAGGCGGAGACGGTACCGCAAATGCCAGCTGACACTGCAACAGATCCGGGGCTTCCAGGCGACTGTCGCTTTTCCAGTACAAGGTGGTTTCGCATCCGCTGCCAGCGAACGCCTGGGGTTGTCGGTACTCCCACGTACACCCGAAAGCCAGGTGATCCTGCAAATTCTCGCCGACACCGGGCAAATGAACGACCGGTGCGATGCCGTGTTTTCGCAGTTCATCCGCCGGACCGATGCCCGACTGCATGAGCACTTTCGGTGATTGCACCGCGCCCATGGACAGAACGACTTCAGATGCGGCATGAAAGCGGCGCCGCTCGCCGGCGATCAACACTTCGACACCGACGGCCCGGGTGCCGACCAGCAACACGCGGGTCACCAACGCCCCGGTCAGCACCGTCAGGTTCGGACAGTGCAAGCGTGGCCGGATGTAGGCGTCGTAAACCGACTCGCGCTTGCCCTGTTTGATGCGCAAGTCGGTGACAGCGATCCCTCCTGCGCCTTCCATCATCTCGCCATTGGGACTGTCGAATCGTGGGATGCCCAGATCGCCACCCGCCTCCAGCGTTGCCAACGCAAGGGGTTGAGGTGTGGCCGGCTGCTCGACATGTACCGGCCCACCTGAACCACGCCGGGTGGCGTCCGGGCTGCCTTGCCAGTTTTCGATCCTGCGGTAGTAATCGAGCACCGATGCGTAGCCCCAGGCCGGGTCGCCAGACTCGGCAGCGAAATGCTCCCAATCGGCGCGATGGCCGCGCGACCAGACCATCACGTTGATGCTCGAACCACCGCCGAGCCCCTTGCCCATGCTCAACGGTAGCCGTCGACCGTTCAAGCGTGGATCGGCTTGGCCCGCGAATGCCCAGTCGCGCGCGGAGCCGAGGTTCAGCGGCCATTGCGCCGGTTCTGTCACCTCGGGGCCCGAATAGTCTTCGCCGGCCTCAATCAGCAGAACTCGTGCGCCTGACTCATCGGCAAGCCGCGCAGCGACCACGCAGCCCGACGTGCCGGCACCACAGACAATGAAGTCATAGTCGTGATCGCTCCGAAGATTCATACGCCCGCTCCCCTTCGATGCCGCGATCACTGTTCAGCAACGCCGTGCACGGCCTGGAGAATCACCGCCGCGACTTGCGCCGGCTGCGACTGCTGCGGGACATGGCTGGACTTCACCTCGGCGAGGGTCGCACCGATGCGCTTGGCGGCAGACCGCTGGACGTCGGGATGAATCATCCGGTCTTCGGTAGCGAGCAGGTACCAGGACGGCTTGGTTTTCCAGGACGAAACGGTGGTTTTATCTTCGAAAGCCGAGGCCTTGATCGGTCCTTGCGTGGCAGTCATGACGGCAGTTTGCGCGGCCGGCAGATCCTGAGCGAAGTCCTTGGCCATGCCTTCGGGGGTCAGATAGAGGAAGCCGTTACCGTCAGCCTTGATCTGACTGATGCCCGGCGGCGTCGGCGCACCTTTGCCCTGTTCGCCACTGGTTTGCCCGGCCTCTGGCGCGAAGGCGGCGACATACACCAGCGCGCTGACTTTCTGGTCGCTGCCAGCCTCGGTGATCACCGTGCCGCCCCACGAGTGACCGACCAGCACCACCTTGCCCTGCTGGTTGTTCAGCGCGCGGCGCGTGGCGGCAACGTCGTCAGCCAGCGAGGTGAGCGGGTTTTGCACAACGGTAACGGCCACGCCTTTGGCTTGCAGCAGTGGCACCACTTTGGCCCAGTCGGAACCGTCGGCGAAGGCGCCGTGTACGATCACCACCGAAGGCGTTGTATCCTGCGCATGGCTGGCGCCGGCCATGAAGGTACTGGCCAGGGCAAAGGCGACGGTGGCGAATTTCGATTTGATTGTTTTCATTGGATGAGCTCCTGTTCGGGAGTTCAGATTCTGCTGACTGGCCTGCGATGTGGGCATCGGTCAATTATCCGACCCCGGGACATTTTTCATGGATAGTGGCTTGCAACTGGACATCTCGCTGGACGGCGCATTGGCAACCATCGCCCAGGTCGGTGACCTCAGCATGGGGCAACCGCTCGGTCACTCCCGGCGCGTTGCCGCTTTGGCGCGGATGCTCGCGCAGGCATGCCATGGCGACGGTGAGCATCTGCAGGTTGCAGAGCAGATTGCCTTGCTGCGCTGGTCTGGGTGCACAGCCAACGCCGAAGGCTTTGCCGACCTGCTGGGCGACGACGTCGATGGTCGCCGCGCAATGCTCGATCTGACCCTGGGCAATGAACAGATGAACGCGGTGCATCAGGCAACCCCGCTGGCCGTGGTGCACTGTGAAGTGTCAGGTGCAATCGCCAAAACCCTCCAGCTCGGAACCGCCGTCGAAGCGGGCCTGTGTCGGGTGTTCGAAACTTACGACGGCACTGGCCGACCGTTGGGCGTAAGCCATGAACACATCCCGGAGGTCGCCTATCAGGTGGTCATGGCCGGTGATTTGGATATTCTCACTCGCGCTCACGGCCTGGACGCGGCGTTGCGCTGGATCAACGAGCAGTCGGATCGGCGCTATCCAGCGTCGCTGGTGTCGTTGCTGGTGGCCAATGCCAAGGACTGGCTGGCGGATCTGGAAACGCTTTGCACAAAAGTTGAACCCGCGCCTGAGCAGCGTCATGTCTCACTGACTTTGGTCGGAGACATCATTGACTTGAAGCTGCCATGGCTGGCCGGGCATTCGCGTCAGGTCGCGCATGTTGCCATGGAAGCTGCGCGCCTGTGGGGGCTGAGTGAGCCGACGCTGACAGACATTGGCAAGTCCGCGCTGATTTACGGTCTCGGCCGCGCAGCCGTTTCCAATCATCTTTGGAATAGCCCAGGGCCGCTGCCCTACGGTGCGGCAGAGCGAGTGCGCCTGGTGCCTTATTGGACGCAACAGGCGCTCCGACCGGTAGCGGAATTGGCCGCGCCCGCCGAGATAGCCACCCACGCTTATGAACGACTCGACGGCAGCGGCTATTTTCGCGGGGTGGCGGGTGATGCGTTGAGTGCTGGACATCGACTGCTTGCTACTTCGGTCGCCTGGGTGGCGTTGAGGCAGGCCCGGCCCTGGCGATCAGCCCACGACGAAGCCGCAGCAGCCACGCTACTCAAAAAGGATGCTGGCCGTGGTCTGTTCGATAACGATGTCTGCGAAGCGGTCATTGCTGCCGCCAGTGGCGAGCGTCGCCTGCGGCAACCCAAGCCTTCGCTGCTGACAGCCCGTGAGTGCCGCATTCTCCTGGAAATCAGCCGTGGCGCCAGCAACAAACAAGTCGCGCAACTGTTGGCTATCAGTCCGAGCACGGTGCGCACGCACATGGAAAGCATCTTTCGCAAACTGCAATGTTCGACCCGGGCAGCCGCCACTCTGAAGGGGCTGACACTGGGCTTGATCGCCTGAGTCCACCCGGTCAAGCCTGATCAGCCTGCCTGGCGCGAGCCAGTTCGATGAATGCCCTGGCGGCCGCAGAGGGATTGCGGCGGTTCGGGTAGTACAGGCACAACCTGTCTCGGGGCGGGGTCCAGTCCTCGAGTACCTGCACGAACTCGCCGGTGCGCATTTCGTCACGAACGTCCTGCTCCATGAAAAAGCCCAGCCCCATGCCCGCCTGCACCGCGACCTTGACCACGCTCGATTCATCCAGCGTAAGCGGACCGTTCACATCCAGACGGGTAACTTCTCCGTCCCGCTCGAAATACCAGGGGAAAATCGCCCCGTTCGGTAGTCGCACACGGATACATCGATGCCCGGGCAGATCGGACGGCGTGCGCGGTTTGCCGTGTTGTGCAAAATAACCCGGCGAACCGACCACCGCGTAACGTTGCGGCGGGCCGACAGGCACCACAATCACGTCGTTGGGCACCAGGCCTGCCGAGCGCACGCCGAAATCGAAGCCGTCAGCCACGATATCCACCAGCCGGCCTTCGGTTACAAGGTCAATATGGACTTTCGGATGCTGCTGCAAAAACTCGATCACCAGTGGCAGCAGCGCCGAACGCGCAGCGCTGGCGAAGGCGTTGATGCGCAACGTGCCCGAGGGCCCAGCGTTCTGCGAGCGCACTGCGTCGAGTGCCGCACGCAAATCCTGCAAGGCTGGCCCCACCTGTTCGAGAAACACTCTCCCCGCTTCGGTGATGGCGACGCTGCGGGTGGTGCGGTTGAACAGTCGCGATTCGAGGCGCGCTTCCAGTTGCGCAATGGTGTTGCTCAGCGCGGTGGTGGAGACGTCGAGATCAATGGCGGCCTGGCGAAACGACCCCCTTCGAGCCACGGCTATGACGGCGTCCAGTTCATTGAGGGCCAAGCGATCCTGAACCATGGATTGTCCTGTTTTTCGGGATAGGTCATTAAGGTTTGTCCCAGTTGAACAAACCATCTGTGGCGCAGCAAGATGACTCCAGTTAATCAATCAGGAGTCAGCCAATGAACCTTCAACATCCCGCCGTCGTGCAGACGCATGTCACGGTCATCGACGAGAAAGAAATCTACGACGCGCCCCATCAATTCCGAGCGCTGGAGATTTCGCCATGCTGAATTCAGGATTGACTGGCAAGCGGGTCCTCGTCACCGGCGGTACCAAAGGAATCGGCAAAGCCGTTGTGGATTGGTTCATAGCCGAGGGCGCGAAAGTCATCACCTCGGCTCGGCAAGTGGACGTCCAAATGCCGGGCGCACTGCTGGTCGCGGCTGATCTTTCGACCCGGGAAGGTTGTGACGTACTCATCGCAGCGGTCCAACAGCAACTGGGCGGCGTCGACATAGTGGTTCATGTCCTGGGTGGCTCGTCGGCCCCCGGTGGTGGTTTTGCAGCGCTGGACGACGAGCAGTGGCAACGCGAGCTCAATCTGAATCTGCTGCCGGCGGTGCGCCTCGATCGCGCCCTGCTGCCGGGCATGCTCGAGCGTCGTAATGGCGTGGTGATCCATGTCACGTCCATCCAGAGTCGACTGCCACTGCCGGAATCCACCACAGCGTACGCGGCGGCCAAGGCTGCGCTGTCGACCTACAGCAAGAGCCTGTCGAAAGAGGTGTCGCCCAAAGGGGTCCGTGTGGTTCGGGTTTCCCCGGGCTGGATCGAAACCGAAGCATCGGTGGCATTGGCCGAGCGACTCGCGCAGGAGGCAGGCACTGACTATCAGGGTGGCAAGGACATCATCATGCAAGCCTTGGGCGGTATTCCGCTCGGCCGCCCATCGACGCCAGCTGAAGTGGCTGAGCTGATCGGGTTTGTGGCGTCGCCACGAGCGGCTTCGATCACAGGAAGTGAATTTGTGATCGACGGCGGGACCATCCCGACAATCTAGCCGGCAGTTTGCGGGTCAGGGATGACTCGCTGAATCCGACCGGCACGCTTACATCCGATGCCGCTCCAGCAAAAAATCCACAAACAACCGCACCCGCACCGGCATCGCCGCGCCGCCCACGAACACCGCATGAATCGGTTCCTCATCGCCCGGGTTAAACGTTTGCAGCAGCGGGATCAGCGTGCCGCGCTGCAAGTCTTCCCTGACGGTGAACTCGCCGATGCGCGCAATTCCGGCGCCGAGTCTGGCGAACTGGGCCAGTGCTTCGCCGCTGCTGCATTCGATGTTGCCGCTCACTTTCAGCGAGAACTCCTTGCCGTCGCGGATAAACGGCCAGTTGGCTTCGGCGCGGCGGAAGTTGAAGCGCAGGCAGTTGTGCTTGAGCAGGTCTTCCGGTTCGAGAGGTGTGCCGTGACGTTTCAGATAGTCGGACGATGCGACCACGACTTGGCCGGTGTGGCCGAGTCGGCGTGAGGTCAACGGGCTGTCGGGCAGATGGCCGAAGCGTATGGCGACGTCCGCCTGGCCGGCGAGGATGTCGACTACTTCGTCGCCGAGGCTGAGGTCGACGACGATGTTCGGGTAACGGGCGGTGAAGGCTGCGACCAGCGGCACAATGGCCAGCCGTCCATGGCCAAGGGCGGCACTGACGCGCAAGCGACCCTTGGGTACGCCTTGATCGGTAATGGCCCCTTCGACCTCGTCCATGTCGGCGAGAATCCGCCGAGCACCGCGCAGGAAGGCTTCGCCCTCGGCGGTAAAAGTGAGTGCGCGGGTGGTGCGCAGCAGCAAGCGGGTGCCGAGTCGCTGTTCAGCACGGGCGATGATCCGACTGACCGCCGAAGGCGTCAGCCCCAACGCACGCGATGCCGCTGAGAGGCTGCCCTCCTGCGCCACGGTGACGAACACGCTCATTTCCCCTGACCTGCCGTTGAAGTCCATTCGTGCCTCTTACGCAAAGGTGATTGCCAAAATCGCCATCTACCGCCTGAAAACGATGGATCGTAGCATTGGCGGCATAGATGAGGAGACTTTCCATGCGTATCAATCCACCACTTGTTGCACTCGCCGTCGGCGCCTTTGGCATCGGCGTCACCGAGTTTGCGCCGATGGGCATGTTGCCCGGCATTGCCGCCGATCTCGGCGTTTCCATTCCCGCTGCGGGGTTGTTGGTCAGTGCCTACGCCTTGGGCGTGCTGCTCGGCGCGCCGCTGATGACCCTGACCACTGGCAAGATCCCGCGGCGCTATCTGCTGATCGGGCTGATGGCGATTTTCACCCTGGGTAACCTGATGTCGGCGCTGGCTACCGACTACTACAGCCTGATGGTCGCCAGGGTGATCACCTCGCTCAATCACGGCGCATTCTTTGGGGTCGGCTCTGTGGTCGCCGCCAGTGTGGTCGCGCCGGAAAAACGTGCCGGCGCCGTGGCGGCAATGTTCATGGGCCTGACGTTGGCGACTATCGGCGGTGTGCCGCTGGCTGCCTGGTTTGGTGAGCTGTTTGGCTGGCGCACGGCGTTCTGGGGCATTACCGGTCTCGGCGTGCTGACCATGATCGCCTTGTGGTTCGCCCTGCCCAATCTGAAAGCAGAGCAAGGCGCGGGTGCACTGGCGGAAATTCGTGTGCTAGGCCGAGGTCCGGTGCTGGCCGCGCTGGCCCTGACCGTGGTCGGCTCGAGTGCGATGTTCACCGTGTTCACTTACATCGCGCCGATCCTCAGCAGCGAAACCCACGCCTCCGCCGCGTTCATCACCGCCATGCTGGTGTTGTTCGGAATCGGTTTGACGCTGGGCAACATGTGGGGTGGCAAGGCTGCCGACCGTTCGATCGACCGCACCCTGATCGTGTCGCTGAGCGCATTGATTGTGGTTTTGCTCGCATTCACTGTGCTGATGCGCTGGCCGTTGCCGGCCGCCGTGGCCATTCTGATCTGGGGTATCGCCAGCTTCGCCCTGGTGCCGCCGCTGCAGATGCGCGTGATGGAAGCCGCCAAGGACGCGCCGAATCTGGCTTCGGCGGTGAACATCGGCGCGTTCAATTTCGGCAACGCGATCGGCGCGGCGCTGGGTGGCGCGGTGATCAATGCCGGGCTGGGTTATCCGGCGATTTCCCTGGCCGGCGCGGCGATGGCTGGTCTGGGCCTGCTGATGGTGCTGACGTTCGCCTGGCGCTCCAGAGCCAGTGCCGCTGCGCTGGCGTAAGTCTTTGCAGCGCTATGCGCCGCCCTGCTGATACTCGCGGGGCGTGCAGCCGAACTCGCGACGGAACACCGTGTGCAGATATTGCGCAGACTTGAAGCCGCAGGCCTGGGCAATGTCGGCAATCGCCGCATCGGTGTTCTTCAAACCGCTGGTAGCCGCCGCCAGTTTGAAACGCAGAATCTCGTCATGCACGCTGCAACCGCGCTCGGCGCGGAAATGCGCTTCCAGTGATGAACGCGACACCCCGACATACGCAGCCACCTGCGCGGTCTTGATGCCCTGACAGGCATATTGGCGGATGAACAGCAGCGCTTGCATGACGTAGGGATTGCCGAGTGGTTGGTGCAGGCTCGACACCTGCACATTGACCGCGTCCGGCGGAATCAGAATCTGCGTACCGGTGGACGGCATGCCGTGGAGCATCTGGTGCAGCAATTGCGCGGCGGTGCGGCCCATGGTTTCGGTGCCCTGAATCACCGAACTCAGCGGTACGCGAGTCAGGCTGCGGGTCAGCGGGTCATTGTCGATGCCGATCAGCGCGACCTGCTCCGGCACGGCGATGCCGGCGGTCAGGCAGGCTTGCAGCAACTGCCGGGCGCGGGCGTCGCTGACGGCGATGATGCCGATCGGTTTGGGCAGGCTGTGCAGCCAGGCGATCAGCTGTTCGACGGCGCTGTCCCACAGCGGCGCGCTGGTGCCCATGCCGCGATAGATCTCGGCGTGCAGGCCGTCTCGTTGCATCAGTTTGCGAAAGGCTTTTTCCCGCTCCTGCGCCCAGCGATTGGCCTGCGCTTCCGGCAGGCTGAAACAGGCAAAGCGCTGCAATCCCGCCTCGACCAGATGCGAATAAGCCAGAGTGATCAATGCATTGTTATCGGTGGCGACATAGGGGATCGCTTTTGGATAAGCGCGTGCATCCTCGTAGGAACCGCCCACCGCCACCACCGGCAAATGAATGTCGGCCAGCGCCTCGCCAATCAGCGGATCATCGAAGTCGGCAATGATCCCGTCACCCTGCCAGCGCTCGATGCCTTTCAAGCGGCAGAGAAAGTCCTCTTCCAGAAACAGGTCCCAGGAAGCGCGGGTGCTGCTCAAGTAGTTGCCGATGCCGCTGATGATGCCACGGTCGTAGATCTTGCTGCCGTTGAACAACAGGGCGATGCGGTGCACGGGCGGTAGGCTCTTCATTCAGTATCCGGATTTTGCGTCAAGCCATTCGCGAGCAGGCTCGCTCCCACACAGTTTTGTGAACGACACGAATCAAATGTGGGAGCGAGCCTGCTCGCGAAAGCGGCCTCAAATTGTTTTTGTTCCGGGCCGCCATGTCGCGGCGACGATGGACACAGACTAGGCCCGCGAGCGCTGAAGCTCAATACGCAAAATCGCACTCGCAGTTGAGGCTTTTCATAATCAGCGGGCACGGGGCCGTTGCTAGTATCGAGACACCGCCAAGAACAACAAGGACAAGGTCCATGCAGTATTTCCCCAATATCGAGCCGGTTCGCTACGAAGGCCCGAACAGTGATTCGCCCCTCGCATTCCGTCAATACGACGCCGACAAACTGATCCTCGGCAAACCCATGCGCGAACACCTGCGCATGGCCGCCTGCTACTGGCACACTTTCGTCTGGCCGGGCTCTGATGTGTTCGGCGCCGGAACCTTCAAACGCCCGTGGCAACGCAGTGGCGAACCGATGGAACTGGCTATCGGCAAGGCTCAAGCCGCATTCGAGTTCTTCAGCAAACTGGGCATCGATTACTACTGCTTTCACGACACGGACGTCGCCCCCGAAGGCAACTCGCTGAAGGAGTACCGCGAACACTTCGCGCAAATGATCGACCGCCTCGAACAGCATCAGGAACAAAGCGGCATCAAGCTGCTCTGGGGCACCGCCAACTGCTTCAGCAATCCGCGTTTCGCCGCCGGCGCTGCGAGCAATCCCGATCCGGAAGTGTTCGCCTGCGCCGCCGCGCAAGTGTTCAGCGCAATGAACGCGACCCATCGGCTCAAGGGTTCCAACTACGTGCTGTGGGGCGGTCGTGAAGGCTACGAAACCCTGCTCAATACCGACCTGAAACGCGAGCGCGAACAACTCGGGCGCTTCATGCGCATGGTGGTCGAGCACAAGCACAAGATCGGTTTCACCGGCGACCTGCTGATCGAGCCCAAGCCGCAGGAGCCGACCAAGCACCAATACGATTACGACAGCGCCACGGTGTTCGGCTTCCTCCAGCAGTACGGTCTGGAGAAGGAAATCAAGGTCAACATCGAGGCCAACCACGCGACCCTGGCCGGCCACAGCTTTCATCACGAAATCGCCACCGCCGCCTCGCTGGGAATTTTCGGCAGCATCGACGCCAACCGTGGCGATCCGCAGAACGGCTGGGACACCGACCAGTTCCCCAACAGCATCGAAGAAATGACCCTGGCGACCTATGAAATCCTCAAGGCCGGCGGTTTCAAGAATGGCGGCTTCAATTTCGACTCCAAGGTGCGCCGGCAGAGCCTCGACGAGATCGACCTGTTCCACGGCCACGTTGGCGCCATGGACGTTCTTGCCTTGTCGCTGGAACGCGCCGCCGCGATGGTCGAGAACGATCAATTGCAAACCCTCAAGGACCAACGCTACGCCGGCTGGCGTCAGCCGTTCGGGCAAGCGGTGATGGCAGGAGACTTCAATCTTGAGTCACTGGCAGAGCACGCGTTTACCAACGAGTTGAACCCGCAAGCCGTCAGCGGCCGCCAGGAAATGCTCGAAAACATCGTCAACCGTTACCTGTATCGCTGATCGCCAAGGGAAGCTGCCGACGCAAAAACGCTGTGACAATTGCACGACAATTCTGTGCCTGCTGCGTCGGCAGATTCTCTACAGTTCTACCAGCCCGATTCATCGTCAGGCCGTGTCTTTCCAACAAAAATAAAAGGACGCACCACCATGAAGAACTTGAAACGTACGCTGTTGGCCAGTGCCCTGGCGTTGTTGGCCCTGCCGGTAATGGCCGACGCTATCCACCCGAAAATCGGTTTTTCCATTGACGATCTGCGTCTGGAACGCTGGTCGCGCGATCGCGATTACTTCGTCGCGGCGGCGGAAAAAATGGACGCCAAAGTCTTCGTGCAATCGGCGGATGCCAACGAGCAGAAGCAGATTTCGCAGATCGAAAACCTCATCTCTCGCGGCGTCGATGTGATCGTCATCGTGCCATTCAACGCGACAGTGCTGACCAACGCCGTGGCCGAGGCGAAGAAAGCCGGAATCAAAGTGGTGTCTTACGACCGGCTGATTCTCAACGCCGATGTCGACGCCTATATCTCCTTCGATAACGAAAAGGTCGGCGAAATGCAGGCCGGCGGCGTGCTGAAAGCGGCGCCCAAGGGCAATTACTTCTTGCTGGGTGGCGCGCCCACCGACAACAACGCCAAGATCCTCCGTGAAGGCCAGATGAAAGTGCTGCAACCGGCCATCGACAAGGGCGATATCAAGATCGTCGGCCAGCAGTGGGTCAAGGAATGGAACCCGACCGAAGCGCTGAGCATCGTCGAAAACGCCCTGACCCGTAACAACAACAAAATCGACGGCATCGTCGCCTCCAACGACGCTACCGCTGGCGGCGCCATCCAGGCACTGGCCGCGCAGCAACTGGCCGGCAAGGTGCCGATTTCCGGTCAGGACGCCGACCTCGCAGCCGTCAAACGCGTGATCGCCGGCACGCAAACCATGACCGTGTACAAACCGCTGAAACTCATCGCCTCGGAAGCGGCCAAGCTCTCGGTGCAACTGGCACGCAACGAAAAACCGGCCTACACCTCGCAGTACGACAACGGCAGCAAGAAAGTCGACACCATCCTGCTCACGCCAACCCCGTTGACCAAGGACAACATCGACTTGCTCGAACAGGACGGCTTCTACACCAAGGCGCAGATTGCCGGGCAGTGATCCGGTCGTAAATCTTGATCAGACCTGTGGGAGCGAGCCTGCTCGCGAAAGCGGAGTGTCAGTCAGTAAAGCTCTGGCTGAAAAAGCCCCTTCGCGAGCAGGCTCGCTCCCACACAGGTTCAGTGGTGTTTGAGTCCCTGGTATACGAGCCTTTTCCATGTCCGACTATCTGCTGCAAATGAACGGCATCGTCAAAACCTTCGGCGGTGTCAAAGCGCTCAACGGTATCGACATCAAGGTCCGGCCCGGTGAATGCGTGGGCCTGTGTGGCGAGAATGGCGCCGGCAAGTCGACGCTGATGAAGATCCTTTCGGCGGTCTATCCCCATGGCACCTGGGACGGCGAAATCCTCTGGGACGGGCAACCGCTCAGAGCGCAATCGATCAGCGAAACCGAGGCCGCCGGCATCGTCATCATCCATCAGGAACTGACCCTGGTTCCGGATCTGTCGGTGGCGGAAAACATCTTCATGGGCCATGAGCTGACGCTGCCAGGCGGGCGCATGAACTACCCGGCGATGATCCACCGCGCCGAAGCCTTGATGCGTGAATTGAAAGTGCCGGACATGAACGTTTCGCTGCCGGTTTCGCAGTACGGCGGTGGTTATCAGCAACTGGTTGAAATCGCCAAGGCCCTGAATAAACAGGCGCGTCTGCTGATCCTCGACGAACCTTCCTCGGCCCTGAGCCGCTCGGAAATCGAAGTGCTGCTGGACATCATCCGCGACCTCAAGGCCAAGGGCGTCGCCTGCGTCTACATCTCGCACAAGCTCGATGAAGTCGCCGCCGTGTGCGACACCATTTCGGTGATCCGCGACGGCAAACACATCGCCACCACCGCCATGGCCGACATGGACATTCCACAGATCATCACGCAGATGGTCGGCCGCGAAATGAGCAACCTCTACCCCAGCGAGCCGCATGAGATTGGCGAGGTGATTTTCGAGGCGCGCCACATCACTTGCTACGACGTCGACAACCCCAAGCGCAAACGGGTCGACGACATTTCCTTCAGCCTCAAGCGCGGCGAGATTCTCGGCATTGCCGGGCTGGTCGGGGCCGGCCGCACCGAGCTGGTCACCGCTCTGTTCGGCGCTTACCCCGGCCGCCACGAGGGCGAAGTCTGGCTGGACGGCGAGCCGATCGACACGCGCACGCCGCTGAAAGCGATTCGCGCCGGCCTGTGCTTGGTGCCTGAAGATCGCAAGCGGCAGGGCATCATTCCTGACCTCGGCGTCGGCCAGAACATCACCCTCGCCGTGCTCGAGAGTTATTCGAAAATGACCCGCATCGATGCCGAAGCCGAGCTGGGCTGCATCGACCGGGAAATCTCCCGTCTGCATCTGAAGACCGCAAGTCCATCCCTGCCGATCACCAGCCTGTCAGGCGGTAACCAGCAGAAAGCCGTGCTGGCGAAAATGCTGCTGGCCAAACCGCGCGTACTGATTCTCGACGAGCCGACCCGAGGCGTGGATGTCGGCGCCAAGTACGAGATCTACAAGTTGATGGGCGCGCTGGCCGCCGAAGGCGTGTCGATCATCATGGTTTCATCGGAACTGGCCGAAGTGCTCGGCGTGTCCGACCGCGTGCTGGTGATCGGCGAAGGCCAGTTGCGTGGCGACTTCGTCAACCATGAACTGACCCAGGAACAGGTACTCGCCGCCGCCCTCAGCCAGCCCGGCAGCCATAACAATAATGATCGGAAAACCGCGTAAATGAATCAGGTCAAACAACTGTTCACCCGCTACAAGATGCTCGCGCTGGTATTCGCCGTGGTGCTGATCTGGCTGTTCTTCAGCTGGCAGACCGAAGGCGGTTTCCTCACCCCGCGCAACCTTTCCAACCTGCTGCGGCAGATGTCGATCACCGGCATCCTCGCCTGCGGCATGGTGCTGGTGATCATCAGCGGCGAGATCGATTTGTCGGTGGGCTCATTGCTCGGCCTGCTCGGCGGCCTCGCGGCGATACTCGACGTGGTCTATCACATTCCGTTGCTGGCGAATCTGAGTCTGGTCGCCCTGTGCGGCCTGATGATCGGCCTCGCCAACGGCTACATGGCGGCGTACTTGCGCATACCGTCATTTATCGTCGGGCTCGGTGGCATGTTGGCGTTTCGCGGGATTTTGCTGGGGATCACCGGCGGCACCACCATCGCCCCGGTATCGCCGGAGCTGGTCTATGTCGGCCAAGGTTATCTGCCCCACGCGATCGGCACTGGCCTGGGTGTGCTGCTGTTTGCGCTGACAGTGTTCCTGACCTGGAAACAACGACGCAATCGCGCCCTGCATGGCCTGGCGGCGCATTCACTGGTGCGTGATGTTGTGCGCGTGCTGGTGATCGGCGCGGTGCTGGCCGGTTTTGTTCAGACCCTCAATAGCTATGACGGCATTCCCGTGCCGGTGCTGCTGTTGCTGATTCTGCTCGGGGTGTTCAGTTACGTCACCAGCCAGACCGTGTTCGGCCGCCGGGTCTATTCGGTCGGCAGCAACATGGAAGCCACGCGCCTGTCAGGCATCAATGTGCAGGCGGTCAAGCTGTGGATCTTCGGCATCATGGGCGTGATGTGCGCCCTCGCCGGCGTGGTCAACACCGCACGCCTCGCCGCCGGCTCACCGTCCGCCGGCAGCATGGGCGAGCTCGACGCCATCGCCGCCTGCTTCATCGGCGGCACCTCCATGCGCGGCGGCTCCGGCACCGTCTACGGCGCCCTCCTCGGCGCGCTGGTGATCACCAGTCTGGACAACGGCATGTCCATGCTCGACGTCGATAGCTACTGGCAGATGATCGTCAAGGGCAGCATTCTGGTGTTGGCGGTCTGGGTGGATGTGAGTACGCGTACGGCGCGGCGTTGATCGCCGCGAGCCTGGAGGGATCTGCTTCAAAAGGGAGCAAGAACGCAAGCCGCTGCTACGCTACGTAACACAATATTATGGAATACCAGATACCACAAAACATTGCTTTGAACGCTTGGTCCGCTCTGGCTCAATGGCTTCGAAGGCCTTGCACAGCTTGGCCCGTATCTTGCTCCTCCAGTGCATATCGCGCTCAAGGTCTATGGCCATGCCTGCATCCTCCGCAAATTTCGGCGACGCTCACACCCGCTCTTCAAGCGCGGTGTGTGCGTTGCCGTGCGCAGCCATGGCGCGTTATCTCCGTCGATTCCGCTCTTCGTCCTCCATCGTGCTGCCGCAGCTGCCATCCTGCGTGAGCGCGAAGCAAAACGGTTTCTGGCAGATAGTCAGGTAACACCTCCCCACGAGAGTCTCTCTCGATCTCTCGCAGTTTCCGCCTTGGCGGATCGCTGCGCACCGTCATTACCGAGTTTTCTGGTGAGTCCCTCCGGCTCGCCCGACGCTCTGCATCCGGAACAAACCTGATGAACCAAAACACCGCCTTGCTTGTGATCGATATGCAAAAGGAAGATGGCTTCCCGCTCGAACGCTTCGATCAAGTGGTCGATAACGCCGCATCCCTGATCGATCGCGCTCGCCAGTTGCACATCCCGATTTTCTATACCCGCCATGTCAACGACGCTCCGGGCCGCGATCTGGCGCTGGGCGAACCGGTAGACGACCAAGGCAGGCCAACGACTTACCGCGCCGGCACATCTGCGATCGAGATCATTGACGCCCTGGCGCCTCGAGACGCTGACGTCGTCATCGATAAACGCCGCTACAGCGCCTTCCACGGCACCCGTTTGGCTCAGATGCTCAACCGCCGAGGCATCAAGCACCTGGTGGTCATCGGCGTGCTGACGGATGTGTGTGTCATGAGCAGTCTGTTCGACGCCTATCAGCACGACTTCCAGATCAGCCTTGTCGCTGACGCCTGTAGTGCGACTACAGAGGGAGCGCATTACTCGGCACTGTTCATCCTTTCCAACTGGCTGTACGGGCTGGAGCTCTTCACCACCGAGCAGTTGTCGAGACGCTGGAACAACGAGCCGGCAACATCGCTTCGAACCGCCGAACCCGATCACCTCGCCTTCCAGCCAGATGAATTCCCACAAGTCGTAGCGCGCTTTCAACGCCGCCTCGTCGACGCCTGCTGAACGGAGAACAGACATGAAAGTTGAAAAACGCAGCATCGACTTTATCCCTGAGAGCGAGCGTCACGGTCGGCCCCGTTCCTTGTTCTTCGTCTGGTTTGGTGCCAACGCCAACATCACCACGGTAGCGGCTGGAGTGTTGCCCATCAGCCTGGGACTCAATCTTTTCTGGAGTGCGCTATCGATTCTTATCGGTTCGCTGATTGGTGCAATCTTCATGGCTTCGCACTCCGCACAGGGGCCGAGACTGGGTATTCCGCAGATGATCCAGAGCCGGGCACAATTCGGGGTTTTCGGCGCTATCGTACCGCTGCTGTTCGTCATGCTTATTTATTTGGGCTTTTTCGTCAGCAACACGCTGTTGGCTGCTCAGGCGGTGAGCGACCTGAGCCCGTTGAGCACCGCTGGCAACATCGCTCTGCTGGGCGCGGCATGCTTCCTGGTCGCGCTGTTCGGCTACCAATTGATTCATCGCGTACAGAAGCTGCTTTCGCTGATTTCGATTGCCGTGTTCGGCATCGCCACCCTGCTCGCTCTCGCGCTGCCGATAGAGGCCGGCCAATGGACCGCGCAGGGTTTCAATCTGGTCAGCTTCCTCGCCTCTGTCAGTATCGCGGTCACTTGGCAACTGTCCTACGCACCTTACGTGGCGGACTACTCTCGCTATTTGCCGAGCGACACTTCCGCCCGCCAAGTGTTCTGGTACAGCTATGCCGGTACCGTTATCGGCGGAAGCTGGATGATGTTGTTAGGCGCCGTACTGGCCAAGGGCATGGTGGGGTTCTCCGATAACGTCGGGCTGCATCTTATAGGCCTGCTCGGAGGAGGCACGCTGCTGATGGTGGCATTCGTGCTATACGGCCAGATCGCCATCAATGTGTTCAACCTGTATGGCGCTTTCATGTCGACGATCACGATGATCGAGCCTTTCTCTGCGCTCAAAATCACCCCGTCTGTACGTGCGGGATTCCTGCTGATCATCTGCACGATCGCAACCGGTTTATGCACATTGGCGCAGGACGACTTTCTGCAGTTCTTCCTGAATTTCATCTTTTTCATGAGCTACTTTCTGATCCCCTGGACGGCGATCAATCTTGTCGACTACTACGCGCTGCGCAAAGGCGTTTACCGGATTACCGACATCTTCGATCCGGCAGGCATCTACGGTCGGGTGAACTGGACAGCAATCGCAGTATTCCTTTGCACCATTGCTCTGGAAATTCCGTTCATGAACACCTCCATGTACGTCGGGCCTGTTGCCACCAGCCTGCAAGGCGTAGACCTGGCGTGGGTCGTTGGCTTGCTGTGCCCTGCGTGCGCTTACTACGCCCTCATGCGCCGGCGCGGTTCGCTGTTGATCAAGGCATCGCAAGTTTGATGTTCGCAGGCTGAGAGCGTTTGTGCTCTTCTATCGGAACAGTACTGAGGCCCGTATTCACGGGCCTCTTACTTCCTGTGCAAGTTTGTGTAACATCCGGGACCTGGACGATTCGATTTATACGTAAGTCAAAACAATTACTGGCAGTGATTTATTGTCAGGGACATGATCAACGGCCCAACCCAACTCTCTGCAGTTGTACAAGCGCAGCGGTAATCGTTGAGTCTTGCCGAATTTCATCAGCCGCCTCGTTTGCGAGCTGAAGCGAACATCAGCGTTTCGCTGATGGCTTGAACTGACGATCAATGTCCAACATCTTCGCGGCACACAAGGCCAGGCGCTGACTGATCACCCGCTCCTGCTCGTTTTTGAGACATTTTTCACAAAGCCCGGCATGTCCGGCACTTGCCTTATGACGCTCCGCTTGCGGCGAGGTTTTGTACAGCTTATTGCACTTTGTACAAGTGTGGCGCAGCTCGTCGTTTTCCATGGCCCTTCTTCCTGTCAAGGCACAATCGGGTCATTAACCATTACATGAGCTTCGCTGAATCTGTACAGGAAATTGTTCGTTTATCGCCTCGCTTGCGAAGCTTGCTAACTAAAATATTCCACTGGTTAACTGCACCAACGTACCAATTTTACAGTATCGGCAGCGATCTACAGATTACGCGCTAGTTAAACGCAGCGATGTTCCTCGTCAATATCAAATGACATTCAAACGCCATCACACCGGACAAGCGTCGATATATTTTGCCGTTTCGCTTAGTTACGCTGATCAAACTTTCGCAATCACATAAGGAGCGTTGTTATACCGCAAGCGCATGCTTGTATAAGTGATTTTTCAACCGGTGCGGACGCATGTCGAGATGTTAGAAAAAACTGTGAATTTCCTGGCGCGAGGAACATCCCTCTTTCATGAGTAACAGGAGAGCCTCATGAGCCAGACAGATTTGTACATGATTAAGTACCGACTTCACGGTGTGCCCAAATCCTTCATTATCCGCGCCAAATTGATGAACAACGCAGAAGCCTGGCAGTGGGCGAGTTGTGATGCCGGGTTGACGCCAATTCCCAAGCCAGGCCGGCCTCCATTGAAGCGCTTCTCGAAACCGATGGCCGAGCGATTCGGCGTCACCGACGTGCAATGGCACGAATCAAAGGCCGTGTGTTGGGACGAGGACCTGGCGATATGAGAATCCCGCGCCGCCAACCCGAGGCCTATCTGCCCGGTTCACCTTCAGCAGCGGGCACTTGAAATTCAAACATCACTCGTCGCCGGGTAATCCCCATACCGTTCACGGCCCTGACGGAACCACGTACTCAGTCCACTCGCTACTGTTTTGCGGTTTTCTGGTCAATTCCCCGGCAAATCAGATATTTCTGCCTAGACTTGAACATGTCTCGGCACTTGAACGCGTTCAGCGCGTCGAGCGGTCATCACAATAAAAACAAGAGGAATCACCCAGATGCTCAGATCTCTGTTCAGCGCACTTGCCTGCGCTTTGGCGGTAAGCAGCATGAACCCGGCCATGGCGGCAGACCCGGTGATCATCAAGTTCTCGCATGTGGTCGCTGACCAGACGCCCAAGGGGCAAGGTGCGTTGCTGTTCAAGAAACTGGTCGAGGAACGTTTGCCGGGCAAGGTCAAAGTCGAGGTGTATCCCAACTCCTCGCTCTTTGGTGATGGCAAGGAAATGGAAGCCCTGTTGCTCGGCGATGTACAGATGATTGCGCCGTCGCTGGCCAAGTTCGAGCAGTACACCAAGTCAGTGCAGTTGTTCGACCTGCCCTTCCTCTTCAATGACATCAACGCTGTCGACCGCTTTCAACTGAGCCCGCAGGGTCAGGGCCTGCTCAAATCCATGGAAAGCAAAAACATCACCGGCCTGGCTTATTGGCACAACGGCATGAAACAACTGTCGGCCAACAAGCCACTGCGTGTACCCGCTGATGCGCGCGGCTTGAAGTTCCGGGTGCAGGCCTCGGCGGTGCTGGAAGAGCAATTCAAGGCGGTGCGCGCCAATCCGCGCAAGATGAGTTTTGCCGAGGTATATCAAGGCCTGCAGACCGGTGTGGTCAACGGGGCGGAGAATCCTTACTCGAACATCTACAGCCAGAAGATGCATGAAGTGCAGAAGTACATCACCGAATCCAACCACGGTGTACTGGACTACATGCTGATCACCAACACCAAATTCTGGAACGGCCTGCCGCCCGACGTGCGCAGCGAACTGGACAAGATCGTCGTGGAAGTCACCACCCACGTGAACAAGGAAGCCCAGCAACTGAACGAGGGTGACAAGCAGCGCATCCTTGCCGCCAAAACCACGGAAATCATCACGCTTACGCCAGAAGAACGTGGGCAATGGCGCGATGCGATGAAACCGGTGTGGAAGAAGTTCGAAGGCGAAATCGGCGCTGAGCTGATCTCTGCTGCCGAAGCCGCAAACCAGGCGCAATAATCGCAAGGCAGGCGCCGCTGCGTCGGCGCCTGCCCGTCTTCACTCGACGTGAGATGCCATCCATGAAAGCGCTTCGGCGAATCTGGGAACACTTCGAGGAAGGCTTCATCGTCTTCCTTCTGGCGGCCATGACCCTCGTCACGTTTGTCTACGTGATCCTCAACAACTTCTACAGCCTGTTTTACTGGCTCGCCGATCATTGGCCGGCGGCCAGTGTTCCGCTGTTCGCCGTTGGCGATCAGATCATGGGCATGGCGCAGGCCATGACCTGGAGCACCGCCCTGACCAAAGCGCTGTTCGGCTGGCTGATTTTTTTCGGCCTGGCGTATGGCGTGCGCACCGCCGGGCATATCGGTGTCGACGCACTGGTCAAACTGGCGCGCAGATCGGTACAGCGTTACATCGGCATCCTCGCCTGCCTGTGCTGTCTGGCCTACGCGGGGCTGCTGGCCGTCGCCAGCTTCGAATGGATCGAAACCTTGATGAACGCCGGTATCGGTGCAGAGGATCTCGGCCATTTCGGCGTCATGCAGTGGCATATCGGGTTGATCGTGCCGCTGGGCTTCGCGCTGGTGTTCATCCGCTTCGCTGAAATTCTCTTGCGCATCCTGCTCAACCGTCAGACCGGCCTCGGCCTGGCCGATGAAGCGGCCGACGCGCTGAAACTTGCCGAACACGAGGAAGACAAGCCATGACCATTGCCTTCCTGTTCGTGGCCCTGTTCGCCTTGATGTTCATCGGCGTGCCGATCGCCATTTCGCTAGGGCTGGCCGGCTCCCTGACGATCATTTTCTTCAGTCCCGACTCGGTGCGCTCGCTGGCGATCAAACTGTTCGAGACCTCGGAACACTACACGCTGCTGGCCATTCCGTTCTTCCTGCTGGCCGGGGCCTTCATGACCACTGGCGGCGTCGCCCGCCGGCTGATCGACTTCGCCAACGCCTGTGTCGGGCATATTCGCGGCGGCCTGGCCATCGCGGCGGTGCTGGCCTGCATGCTGTTCGCCGCCCTCTCCGGTTCAAGCCCCGCCACGGTCGCTGCGGTGGGCTCGATTGCGATTGCCGGGATGGTCCGTTCCGGCTACCCGCAGGCGTTCGGCGCAGGGATCATCTGCAACGCCGGTACGCTGGGCATCCTTATCCCGCCGTCGATTGTGATGGTGGTTTACGCCGCCGCTACAGAAACCTCCGTGGGCAAGCTGTTCATGGCCGGCGTGGTGCCCGGTCTGCTGCTGGGCACGGCATTGATGGTGGCGATCTACATCGTCGCGGTGAAGAAAAATCTCCCCGCCTTGCCGCGTGCGACGCTTCGCGAGTTTCTGAGTACGGCACGCCAGGCAATATGGGGCCTGTTGCTGATGGTGATCATCCTCGGCGGCATCTATTCGGGCATGTTCACCCCGACCGAAGCTGCCGCAGTGGCAGCCGTCTATTCGGCCTTCATCGCTTTGTTCGTCTACAAGGATCTGACCTTTCGCGAGACCCCCAAGGTTCTGCTCGACTCGGCCAAGCTGAGCATCATGCTGATGTTCATCATTGCCAACGCCATGCTGTTCGCCCACGTGCTGACCACCGAACAGTTACCTCAACAAATCACTGCCTGGGTGATCGACGCCGGCCTGACGCCGGTGACGTTCCTGCTGGTGGTCAACATTGTGCTGTTGATTGCCGGCGCGTTCATGGAACCGTCAGCGATCATCCTGATCCTGGCGCCCATCCTTTTTCCTATCGCGATGAAACTGGGCATCGATCCGATTCACCTCGGCATCATCATGGTGGTCAACCTTGAGATCGGCCTGATCACGCCACCGGTGGGCCTGAACCTGTTCGTGACCTCGGCGGTGACCGGCATGTCCTTGCCCGCCACAGTCAAAGCCGCGATGCCCTGGTTGTCGATTCTGCTGTTGTTCCTGATCCTGATTACTTACGTGCCGTGGATCTCACTGGTGCTGCCGAACTGGCTGGGGATGAACTGACGTCGTGACGATCACGTTCAGCCGGGACCGGCTAGAGTGCAATCACTCTGCTTAAAACCATAACAAGACGGAGAAGTGCCCCCATGCGAGTCAAAACACGCTTTGCCCTGCTGGCCGCCGCCACGCTGACCCTTAGCAGTGCCGCGCAGGCCGCGCCCGTGTTCATCAATATCCTCACCGGCGGAACCAGTGGGGTTTACTACCCGATCGGGGTCGGTCTGTCGCAAATCTACAGCGACGGTATTGCCGGTTCGAAGACATCGGTGCAGGCCACCAAAGCGTCGGTGGAAAACCTCAACCTGCTACAGGCCGGTCGCGGCGAATTGGCCCTGGCTTTGGGCGACTCAGTGGCCGACGCCAAAAACGGCGTAGAGGACGCCGGTTTCAAAGCACCGCTGACCAAATTGCGCGCCTTGGGCGGTGCCTATCCCAATTACATTCAAATCGTCGCCAGCAAAGAGTCGGGGATCAAAACCCTCGCCGATCTCAAGGGCAAGACCATCTCGGTCGGCGCCCCAAAATCCGGCACCGAATTGAATGCGCGGGCGATATTCAAAGCGGCCGGCCTGACCTACGAGGACATGGGCAAGGTGCAATATCTGCCGTTTGCCGAATCGGTGGAATTGATCAAGAACCGGCAACTGGATGCCACCCTGCAATCGTCGGGACTGGGCATGGCCGCCATTCGCGACCTGTCGTCGGTGATGCCGCTGAACTACGTGGCTATCCCGAGTGAAGTGGTGGCAAAAATCGGCAATCCGGCCTACCAGAGCGCAATGATCCCGGCCAACACCTACGACGGACAGGCCGAAGCCGTGCCTACCGTGGCAATCACCAATATTCTGGTGACCCGCGCCGACCTGCCGGATGACGTCGTCTATGACATGACCCGCCTGCTGTTCGACAACCTGGGGCGCTTGGGTAACTCCCATTCGGCGGCCAAGGACATCAAGCTGGAAGCGGCTGCGAAAAACCTGCCGATCGCGCTGCACCCCGGGGCCGAGCGCTACTACAAGGAAAAAGGCGCTTTATAAGCGCTTGTGCGCAGTGGCGTGACGGCCACTGCAGCGTCGATTCCTTTGCGTGGTCATGAGGAAGGCAGCCAATGAGTGACGAGCATCACGGTATTTCCGCGAACCCACGGGACTGGCCGAAAACCCTGTTTTACGTAGCGTTGCTGTTCTCGATTTTCCAGATCGTCACCGCAGCCTTCTCTCCTCTCTCCAGCCAGGTGCTGCGTGCGGTGCACGTCGGTTTCCTGCTGTGGGTGGTGTTTCTCAGTTATCCGGCACACGGCACAGACCGTCCGTGGCAACCGCTGGCCTGGCTGCTGAGCCTGGCCGCCATCGCTACCGCGCTGTATCAATGGGTGTTCGAGGCCGATCTGATCCAGCGCTCCGGTGACCTCACCTCGGCCGACCTGATGATCGGCATCGTATTGATTGCTCTGGTCTTCGAAGCCGCGCGACGGGTCATGGGCATCGCGCTGCCGGTGATTTGCGGGCTGTTCCTGGCGTACGGTCTGTTCGGGGAATACCTGCCCGGCGAACTGGCCCATCGCGGCTACGGTTTCGACCAGATCATCAATCAGCTGTCGTTCGGCACCGAAGGGCTGTACGGCACGCCAACCTATGTGTCGGCAACCTACATCTTCCTGTTCATCCTGTTTGGCGCGTTTCTTGAGCAAGCCGGCATGATCAAGCTGTTTACCGACTTCGCCATGGGCTTGTTCGGTCACAAGCTGGGAGGCCCGGCAAAAGTGGCCGTGGCCTCGTCGGCGTTGATGGGGACGATCACCGGCTCCGGGATCGCCAACGTCGTGACCACCGGGCAATTCACCATTCCGCTGATGAAGCGCTTTGGCTATCGCGCCGCGTTCGCTGGCGGCGTGGAAGCCACCTCCAGCATGGGCAGCCAGATCATGCCTCCGGTGATGGGCGCGGTCGCCTTCATCATGGCTGAAACCATCAATGTGCCCTTCGTCGAAATCGCCAAAGCGGCGCTGATTCCGGCCCTGCTGTATTTCGGTTCGGTATTCTGGATGGTCCATCTGGAAGCCAAGCGCTCCAACCTCAAGGGCTTGCCCAAAGACCAATGCCCCAGCGCTTGGGGCGCGGTGAAAGCCCGCTGGTATTTGCTGATTCCTCTGCTGGTCCTGGTTTACCTGCTGTTTTCCGGGCGCACACCGCTGTTCTCGGGCATGGTCGGCCTGGCATTGACTGCCATCGTGATTCTTGGCTCGGCGATCATTTTCCGGGTGCACAGCTTTGGCCTGCGCTGTGCGTTCTGGATTGCACTCGGCGTGCTCTGCACAGGTTTTTTCCAGCTCGGCATCGCGGTGATTTTCGCGGTCATTGCCGTCCTGGCGCTGGTCTGCGCTTTCATCAAGGGCGGTCGCGAAACGCTGCTGATCTGCCTGCACGCGCTGGTCGAGGGCGCCCGCCACGCGGTACCGGTGGGCATCGCCTGCGCACTGGTCGGCGTCATTATCGGCATCGTTTCGCTCACCGGCGTCGCTTCGACGTTTGCCGGCTACATCCTCGCCATCGGCCGCGACAACCTGCTGCTGTCGCTGATCCTGACGATGATCACCTGCCTGGTGCTGGGGATGGGCATTCCGACCATTCCCAACTACATCATCACCAGCTCGATCGCCGCGCCCGCCCTGCTGGAGCTGGGCGTGCCACTGATCGTGTCGCACATGTTCGTGTTCTACTTTGGCATCCTCGCCGACCTGACCCCGCCGGTCGCCCTCGCCTGTTTTGCCGCCGCACCGATCGCCAAGGAAAGCGGCTTCAAGATCAGCCTGTGGGCCGTGCGCATTGCGCTAGCCGGTTTCGTCATCCCGTTCATGGCGGTCTACAACCCGGCGCTGATGCTGCAAGGCGACAACTTGTGGGCGACTGCCTACATGCTGATCAAGACTCTTCTGGCGGTTGGTCTCTGGGGCATGGCGTCGACCGGTTTTCTGCAACAGAAAATGCTGCTTTGGGAACGCTTGCTGAGTCTCGCTGCGGGTTCTCTGCTGATCGTGGCACTGCCCGTGACCGATGAAATCGGCTTCGCACTCGGGATGCTGGTCATCGTGCAACACCTCTGGCGCTCGCGGCGCGCCGCTGCGGCCAATGCATGATCAGCTTGTGCCTGGGTCTGGCCGGCAGCATTTGGGCACAATTGCCGCTAGCGAACTTCACCCTGGCATGGAACCACAGCATCGAAAAGATCCGTTGGGAGGAAGACTACCGCGTCACGGCCCAAGGGCTGGTTCTTGAGCAGGCCAGGGTTCGCGGCAACGGCGCTGGCATGGAGATACCCGACGATGCCCGACTGGAGAACGGCAGTTGGCATTTCCGACGCCACTTGCCGCCGCTGCAACCACTGCAATTAGGCCGAACCCCGCAGGCCGGCGATTACCAGTTATGCATGGATGGCAAGTGCGAACTGGTCAGCCGATGGGTTGGGCCGGCCAGGATCAGCCAGCCGTTTTTGCAGCTGTGGGGTTGCGAAATGACTTCGCTATCGCCGTCGCATGAACGCCAGGCCGCTCATTTCTAATCAAGCGGTCATTTCCCGATTGATCGCAACCATCTGCTCGCGGGTGAACTCAGTGCCGGGCGCCATGAATCGGGCCATCAACCCATCGCGGTTCAGCGGCGCGCGGGCCTTGTCCGCAGCTTCGAGCGCCTGCTTCAGTTCCGGCAAGGTCAGTTCGGTGCAGTAAGCCGGGGTCCCGGGTTGTTGACGCCATGACTCCTGAAGGCTGCCCGCAGCGAGCGCGGTGAATCCGGTTTCTTCGACCAGATCCTGAGCGATCGCCTCGGCACGCACATCATCGCCGGCGACTGGCAAGGCGATGCGAGTTGCGGATTCGGCAGGTTGACCTTGATCGGCCAGCGTAGCGGCGAGTACGGCATTCCACGCTTTGATCAGCGGGCGGCCGATCTGCTCGCTGACCCAGACGCTTTCAGGCTTGCCCTCGTCCACTTCCTTGATCGTCCCATCACGCTGCGGGTAGTAATTGGAAGTATCGATGACCACGACTTGCTCGGGAACCTGGCTCAGCGTCTGCTTCAAATCAGGGTATCGGGCGAAGGGAATCGACAGGATGATCACATCGACATCGGACACAGCCTGCTCTTTGGTGACAGCCTTGGCACCGACTTCTTCAGCGAGTGCCTGAATGCTTTGCGGGTCTTTCGAGTTGGCCAGTTTGATCTTATGACCGCACGCAGCCAGCTTGCGCGCCAGTGTTGCGCCGATGTGGCCGGCGCCGATAATTCCGATGTTCATTTCAAAACCCTCTCTGTTACGTGTGTTATCGCCCGGTTGAGCGCGCTTTTGGACTGGTGGGCTCAGTCAGCCGCCGGATGGGCAAGCGCATCCAGCGTCAGACGAAGCGCCTCAATCCCCTGCTCATCAAGCTGGCAGGCCGTCTTGATCTTGCCGGTGATGGCTCTGATGTCGTCTTCCATGGCCCGGCTTTCGGGCGTCAGGTCGATCAGCACGCGGCGCTCGTCTGCCGGATCGCGCTTGCGCGTGACCAATCCGGCGCCTTCCAGACGTTTGAGTAGCGGCGTGATGGTTCCCGCGTCCATGGCCAGGTAAGTGCCGAGTTCGCCCACAGACAATGGCGCGCCATCCAGAAGCTGCAGGATCACCAGATACTGCGGAAAGGTTAAGCCCAGTGGTTCCAGATACGGCTTGTGCAAACGCACGACCCGGTTGGCAGCGGCGTAGAGTGCAAATGACAGCTGCGTTCCCACGTGATTTCGGTTCGAGCTCATTTCATAGTTCGCTATTGTATAGTGCACTATATGTTTCATGAGTACGAAAGGAGTGTCAACCCAGGCAGCCCGTGCGGTGTCGATCAGCACCTCTGTCAGCGATCCGGATCGCCAACAGAGGTGCTAATCGCCACGCTTGGTTTACTTGTGCGCCAGCAGCGCCTTGCGTGCAGCCTTGGCGTGTTTCATGGCGGCGATTTCCCGCTCGCACGCTTCGACATCGAAGGAGTTGTCCCACTTGGCAATGGCAATGGTGCCGATGCCGTTGCCAATCAGGTTGGTCACCGCTCGCGCCTCGTTTAGGAAGCGGTCGATGCCCAACAGCAACACCAGGCCCACCAGAGGTATGGAGTGAATGGTGGTGAGCGTGGCCGCCAGGGTCACGAACCCTGCTCCCGCCACACCGGCCGAGCCCTTGGAGGTCAGCAGGAACACGCCGAGCAGAATCATCTGATCCATGAATGTCAGCGGCGTGTTGGTCGCCTGGGCGATGAAGATCGCCGCCATGGTCAGGTAAATGCAGGTGCCGTCCGCGTTGAACGTGTAGCCCGTCGGCAGGACCATGCCGACCACGGATTTCTTGCAGCCGAGCTTTTCCAGTTTGACCATCATTCGCGGCAGCACCGCTTCGGTCGAACAGGTGCCCAGGGTGATCAGGATTTCATCCTTGAAATAACGCAGAAACTGCATCAGCGGCATGCCCGACCATCGCGCCACCGCGCCCAGCACCACGACGATGAAGATCAGCGTGGTGATGTACAGCGCAATCAGCAACTGCCCCAGCGACAGCAGAGTGCCGATGCCGTATTTACCGATAGTGAACGCCATGCCAGCCCCCGCGCCCAACGGCGCCAGACGCATGACCATCGCGACGATTTTGAACAGACCTTGGAGGAACAGATCGATGGTGTTGATCAGCGGTTTGCTGGTTTCGCCCATTTGCACCAGGGCGACGCCCATCAGCACCGACAACAGAATCACCTGCAGCATGACGCCGTTGGAGAAGGCGCCGAGGAATGTGTGCGGAATGATATTGAGGAAGAATTCGACGAGGCCGCCCTGCTCGCTCGCCGCCTGGCTGTATTTATTGACAGCACTGCCATCGAGGGTGCCGGCGTTGATGTTCATGCCGGCGCCGGGCTTGACCACGTTGACTACGATCAGGCCGACCACCAGAGCGATGGTGGAAAGAATCTCGAAGTAGATCAGCGCTTTCACACCGATGCGACCGACCTCCTTGATACTGCCCATCTTGGCGATACCGACCACTACCGTGCCGAAAATGATCGGCGCCAGGAGCATCTTGATCAGTTTAATGAAACCGTCAGCGAACGGCTGCAGCTTGGCGCCGATGTCGGGCACGAAGTATCCGATGGCAGCGCCGATGACGATGCCGATCAGCACTTGCACATAGAGCTGGCTGTACCAGCGTGATTTTGAAGTTTCCACGGAAGCACCTCATTTTATTGTTGTGGTGGGCATGTGGCTTTGGCGTCGAGGATGGCGCCTGAAAGTGCGGCCTCGGCGAACGAGGCCGCAGGTGAAACCGAATCAGCCCTCGCCCAGTTCACGCATGACGGCATACAACGCAGATTTGGCTTCGAAGCCGACGCCCGGGATATCCGGCAGCCCGACGTAGCCGTTCTCCACGCGGATGCCATCGGCAAACCCGCCGAATGGCTGGAACACGTCCGGGTACGATTCGTTGCCGCCCAAGTGCAGACCGGCGGCGATGTTCAGCGACATCTGGTGACCACCATGCGGTACCACGCGACGCGAAGACCAACCCAGCTCTTCCATCACTTTCAGCGTGCGCATGTACTCGACGAGACCGTAGGACAGCGCGCAGTCGAATTGCAGGTAGTCGCGGTCCGGGCGCATGCCGCCGTGGCGCAACAGATTGCGGGCATCCTGATGGGAGAACAGGTTTTCGCCGGTGGCCATCGGCAGTTCGTAGTGATTGGCCAGCTCGGCCTGGAGCGCATAATCCAGCGGGTCGCCGACTTCTTCGTACCAGAACAGGTTGTACTTCTTGATCGCTTCGGCGTAGGCGATACCGGTCTGCAGATCGAAGCGGCCGTTGGCATCGACCGCCAGGCGCTGGCCGTCGCCCACCACTTCGAGCACCGCTTCAATACGACGGATATCTTCGTCCAGCGGCACCGCGCCAATCTTCATCTTGACCACGTCATAGCCACGATCCAGATAGCTCTGCATTTCGGCCTTGAGCTTGCTCTGGTCCTTGCCTGGGTAGTAATAACCGCCCGCCGCGTAAACCCAGACTTTGTCATCGGCGACGCCGTTGCGATAACGATCGGCAAGCAGGCGATACAGCGGCTTGCCTTCGATCTTCGCCACCGCATCCCACACCGCCATGTCGATGGTGCCGACCGCTACTGAACGCTCGCCATGCCCGCCCGGTTTTTCGTTGGTCATCAGGGTTTTCCAGATGGCGAACGGATCGAGGTTATTGTTCTCGTGATCAATCAGGGTTTCCGGGTCGGCCTCGGTGATCCGCGCCAGAAAGCGATCGCGCATCAACGCGCCCTGGCCGTAGCGACCGTTGGAGTTGAAGCCGTAACCGATGACCGGTTTGCCGTCGCGAATCACGTCGGTAATGACCGCGACGACCGAGCAGGTCATCTTCGAAAAATCGATGTAGGCATTGGCGATCGGGGAAGCAATGGAGACGGTTTTTTCACGGATATCGACGATACGCATGACGGGTTCCTCTTGTTGTGGTGACCCAACGTTATGCGTTGCGACGACACCCGCCCAATGCTATTAATGCCGCGCCCTATGCACAGGAGGCATTGCCCTTGGAACTGGTTTGGCTTGAGGATTTTTCAGCACTGGCCGAGTACGGCAGCTTTGTCCGGGCCGCCGAAGCGCGCCATGTGACGCAGCCGGCGTTCAGTCGCCGAGTGCGCTCGCTGGAGAACTGGATGGGTGTCGAATTGTTCGTGCGCACCCCGCAAGGCGCGACGTTGACCGAGGCCGGCCGGCAGATTTTGCCCAGCGCCCAGGAAGCGGCCAGACGCCTGTACCGCATGCGCTCCGAGGCTCAGGAAGTGGCCGGCATGGCCGCGAAAACCTTGCAGTTCGCCGCCACTCATTCGCTGTCATTCACCTTCTTCCCACGCTGGTTGCGCAGCGCCGAAAGTGGCGCGCCGATCGATGCAGTTCGCCTGCACTCCGACAGCATGGCCGTGTGCGAACAGATGCTGATTCATGGTCAGGTGCAGTTCCTGCTATGCCATCGCCACCCCGACGTTCCGCCATTACTGGCGCCGGATCAGTTCATTGGCAAGAAGGTCGGCGAGGACGTCCTTGTGCCGCTGGCGAGTGCTTCAGCCCAGTTCGGCACGTCGCCTGAAACCCTGCCCTATCTGGCCTACACCCACGAATCCGGTCTGGGCCGAATTGTCGCCCACAGATTGCATGGCAAGGCTGATTATCTGCACTTGAAACCATTGTTCAGCAGCCACTTGGCCGCAGTGCTGATGTCGATGGCGCTGGAAAGCAAAGGCGTGGCCTGGCTGCCGAAAAGCCTGACCGAACAGGAAATGGCTGACGGGCGTCTGGTCAGGGCACTGGATGAAAGTTGGGATATTCCACTGGAAATACACCTGACTCGCCCGACGGCACCGATCAGCCCTTCGGCCGAGGAATTCTGGGCGAAGCTGGGCGGCTGACACCGCTAGCGATAACGGGCAGATGCTCAATCCACCCGGTTCAACTGCGGTAGCTTCCATTTATCGGACAGCACATCTTCCCTAGGCTGATACAGGCGCAACAGCACATAAAAGCCGCCCTTGGGCGCCGGCAACCAGTTGGCTGCGTGCTCGCCTGTTGGCTTGTCATGCGAGATCGGAATGGTGATCGAGCCGTCTGCGGCGACCTTCAGGCCTTGGGTGTCGGTGCCGACCTTGTAGCGGTTGATCGGGTTGTCGACGAGCATTTTGTCGTTGGCGTCGTACATGGTGAGCGACCAGAAGGCGTCGACCGGCGGCGCTGAGGCCAGCTTGATTTCGTAGCGATGAGCCCCTGTGAGCGGCTGATTCTTGCTATCGGTGAAGCGGATCGGGTACATCGCTTCGCGTTCACCCTGGCCGCCGAGATAAGGCCCCGCGACCATCGCGCGCAATGGGTAGTTGTAGCCGAAGCTGTCGAGACCGGTCACCCAGTTCCAGCCGTTGCGAATCGACGAAGTGCTGGCCAGCGAGGCAATGGCCACGTACGGCGCGACCTTCAAACCTTCTTCCAGGCCTTTGCGCGTGGCCGGATCGAGTTTTTCCGGCGAGAAGCCTTTGTCGGTCAGACCGATACGGGCGAACTGGGCAAACAACGCCGCGTCGGCCGGCTTCACCGGGTTATCCTTCAATGCCGCTGCCAGTTCCGTGAAGAAGCCCAGCGAATCGTCCGTCTGCGGTAATGCTGGCAGGGTCTCGGCAGCCGGTGCCTTGCCGCTGAGGGGCGCGACACTGAACTGCTTCTGCAACGCCAGAATCGGTGCAACGTCTTCGCCCTGCTTGACCTGCATGCGGCCCCATAACCAGATTTTTCCGGTCGAAACGTCAAGGCGCTTGGCATCCTTGGGCAACTCGCCTGTCCAGCCCGGCGGCACCAGCACAAACTTGCCGGCCCGGGTGCCCGTAGTGCGCCGCCCGACGTAGTGCTCCAGTTCCTGCCACATGTTGAACACATCGACCACGTAATAACGGTCCTGCGTATCAGGCACGCTGAGTACGTAGGGCTCGGTCAGGTCGAGCACGGCGCTCATGTAATAGGTGTCGTTGTTGGCGGTGGGCATGTCCTTGGCCGACGGTGAGGCCAAGGCTGTGGCCCAGCCGATCTGATTAAGACCGGCGCGATAACTGGTGGCGGGCTTGGGACTCGGAACGCTAGTGTACTCGCGCGCTACCCGTTCCATGCGCACCAGCGGATAACCCCAGTTGTAAGCCGAAATCGCCAGGCTATAGCCATCGGCGTGCATGCCTTTCTCGACAGCGTCGGGTGTCGCCGGCGTGCTCAGCAGCAAATCCGGTGCCGCGGCCTGCGCCGGCATCACGCCGCCCAGTGCAACACAGAGTGGCAGGGCACAAAACAGCAGTTTGCGAGGTGGGGACATGATCAGAATCCTTTCACGGAGATCGACGTGCCGAAAACCGGCCGATTGACTGGAGGCGTGAAAGAACCGTAGGCACAGAGTCGGCAGCCGTCAAACTGATGCGCGGGAATATTCATGTGGGCAACAGCTGGATGGCCGGATCGAAAAGCCGCCCCGTTCAGAGGCGGCCGGGCCGGATCAAAACTCCAGCGAAGCGCCGTCCGACGGGATGTCCACCCGGCTCTCGATGCCGTGCTTTTGCACATAGCTGCGCAGCTCGTCACGGGTCAACGACATGTGGTTGATCGCGTCCATGTGCACGGCGACGATCTTCGCGTGTTTGCGTTGCTGGAGACACGAATTTGCCGGTTGAATGCATTGCCGGGGAAGCCGGGTTTGGCACGCCGCTGTCGTTGCGGCAGCAGTTTGCGGCGCACTTGGGGACGTCGCCTTCGGATTATCGAAAGATGTTTTGTCTTGGGGTGAAGCGCGAAGGCGGTGCACGGGCGTGACGAGCAATTTTTGGGGGCGACTTGATTCCGGCGGCGCGGCAGCCCCTCATCGGAACGCCGCCCGCCCAGACCTCTCCCGAGGGAGAGGGCGCCGATTTGGGTGCTGTTCAAAACCTGAGTTCGCCCCGGTATTTCAGGTCGGCGAATTTCTCCTAAACACCTCGGTCAGTCCCCTCTCCCTCCGGGAGAGGGCTAGGGTGAGGGGCTTTTGGCCTTTGATTCGATTAGGCGACCGTCAGCCCCGTCCATTGCTCCGACAACCCCCAAAGTCGCTCAGCCAGCTCAGCATCCGCCGCCCATTTCGCAACACCCTTGCGGCCTGCTTCCGGTTCATTGATCGGCGCAACATTGCAGTCTTCGCAATACACGCCACCCAAATCCGCAAGCAATGCACTGGTTGCGCACCACAACCCCGTTGCCGCGCCCTGCTCCAGCGTTTTCAGCCCATTCTGCGCATCCAGCCGTGGCCGGCCCTGCTCATCCAGCGCGTCGAATGCGGCAAGTTCCGCTGTGCTGAGGTGCCGTGCCAGATCCGTCAGAATCTGCCCGGGATGCAACGAGAATGCGCGAACGCCATGGCTACGCCCACGCTGATCCAGTGCAATCGCGAACAAGGCATTGGCCGTTTTCGACTGGCCATACGCGACCCATTTGTCATACGGCCGCTGCGAGAAATCGATGTCGTCAAAATCGAATCCGGCAATCTGATGCCCGCGCGAGGACACCGACAGCACCCGCGCCTGGCCAGCCTTGACCAGCGCGGGCCAGAGGCCGCAGGTCAGGCGGTAATGACCGAGATGGTTGGTCGCGAACTGGCTTTCATGGCCATCGGCATCGCGCAGCAACGGCGCGGCCATGATTCCGGCGCAGTTGATCAGCAATGACACTGGCTGACCCGCGCTGACCACGCTGTGGCTGAACGCCGCCACCGACTCGGCCTGCATGAGGTCCATGGGCATCACGCGGACACCGTCCACTCCAGCCAATGCAGCCTCAGCTCGCGCGGTATCTCTGGCCGGCACGATAATTTGCGCCCCTGCCGCAGCGAGGCTTTTTACCGTCAGCAGACCGAGGCCGGAATAGCCGCCGGTGACCACAGCGAGCTGCCCGCGCAGATCGATGCCGGCCATCACTTCAGCCGCTGTGCTGGCGGCGTTGAACGGTGATTGCACAGGTTGTTGAAGCGTGGCCATGGGCGTAATCCTGAGTGAGCTATCGAAGGCCTTCATTCTTGGCTAAGCTCTCCGGACGAACCAGTCTGATAAATCCAGGTTTCTGTCGTGATCATCCAAAATCCTGCTGGCGATCCACTCTCTGCCCTATTGGCACTCTCGGAACTGCGCGCAGCCTGCTCGGTTCGCTTACAAGCGGGCGGTGTCTGGGCGCTGCGTTTCCAACCCATCGAACTTAAATTCAACGTTGTGCGACGAGGCGAATGCTGGCTGCGCATGCAAGGCGTGCCGGCGCGCCTGTTGCAGGCGGGCGACTGTTTTGTGGTGTCGCGCACGCCGTTCATTCTGGCCAGCGGCGCCGACGTCGAGGCGGTGAATGCAGCGGAGGTTTTCGCCCATGACGAAGCCTCGGCGACCTTTGGCGTCGGCGAGGAAGTCGAGTTGCTGGGCGGCAGCGTGTCGCTGTCGGGACCCGGCGCAACTGAACTGCTCGACGTGCTGCCGACCTCGCTGATCATTCGTGCCGAAACCGCAGGCGCCTCGTCGTTCGGTTGGCTGCTTGATGAACTGGGCCGCGAGTGGCCGTCACATCAGGCCGGCTCGCAGGCGATGTGCAACGACCTGCTGCGGCTGATCTTCATCCATGCGCTGCGCCATCACATCAACAGCGCGGATGCCGAACAACTGGCGTGGCTGGGCGGGCTGCGGGAACCGGCGATTGCCGGCGTGTTGCGCGCCATTCACGCTGCTCCGGAAAAGGCCTGGCGACTGACGCAAATGGCCGAGATGGCCTGCATGTCGCGATCGGGTTTCGCGGTGTTATTCAAAACTTGCATGGGTGTAGCGCCGGTCGAGTACGCCACGCGCTGGCGGATGCGCGTGGCCGCGTTCCGCTTGCGCAATGGTCGGGACAATGTGGCCACTGTCGCCGCGTCACTGGGCTATCTGTCCGACGCGGCGTTTGGCGCTGCATTCCGCCGCGTGCACGGAATATCGCCGGGGCAATACCGGCGCGATCCACTCTTATAGTCCGGTGATCAAGGTTATGATCGCGCCAACCGCCGCCAAGGACATCCGCCGATGCCTGCCATGAAAACCCGCCCCACCTCCGCGCCATTGCTCAAGCCCGGCGAAACCGTGGTGCTGTTCGACGGCGTGTGCAAATTGTGCAACGGCTGGGCGCGTTTTCTGATTCGGTATGACCGTCAGCGTCGTGTGCGTCTGGCAGCCGTGCAATCGCCCGAGGGCCAGGCCTTGCTGGCGTGGGCCGGTTTGCCGCTGGACGAGTTCGACACCATGGCGGTGATCCGCGACCGCAATTATTGGGAGCGATCAGATGCATTCCTTGAAGTGGTCGGGCAACTGCCAATGCGCTGGCAGCCGCTGAAACTGCTGCGGATCTTCCCGCGTCGTCTGCGCGATTGGGCTTACGATCGCATCGCGCTGAACCGCTATCGGCTGTTCGGCAAGTACGACACTTGCCTGCTGCCGACTGCGGATCACGAAAGCCGTTTTCTAAAAGCCCACGGCTGACCCGATCAGTTGCAGCGGCGTCATCTTCGTCACCATCATCAGCACGATGACAAACATTCCGGCGAACCCGGCGACGCCCATCCAGAACCACCAGCGGTACGTGCTCGCGTAGCGATCATCCAGAGGCAGGCTACCTTCGCCCGCGCTCAGCGCCATGCTCTGCAAACGCTTCTGCAATACCAGCACCGGCAGCCACAACGCGCCGACACAGAAGAAAATGATCAGCGAAGTCAGCAGCCATTCGGTGCTCATCGCAAGCCCCGAGAGCCGCATCAGCAGATAGCCGGTAATGACCTGCACGAACCCGGCCGGCGTGGTGATCCACGTATCAAAGCGCACCACCATTCGTGCGACATGGGCGATCACTTGCGGGTTGCCGCTGCGGCTGGCGGCGATCAGGTAGAGGTAGGAGCCCATGCCGAAACCAAAGAGGAAAATCGCCGCAATGACGTGCAGGTACTTCAGGCAGAGATAGAGCATCTCAACGCTGCCCTTCGGCGAACTGAACCGACAGGCTCAGATTGGCCGGATCGTTGATCGCCGCCAGATATTCATCGACGCTGATTTCGCCAACACACGGCCGCGCGCCAGGTTGCGGTGCATAACCCCGCGCCATTTTGATTGCCAGGGCGACGGCGGCGCAGCTGGGGATTTCCGGGCCTTTGTCATTCAGTGCGGTGAGTTGCGCGGTCATGCTCAGCGGCTGGTCGTCAACTCCGATGCCTTGAACCTCGATGTACATCGCGCTTTTGCCATCACCGAAGCGTTCGAACCACGTGCCCAAGCGATGCAGACGCGCCGCCCAGCGCACATGATCGCGCACCAGACCAAAGCGCAAGGCTTGCGCGAGCAAGGCGTTGGCGACACCGCCGAGCTTCAGGCCGGCGCCAGCCTTGAAGCGCAGCGTCTGTGCGCCATAGCGGCGTGCGAAAATATCCATGTCCGGCACATCGACATTGGCCAGCACCCGCGTGCCCAGTTGCGGCATGCTGCGCAGGGTCAGGTCGAGCCAGCCCAATACTTCGTGAACCTGGCCATTTTTCAACTGCCTGATCGGTTTGCCGGCATAAGCGAGCACGCCTTCGACCGTGGACAGCCCCGGCATCTTTGCCGAGGAAGAAATGCCATGCTCGATCGAGTCGATTCGCGCAAAACGTGAGCGCTGCTGATCGATGATCGCCGAAGACAAGGTCGGCACCGAACTGCAACCGCTGAGCACGGCCACACCCGCCTCCCTGGCGCGGGCGTCGAGCACATCGATGCCGTTGACGAAGGTGCGGCAGTCAGCCAGATCGCAGTAATTGACCCCGGCATCGATGCAGCTTTCAGCAACTGTGTAGGATTGCCCCTGAAACGGCCCGCCGGTGTGCACGACCAATTGAATATTCAACTCTCGCAACACCGATTGAAAATCCGCGCCCATCGCATCACCGCACCAGCCTTCGCAAGCTCGGCCCGACTGCGCTTGCAGCTCAGCGACCTGGCGTTGCAACTTGCGCGCGTCGCGGCCCGACAGCAGCAGCTCAATCTCTGGCATCTGCGCCAGATGCCGACAAACGATGCTGCCGAAATTGCCGTAACCACCGACGACCATCACCCTGAATGCCATTGCCCTGTCCCTGTTCCAGCCTAAACGTGTGGCGCAGAGGATATAGGGCGCAGCGGCGACCAGACATTTATTTTGCAACCGGGTATCACCGCGTCCGCTCGTCCCAGGCAAAAAGAATGAACCCAACGCACCTCTCGCCGCCTAACGCACAGACCATCAGGAGTTAAGCCTATGCAAATCGAAACCGTGTGGATCGTATTGGCGGTCATTCTCGTGCTGATCGAGCTTTGGGCCATCAACCGGGTGCGCAAAAGCGAGGGGAAATCGAGCAATAAAGGCGTGTGGATCGTGCTGATCGTGTTCGTGCCGCTGTTCGGCCTGATCGCCTGGGCGTTGGCGGGGCCCAAGCATATTGGTCGCGGCTCGCCTTCCCAGGCCAGCCGTTGAGCAACGACGCAGGCCCGTCTCAAGCATCACCCACAGCCCGGCTTTTGCCGGGCTTGTTATATGCAATGCCCGCTGCGCGGATTTCTTGCAGGCTGCACGAAAGCATTGTGCCTGCTTCGATGCCAGCCCTTGATTTAGGAGGGTTGCGCTTGATCGGCGAGTTGGCATGAGTCATGCGATAGCCTCTTCCTGAATACACAGCAGCGCGAAAAAAAGAACGCTGTGTTCAATCCGTGATAAGCAGAGGCCTCAAAAATGAATGCCATCGACCTTCTCAAAGCCGACCATGAAAAAGTCAAAGCCATCCTCAGCCAACTGAGTGAATCGACCGACCGCGCGCTAAAAAAACGCGTCGAGTTGCTAGGCAAACTGGAAATGGAAATCACCATCCACACCCGCCTGGAAGAAGAGATTCTCTATCCTGCGTTCAAGGAAGCCGGCAGCAAGGAAGAAGACATCATGTATTACGAAGCCAAGGAAGAGCACCGCACCGTGGATTCGCTGGTACTGCCTGATCTGAAAGAAACCGATCCAGGCACCCCGGAATTTGCCGGTCGGGTCAAAGTGGTCAAGGAACTGCTGGAGCACCACATCGAAGAGGAAGAACAGGAAATGTTCCCGAAAGCGCAGAAGCTTCTGGGCAAGGCAAAACTCGAGGAGCTGGGTGCGCAAATGGAAGCCATGAAGGCGAGCCACAAAAAGGAAATGGCGGCCAACAAGATCGCTGCGTAAAGCGCTGAAGACACCAAAGCCCGGCAGCGATGCCGGGCTTTTTTATGCGCCCAAATTGGCACTCGCTCTCACATTGGATATACGTATGTTCGGCAATTCCTGAGCAAGCCACGAAACCTGTGGGAGCGAGCCTGCTCGCGAAGGCGTCAGGTCAACCAGATCATCCATGACTGACACTGCGCTTTCGCGAGCAGGCTCGCTCCCACGGGGTCAGTGTCGGTCTTGATGCAGGTTGTAATCAAACCGCCCAAGGTGGCCCGGTCTCGAATTTCGCTTCGATCCACTCCTTGAACGCCACCACTGCCGCCGCTGGAAACCGCGATGACGGCCTGACCAGATAAACGCCGCCCGCCGAATCCAGATGCCAGTCGGGCAGCACGCGAATCAGCCGCCCTGCCGCCAGATCGCGGCTCATCAGCCAGTCGCCGGCACCGAGTATGCCGGCATCGGCGCGGGCGGCGGCGAGCAAGGATTCGCTGTCGCTGGCGGTCAGATTGCCGTGTGGCGTAATGGTCTGCACTTCGTTGCCGCGATGCAGGCGCCACAGCGGGAACGACGCCAGCCCGCTGAAGCGCAGGCAATTGTGTTGCAGCAGATCCTGCGGGGTTTGCGGCATGCCGTGGGCCTCGATGTAGGCCGGCGATGCGCAGAGAATCCGCCGATGGTCACTGAGCTTTTTTGCAATCAGGCGATTGTCATCAAGCTCGCCGATGCGAATAGCCGCGTCGAAGCCCTGCTCGATGATGTCGACCAGGCCTTCGCTGTAATCGGCGACCAGCGAGACCTGCGGGTGAGCCTTGAGAAATTCCGGCAGCAGCGGCCCCAGCCATAACCGCCCCATCGCCGCCGGCAAAGCCAGGCGCAGGGTGCCGCGCACCTCGCTGGCGCCCTGCACCGCTTGCTGCTGCGCTTCGTTCATCAACTCGACGGCTGCGCGCAGGCGCTGTTCGAGTTGCAGGCCAGCCTCGGTGATACGCACGTGTCGCGTCGAACGTTCCACCAACCGCACGCCCAGTCGCTTCTCCATCGCCGCGAGGCGCTTGGAAACGATGGTCGGATGACGCTGCAACAAACGCCCCGCCGCGACAAAAGAGCCTTGCGCGGCGACGGCGAGGAAAGCAGCGATTTCATCGCTGTGCGGGTTGCTCAGAACATCCAGATTCATGGTTTTAAAATGATCGCCCCTGATGATCGGCCCGATTCAAGATCGGCGTGCGCTTGTTCCGCGTCAGCCAATGAATAACGCGCGCGGATTCGCGGCGTGATGATACCGGCGGCAACAGCGGCCAGCACATCTTGCGCGCGCTCCTGGTATTCAGCTGTCGTGGCGGTGTGCGCGGCCAGCGACGGACGGGTCAGGAACAGCGAGCCCTTGGCGTTCAGCGTGGCCATTTCCACCGCTGCCGGCGCGCCGGTCTGCGCGCCGAACGAGACCATCAATCCGCGTGGGCGCAAGCTGTCCAGCGAGGCCTGAAAAGACACCCGACCAATCGGGTCATATACCACATCGACCTTGCGCCCCTGGGTGATACGCACCACATCGGCGGCGAGAGTCTCGGCATCGAACACCAGTACTTCGTCACAACCGGACGCGCGAGCCTTGTCGACACTGGCCTGCTTCGACACCACACCGATCACCCTTGCGCCAAGGTGTTTGGCCCATGGCACCATGATTTCCCCCAGACCTCCCGCGACGCCGTAAACCAGCATTGTCGTGCCCGGCCCGACCGGGTAAGTCGCCTTCAGCAGATACTGCGCGGTGATGCCTTTGAACAACACCGCCGCCGCATCTTCGAACGACAACTCATCGGGGATCTTCACCAGCCGCTCTGCCGGAAACAGCCGCGCCGAGGCGTAACCGCCCAAGGGGCCGGTGGCGTAAGCGACCCGATCACCGACGCGGACATTGCTCACACCGGCACCGACCGCCGCCACCCGACCCGCGCCTTCCAGCCCCAGCCCCGACGGCAACGCCACCGGTACCGCACCCTTGCGCTGGCTGACATCGAGGTAATTGACGCCCACCGCCGCTTGCTCCAGCCAGACCTCGCCGGACCCGGGGGCCTGTTCGCTGACAGCGTGCAATTGCAGGACATCCGGTGCGCCCGTTGCGGTGAAGCGGATTGCGTTGGCCATGGTCATCTCCATTCATTTGTTAAGCGTTGAGCTCAGTCTGAAAGCGCAGCACTCAACGAACAACCCAGCCTGAATGCAGTTCATTGCTGCAAAGGCTGCAGCAATACACACATAAAAAAGGAGCGGCACGTGCTGCCGCTCCTCTTTCAACAATCAATCGAACGCGCCGTTGAGCACCTCGTAGATCAGCCCGGTGGCCAGCGCAACGAGAATGAGGTCAGTGCCCGCCTGTCGCCATTCGTAGCCGTCATAACGAGGCAGATGTTCGAGCATTCGCCCGTCCAGCTTCTTGGCGATGCCCGGGGGCAAGGGTTTACCCCGCGCCAGATTCTTTTGAATACCCGGCGGCAGCGGCGGCCCCGGATTCCAGTATTCGCCGCGATAACCATCGATGATGCCGAGAATATTGCCGCGATCGAAACTCGGGCCGCCACCATTGCCAGAGTGTTGCTGGCCCTTGTTGCCATTGCCTTGGCCGCCCCCGCCCTGTTTACCGTGATCCTGCATGTTTTGCGGTTTGCCCTTGCCGTTGCCCTGGCCGCCCTGACCACCCTGCCCCTTGCCATTGCCGGGGTCAGCCAGTGCCGTCGTGCTGCCGATTACCAGCGCGAGGCAAGACAACGCGGTAATCAATCTGCGAGCTTTTCTCATGTGCGATTCCTTCGGTTGGGGGATGCTCTAGAGTATGGGCGAATGTGCTCAGCTTAGTGGATTTCTTCTTGCTGACCACTCGGCCTTGCGTCAGGATTCCCACCCTCTCCACCCCCGATCGAAAAATCATGAATCGCCAAAAGAAGCTGCAGCAGTTGTTCAAGGAAAAAGCCAAGAAGGCCAACGCCAAACTGGCGCCGAAAAAGCCCAAATACATCTGCAAGGCCGACCGCCTGAAGCTGGAAGCCGAAGCGGCGCAGGCGGCGGCCGAAAACAGCGAAAGCTGATTCAGGCTGTCTGCCGCGACGTCAGCCAGGTCATCAGCGCCGCCAGCACCAGCAATGCCGCGCTGGCGAAAAACGTCAGCCGATAACCGCTGCCGTCGAACAGCAGACCACCGATGGTAGAACCCGAGGCAATCGACAACTGCACCACCGCCACCATCAGCCCACCGCCGGCTTCGGCATCGTCGGGCAGCGTGCGCGCCAGCCACGACCACCAGCCCACCGGCGCGGCAGTGGCGATCAATCCCCACAAGCCCAGCAACACGAATGTCGCGACCACTGAACTGCCCATCCCAATGAGCGCCACCGCGATGATCGCCATCAACAGCGGGATGGCGATCACCACGCGATACAGCCCCTTCTTCAACACCGAACCGATGACCACGGTGCCGATAAACCCCGCCACACCAATGACCAGCAGGATGATCGACAGCATCGAAACATCGACTCGGGTCACGGTCTCCAGAAACGGTCGCAGGTAGGTGAACAGAACAAACTGGCCCATGAAAAACAGACCTGCGCCGAGCATGCCCAACGCCACCCGGCGGCGTTTGAACAGGGCGAATACATTTCCCTCGTTCGCCTTGCGTGGCGCGGCCGGCAGCGCGGGCAAGCTGATCCATTGCCAGAGCAGCGCAATCAGCGCCACCGGTATCAGGCAGAAAAACGCCCCGCGCCAGCCAATCACGCTGCCCAGATAACTGCCCAACGGCGCCGCCACGACGGTCGCCAGGGCATTGCCACCGTTAAAAATGGCCAGTGCCTTGGGCACGCTGGCGGCGGGCACCAGACGCATGGCCAACGCCGCCGACATCGACCAGAAGCCACCGATTACCACGCCGATCAATGCGCGACCGATCATATACACCGTGTAATTGGGCGCCAGGCCCACCACCAGCCCGGACGCGCACATCAGCGCGGTCAACAGCAGCAACAGGCGCTTGCGATCCATCGAGCCGGCGAGCCTGCTGATCGTCAGGCTGGTCAGCACCGCGAACGCGCCAGAGATGGCAATGCCGTAGCCGGCCAGGCCTTCGCTGATGTGCAAGTCCGTAGCCATTGGCGTGAGCAGACTGACCGGCATGAACTCGGAAGCGATCAGCGCGAAGACGCACAGGGTCATCGCGAACACGCCGCTCCAGTACGCCGGTTGCTCGCCGTCAGTGGACGCTTCCATGGGCTGGGCTGTCGGGGTGTCGATTACTTGAGCCGTCATGCGAAAACCTGTCTTGAAGAAGAAATCATCGAGGCCTTCTGCCCCGCTACTCAGGCTGCAAAGCTTGACGGATCGGGCTTAACTTGATTAGTAGCGGTAATCTTCATGTGCTTTTGAGAAAAATTCAGCAATGAGCAACGCCAAAGTCAACGACCTGCAGGCCTTTCTGGCGGTGGCCCAGGAGCAAAGCTTCACCAAGGCTGCCGCCCGCCTCGGCGTCACGCCGTCTGCGCTGAGTCATACGGTGCGCGCGGTGGAACAGCGTCTGGGTATCCGCTTGCTCGCTCGTACGACGCGCAATGTCTCGCCGACCGAGGCGGGCGAACGCTTGATGCACTCAATTGCGCCGCTGTTCGAGCAGATCAGCGCCGAGCTAGAAGCCCTCGGCGAATTGCGCGACAAGCCCAGCGGCACGATCCGCGTTTCCTGCACGGACGATCAGATCGAATTGTGCATTCGGCCGATGCTCGCAAAGTTTTTGCAGGACTATCCGGACATCACCTTGGAGTTTTACGTCGATTACGGATTTACCAATGTGGTCAAGGAACGCTTCGATGCCGGCATTCGTCTCGGTGAATCGATCAGCAAAGACATGATCGCCGTGCGCATCGGCCCGGACTGGCGCCTGGCCGTGGTGGCCTCGCCCGAGTACTTCGCTCGTCACCCGGCACCCGCCACGCCGCATCAGTTGACGGAGCACACTTGCATCAACATCCGCCACCAACCGGCCGGCGCGATTTACGCCTGGGAGTTTGCGCACAAGGGTCAGGATTTCAGCGTGAAGGTCGACGGGCAACTGGTGTTCAACAGCATCATGCATGTGCTCAACGCCGCCGTGGACGGCATCGGCGTGGCGTACGTGCCCGAACAATTGGTCGCGCCGTATCTGGCCGACGGGCGATTGGTGGAAGTGCTGGAAGAATGGTGCCCAACGTTTCAGGGCTATCACCTCTATTACCCGAACAGACGCCAGAGCTCGGCAGCGTTTGCAGCGTTTGTCGAAGCGCTGAAATACAACCGCTGACAAACGCAACTCTTCAGCCCAACTCAAATCCCTGTGGGAGCGGGCTTGCCCGCGAAGGCGCCAGATCAGATACATCCACATTGAATGACACACCGCTATCGCGAGCAAGCTCGCTCCCACAATGGTCCGGGGCAAGGCCACAATCTTCAGCGCAACCCAAACCCCTGTGGGAGCGAGCCTGCTCGCGAAGGCGCCAGATCAGATATATCCACGTTGAATGACACACCGCTTTCGCGAGCAGGCTCGCTCCCACAATAGTCCGGGGCACGGCCACAATCTTCAGCGCAACCCAAACCCCTGTGGGAGCGAGCCTGCTCGCGAAGGCGCCAGATCAGATATATCCACGTTGAATGACACACCGCTTTCGCGAGCAGGCTCGCTCCCACAGTGATCCGGGGCAGATCTACAATCTCTGTCGCACCTCAAACCCCATGTGGGAGCGGGCTTGCCCGCGAAGGCGCCAGATCAGATATATCCACGTTGAATGACACACCGCTTTCGCGAGCAGGCTCGCTCCCACAGGTCCAGCGGCATCGCGAATAGCCTGGCACCACGCAATCTGAATTTTTCCGCCAACCTGCCCCCTAAATTCTGAGCGGTCGATACACGTCCGCCGATGCAAGGAGGGTCAACATGCATGTCGGATAATCAAACGCCTTCGCCGCGCAACACAGAGGAATCCACCCAAACACTATTGAGCCGCTTGCTCATGGCGCGCGGGCCTGGCGGTCAGGAAGACGAAGTTCGGGCGATCTGCCTGGAAGAACTGCGGCGCCATTGCGACGAGGTCTGGACCGATCGGGCCGGCAATGTCATCGGCATGCTCAAGGGCCGCGAACCCGATCCGGACGGCAAGCACGCTGTGCGCATCATGGGCCACATGGACGAGATCGCCATGCTGGTCAAACGCGTCGAGCCGGACGGTACGTTGCGGGTGGTTGCCCTCGGCGGTGCGAATCCGGTGAATTTCGGTGTCTGTCCGGTGGATATTCTCGGCGATGCGCAAACCCTGCCCGGCGTGCTCTCATTCGGCTCGATGCACGCCACCACAGGCTCGCCGCAGGGCCAGGATGTGATGAGCGGCGCGGTGGAGTGGAAAGACGTGCACATCATCACCCGCCACGACCCGCAAACCTTGCAAGACATGGGCGTGCGCCCCGGCACCCGTGTCGTGCTCAGCCAGCACTGGCGTACGCCGTTCAGAGTGGGCGATGCCACCGCTGCGCACTTTCTCGATGACCGCGCGCCTGTCGTCGCCATGCTCCAGGCCGCCGAGCAACTCAAGCGCAGCCCGACCGAATTGGCGCACGACACCTACTTTGTCTTCACCACCCTCGAAGAAGAAAGCAACGCCGGCGCAATGTACGCCGCTGCGCACCTGCCCGGCGACACCACAATCGCGGTGGAAGTCGGCCCGGTGATGAGCGAGTACGCAACGCGATTGAGCGTTGACCCGATCATCGATACCGGCGACCAGAAAGGCTATTACTCGCGCGGCGTGGTCATGGCCTTGGCCGACGCAGCCAAGCGTTGCGGCTTCGATCCACAGTTCGCCCTGCTGGTGGATTTCGCCTCCGACGCCAGCGCGGTGATGAGCTCAGGCATCAGCGCCCAGGCCGGATGCATCGCAATCCCGACCGAGAATACCCACGGGTTTGAACTGGTCGTGGATGGCGCGATTGAAGCGTGCGCGCAGACGTTGGTCGAATATTTGAAAGGCCTGCAGAATGAGGTATCGACCTGACCCGCAGTCCAATAAAAAGGGAGGCCCATTGCAGGCCTCCCTTGTTTTTCACCATCAAGAAGTACCCAACCCCTGTGACAAATCCGAAGAAGACGGCCGCGCCGGATCCGGCCTGGTCTCAACCTCGGTTTGTTCAGTGGTTCGAGTCACCGTGTCACGCACTGCTTCATACCCTTCCTGAGCTTTCTGCTTGGCCTTGTCGACCATGCCAGCGCTGGTACGGCCCATGTAGCGCTGTTCAGTGGACGTAGTCGGCAACGCCGCGCCGAGCAATGCACCGAGCGCAACCCCGGCGGCAGCCACCATCAGCGGTTGCTCCTTGAGCAGGTGGCTGAATTGCTGGCCGAGCACCTGCGAATTACGCGACAGTCGATCACTGGCGTCATGCATCGCATGGCTGAGGTTTTCCTTCGCCGCACCGACGTTTTCCCCGAGGTGGCTGGCCTTGCCTTTCAGCGACTGGTAGCCGTCCTTCAGCGTGTCAGTAGTCGAGTGCAAATGCGCGCGGGCGCTGTCGATGCCGTCGGCCAAACCGTCGGCCCACTCGCCGGCCTTGTCCTGATCCGGCCCGCTGCGATAGGTCGGTTGCGGCACTGGCGGGCGATTCTGGCTGATCATCAGCCAGAGCAGCCCCACGGAAGTCAGCACCGCTGGCACCGGGTTATTGCGCACGCTGGTGCCGAGGTTGGTGAAGAACGTCGAGCCGTTGCTCTGCATCATTCCCCAGGCCTGATCGATCATTTGCCCGGGAGTGAATTTGCTCTCGAGTTGATCGACGATGTTGCCGATGCTCGCGCGTTGCGCATCGATTTCGCGCTCGATCTGCTCCGGGCTTTTTTCCGCTTCGATATCCAGTTCGCTTTTCATGAGACTTTCCTCCGCAGCGCTTCCTGATCCTTGTTCAAGGCGTCGAGGGTGCGATCAGGTTTGAAGTGAGATGGCTCGAATTGCTTCTTCCCGGATTGCAGCATGGCGAAGCCAATGATCATCACCACCACGCCGACGATCAGCGCGGCCAGCCATGGCGCCATGAACATACTCAGGCCGTACACCGCCGACATCAGCAGAATAATAAAGCCGGCGAGGAACACGATCGCACCACCAGCAACCGCACCGATGCCCGCCTTCAGCGTGCTGAGGCTGTTCTGCAGTTCGGCTTTGGCCAATGCCAGTTCCTTGGTGAACAACGCTGGCACCTCGCGCGACAGTTGCCGCAACAGACCGACCACCGAAGCGTCATCCGTTTGGCCGAGGGGCCTTGCCCCGCTCAGATCAGATTCATCTCTGTTCATCACAGTTCTCCTTTGGCGTCGGGTGCGTGCGGTACGGAAGCCGCGGCAAAATCAGCGGGGTGATCGCTGTCACTGGGCGAGGTCGGGGTGATGCCGGTGGCCAGTCCCGGATTGGCGTGGGCCGATGACGGCACTGACGATTCATAGGGTCGCTGCGCACCGTAATCGGCTGGCGGTGGCGTCGATGTCGTGCCCGCCGCCGGATCATGTTCGGCGCTGACCGTCGCTGCCGCGGCCGTGCCGGCTTTGAGAAACCGCGACAGGCCGAAACCGATGGCGATGCTGCCGGCGATAAATAGCCCCGGATTGCTGCGCGCCAGATCCGCCGCATCGTGCAGCAGCTGCTCGGCACTCTTGCCGCGCAGGTTGCCCGCCAGCCCGGTCATGGAATCCGCCATGTCCGTCAGGTAGTCGGACATGCCCAGCGTGTCCTTGTCCTGCAACTCCGAGACGAAGCTCTTTGCGCCTTGGGCCAGTGCTTCTATCTGTTCGGCCGCGGTGTCCCGGTACTGTCCGAATTGCGCGTCGGCCTGTTGCCGCGCGCCGCCAATTGCTTCGTTGACGTCGTCCTTCAAATGTTCAAAACCCTGTCCAGGCTTGCTGTTCGGATCACCTGATTCAAAGCCTGCCCTGCTGTCTTGAGTATTCATGTGGCCCCTCGCGTTCTGACTTGAAAACGGAAAAACGGAGCTACACGGCAACATTGCCTCGAGCCCCCACATAGAAGATGACGGAGCAGCTTGCGCGAGAGTTCAAAGAGGTTGATGAGCGTGCGACATCGGGTCTGGATCAGCGACGAAAGGTTGCGCTTGGCACGATTGCGTTGAGCTTCTGCGCCTGGCTGCGGTCAAGACAAGGCACAAGCATTTATCTGCAACACGACGCTGAAACCCGCAACAACGCCGATAGATGGCAGAATCCCCACACCCTGATCACTTCGGAGACCGCAATGCTTCGCCTGTTTGAAGAAAGGCTCGACCCCTTCCCGCCCGACGAGGCGCCGCCACCGCCAGTCGGCCTGATGCGCTTCTTGTGGGCCTGCACCCGGGGGGCGCGCGGTTACATCCTGGCCTTCGCCCTGCTCAGCGCCAGCGTGTCGATCTACGAGGCGTGGCTGTTTTCTTTCCTTGGGCAAGTGGTGGATCTGCTCTCGACCTGGCAATCCGGCGGCGCCGCCGGTGATGAGGAAAGCCGCGTGTTGTGGGGCATCGGCATCGTGCTGGTAGTCAGCATTGGTCTGGTGGCGCTGCGCACGATGGTCCAGCATCAGATCCTCGCGATCAATCTGCCGCTGCGCCTGCGCTGGGACTTTCACCGGTTGATGCTGCGGCAAAGTCTGTCGTTCTTCTCCGACGAGTTCTCCGGCCGGGTGACGACCAAGGTCATGCAGACTGCGTTGTCGGTGCGCGAGGTGCTGTTCACCCTGATCGAAATTCTCCCCGGCATCGGCGTGTACTTCATTGCGATCATAGCGCTGGCCGGTGGCTTTGCGCTGAAGCTGATGCTGCCGTTTCTGGCGTGGATCGTTTTGTTCGGGCTGGCGATGGTGTATTTCGTGCCGCGTCTGGGCAAAGTCGGCCAGGAACAGGCCGATGCGCGCTCGTCGATGACCGGGCGGATTGCCGATGCCTACACCAACATCACCACGGTCAAACTGTTCTCGCACTCCAAGCGTGAAGCGCACTTTGCCCGTGCGGCAATGGAAGATTTCAAGCTCACCGGATTCCGCCAGATGCGGCTGGTCAGTCAGTTCGAAATCGTCAATCAGGCGCTGGTGGTGGCGTTGATTCTCGGCGCTGGCGGTTATGCATTGTGGCTGTGGCATCAGGGCGAAGTCGGCACCGGCGCCGTCGCGGCGATCACCGCCATGGCGCTGCGCATCAATGGCATGTCGCACTGGATCATGTGGCAGATGACTTCGCTGTTCGAAAACATCGGCACCGTACAGGACGGGATGGCCACCCTGACCAGCGGCCCGAAAGTCCAGGACGCGCCGGATGCCAAAGTGCTGGAGCCGGCCGGCGGCGAAGTGGTTTTCGACAATGTCAGCTTCAACTACAACGGCGAACGCCAGGTGCTCGACGGCTTGACCCTGCATATTCGCCCCGGCGAAAAAATCGGCCTGGTCGGCCGCTCCGGTGCTGGCAAGTCGACGCTGATCAACCTGCTGCTGCGCTTCTATGACGTTGATCGCGGCGAGATCCGCATCGATGGGCAGAACATCGCCGAGGTGACTCAGGACAGTCTGCGTAGCGTGATCGGCATGGTCACCCAGGACACGTCGCTGTTGCACCGTTCGATCCGCGACAACATTGCCTACGGACGCCCGGACGCCACCGACGAAGACATCCATCGCGCGGTAGTGAACGCCCAGGCCGATGGTTTCATCAGCCAGTTGAGCGACAAGCAGGGCCACAGCGGCTACGACACGCTGGTCGGCGAACGCGGTATCAAGCTCTCCGGCGGGCAGCGCCAACGCATCGCCATCGCCCGGGTGATGCTGAAAAACGCACCGATCCTGCTTCTTGACGAAGCCACCAGCGCGCTGGATTCCGAGGTTGAAGTCGCTATTCAGGAAAGCCTCGATGAAATGATGCAGGGCAAAACCGTGATCGCCATCGCCCACCGCTTGTCGACCATTGCGGCCATGGACCGGCTGATCGTCATGGACGAAGGCCGCATCATCGAACAAGGCACCCACGCGCAATTGCTCGAGAAGAACGGCACCTATGCGCGGCTGTGGCAGCACCAGAGCGGCGGGTTCCTCGGTGAGGACCGGGGTTTGGTTGAGGTGATGGAGGAGTGATCAGGCTGGAGGGCCGGGGCCGGCCCTCCATCGATTGGCCTAGATGGTGACGGGGCTTTCGGCATCCACCGGAAGCTTTACGCGAAACACGGTTCCGCCCTTCAGGTCAGAGCTGACCTCGATCGAGCCGGCATGCGAGGCGACGATTTCCGAGGCGATGAACAGGCCCAGACCCAGCCCGGCAACGGGCCCGTGATCAACCACGGAGCGCTGCGAGAACCGCCCCATCGGGTTGAAGATGAACGGCAACACATCTTCCGGAATCGGCTCCCCGCCGTTGTGCACTGTCAACACCGCGCAATCCTCCCGAGCTTCCAGTGCAACCGTAACCGGAAACTGATTATCGCCGTGGGTCACCGCATTGCTGATGATGTTGGAAAACACCTGTTCCATCCTGGCGCCATCGAACGCTCCCATCACCGCTTCCGTCGCATCGAACCGCACGTTGGCCTGCGGATGAAAGGCGCGGATTTCCTCGATCACCCGCTCGCACACAGGGCTGAGATCGATCAGGGATTTTTTCACCGGAATCCCCGGCCCCATCTGGCAACGCGTCAGATCCAGCAGGTCGCCCACGATCTGGCTGGCGCGCTGCACGCTGGCGTAGATCTGCCTGGCCACTTTGCCGGTGCGCGGGTCGGTGGCTTCGGTACGACGCAACATATCCGCACCGAGCAGAATCGCCCCCAGCGGCGTGCGCAAGTCATGGCCGAGAATCCCCAGAAACACGTTGCGCGACGCCTCGACGGCGCGCGAGTAGCTGGCAATCGACTCGGCCAGCGCCTGATCGATGGCTTCGTGGAAGCGCGTCATGTCGTCGACATTCACTGATTTGCCATCCTTGACCTGACGCAGCCATTGGGTCAGCACACTGGTGCGCAGCGCGCGGTATTCCGACACCATCTGATCGATGGTAAAACCGGCCATCAGCCGCGTCACCGCGTGGGTTTCCGCAGCCGTTTCTTCATCGTCGCGCGGCGCCTGGCCCTGGGCTTTGGCGATTTGTTCGCTCATGGTCTGCTTGGTCCGCAGATCGATGACGATGGCGCGCAACATCTGCTCGGCGTGATCGCGCAGCGCGACGTTATCGAGCTCTACCCCCGGCGTTTCGATGGTGCGGGCGAAATCTTCCCAGGCCTGCAGGATCGGCTCTAGGTTTTCGAGAATGAAATCTGGCAGGCGCATGGCTGTAATCCATAGAGGAAATCCATCTGCGCCGACAGGCGCGCCGGCGCAGACAGTAAAAGAACAAACTCAGGAGTACAGAAGGTACGGCTGACCTCGTGCAGCCTACCATCATTGCAGTGGTTCAACGCGGGGGGAGAATCGGCAGCAGCCGCTTGTGACGAAAGCTATCAGAACACTCAACTCCCTGTGCTTGAGCTGCTGCCCGCAACGCTCAAGTCGCCACCCGGAAAAGCACCACCCTCAATGTGATAGACCCTCGGTTCTGCCGAAAAGTAATCCTCCAGCCCCAGCATGAAGCGCTGGTGGTCTTCGCTTTCTTCAAACCCCGGCGAGTGATCCTCAAGCGATTGCCAGCGCACGATCAAATTGAATTGCTCGGGGGTTTCAATACCTTGCGCCAGCATGTGGCCGCCATATCCCTTGGCGCGGGTGAGCAACGGTTCGACTTCGGCAAATGCGCGTCGGAAGGCTTCAGTCTGATGCGGGTGAACGGGCAGCACAGCGATCTCGTAAACCATGATGTTTCTCCAAAATCAGTGAGCGGATTCAGACGATGAGTGAAGGCTCGACGGCGATGGCGATTTTTCCCAGCAGACCGTTGTTGGCGCTCTCCAGTCGAGCGTGGGCGAGCGGGATGTCGGCGAGGGAATAGACCGCGCCAACATGGGGCCGCAACTGGCCGCGCTCGACCAACGCGCTCAGTTCATCGAGCTTGCCGCGATTCTGCCGGGTGAAAACGAAGTGGTAGCTGGCGTTCTTGCCCCAGGCCTGAACGAGGTTTTGTGGCTGCGCGATGTCGACGATCGAGACCACACGGCCAAGCTGGGCAAGCGCGTCGGCACTGCGAGACAGGGTATCGCCGCCGATGGTGTCGAACACCACATCAACGCCATGCCCGGCGGTTTCGCGCATGATCGCTTCGACGTAGTCCTCTTGGGTGTAATCGATCACCACGTCGGCACCCAGGCTGCGGACGAAGTCGGCGTTGGCCTCGCGCACGGTGGTGAACACTCTGGCGCCCATGGCTTTGGCCACCTGAATCGCCACATGGCCGACCCCGCCCGCGCCGCCGTGGATCAGAATGCTTTCGCCAACGCGGAGCACGGCGCGCACGGTCAGCGCTTCCCAAACCGTACCGCCGACCAGACTCAGACTGGCCGCCTCGAGGTGGCTCAGCGCGGCAGGCTTTCTGGCGATGATGCTTTCGGCAGCCACGTGGTACTCGGCATAACTGCCCTGCCCGTCGAATATCTGCGGGGTGTACCAGACCTCGTCGCCCGGCGCGAAAGCGCTGACGCCCGGCCCGATGGCTTCAACCACGCCCGACACGTCGTGACCGGTAATGGCTGGCAGCGGCACCAGGTCGGGATAGTCACCGCGCCGAACCTGATAATCCAGCGGATTGATGGAAGTAGCGTGCACTCGGACCAGCACTTGGCCCGCTTGCGGAACCGGTTTTGGAACGTCGCTGAGTTCGAACGAATCAGGACCGCCGAAGGATTTCAAAATCATCGCTTTCATGGCAAAACCTCGTATCGATAAAGAGGGATATCGAGAATTCTCGATATACTAGAGTGAAAAAATTTACAGCTCTTTCCCTATGATCTCTGCAAGCGCGCTGATAGCAGCCTCATTGCGTTTGTAGTAGGTCCATTGACCGATGCGCCGCACCTCAACCAGCCCCACTCGCTGCAACGTGGCCAGGTAACTCGACACCGTAGACTGCGACAGGCCGATACCTTCCTGGATGCTGCTGACGCAGACACCCTCGACGAGAACGTCACCCTCATCCTGCGGGGGGAAATTCTTGACGGGATCCTTCAGGCCTTCAAGGATCTTGAGGCGCGTCGGGTTCGAGAGGGCTTTGAAGATTTCGATCAGTTCCATGCGCCGAGGATATCGAGATTTTTCGATATGTCAATGCGCGATATTGATCTGATTGGCAGTCGGCGACAGGCGGCAACGGGATCCGATTTGCCACCCTGCCGTGCGGCTCAGCCTTGGGGCGCATCCAGCAACACCCACAACCGCACGATTTTCCCTTCGCTGATTTCCGCCACGTCGACACCGCTGACAACAGTTGACCCAGCGCTCAGGCCCGCATGCCAGCGCAGGTAACCCAAGCCATGATGCCCAACCGCCGGCCCCTCGGGAACAAAAGCGAAGTCCGCCCCGAACTGATCCAGCAACGCACCGGCCACCTCTGAAATCGCCGCCCGCCCGGTGACGATGCCAGTCGGTTCGTACATCGTCGGTGTGTCTGCAAAAAGCTCCTGCACCGCCGCAATGCGCTTCTGTGCATCGCGCTCGTTGAACACGCGCTGCAGGTTGGCCCGCAGCAAGGCGTCGTAGTTTTCCACCTCATTGATATTTCGCGAATCTGAGCCAGACATTTTTGAATCCTCGATTGGTATGTGAAGCCCGGTTGCCCGGGCTCAGCGGTCAACCATGTTTGACCAGGTTCAAGGCTGGCAGCGGTCCGCCCGGGAACTGTGCAAGCATTCCCTGCTGCACACCGCCCAGGTCGATGCCGTAAAAACCCAGTTGAGTAATCAGCTCTGCAACTTTGGTTTTGCTCGCGGCATCTTCACCGGAATAAAACAGCACCCGCTTGCCGCCCTCGGCGGAGGGATCGCTCAGCAGAGCCGCGAGCAAATGGTTGAAGGCCTTGACCACGTGCGCACCGGGCAGCATCTGCGCCACCACTTGCGAAGACGGCTGGCCGCCCAGATCGAACGGCTTGAACAGTGGTGCCTCGATCGGGTTGTTGGCGTCGATCACGATACGTCCATTCCAAGGCCCGAGATCGCGTACCGCGTCGGGGATCTTCGACCAGTTCACCGCCAGAAAAACAATGTCCGCCTGACTGGCTTGCTGAGCCGTCACCGCTTGTGCGAGTGGACCCAATTCGTCGACCAAACCGGCAAGGCTCTGCGGCCCACGGCTGTTGGCCAGACTGACCGGCAGGCCTGCGTTGACGAGCAACCGAGCGATGGCGGTGCCGATGGAGCCTGTACCAATGATGCTGATAGTCATGATGCTCTCCTTACGCTGTGAAGCCGCCGTCGACGATTAATTCTGCACCGGTGACAAACCCGGCGTCCGCACTGGCCAGGTACGCCACCGCACTGGCGACATCCTTGCCCTCGCCGTACCGCCCCATGGCGATGTTCGGGCGTAGGAAGTCCGCAATAGGTCCGTCGGCCGGGTTCATGTCGCTGTCGGTCGGGCCGGGATGGACGGTGTTCACAGTGATGCCGCGCGGCCCAAGATCGCGCACCAGTCCACGACTGAAACCGGTCAGCGCACCTTTGCTCAGGGTGTAGACGGAGGCGGTAGCGAACGCAGCGTATTGCACCATCGAGCTGCCGATGTGAATGATGCGACCGCCCTGCCCCATGTGTTTGAGCGCTTGCTGAGTGGCGACGAAGACGCCGGTCACGTTCACCGCAAGGATGCGTTGAAAGTCCTCAAAGGCGATGTCCTCGGGGGCACCGAGCAGGCTGATACCAGCGTTGTTCACCAGAATGTCGATCTTGCCAAAACGCTGTGCAACCTCGGCAATCGCTGCACGTACAGCCTCGGGATTGCCCGCATCGGCCGCCAGCGCCACAGCCTGGCCGCCCGCCGCGACGATTTCCTGCACGACCGCTGCGGCGCGATCTGGCGATGCGTTGTAGGTGATAGCGACGGTGGCGCCATCTGCCGCGAGTCGCTCGGCGATTGCTGCGCCGATGCTGCGTGAGCCACCGGTCACGATGGCGATTTTGCCGGTCAGTGGAAGCGTGGAAGTGTTCATGGTCGAGCCTCTGGGTGGTTGGAGTTGATGAGGCTATGAAACGCCTTTTGATCTTCCACCAGTAGTGGAAGCCCACTAGAATCACTTTCAATTATTCGTTGAAGGTGCGCAGATGGAAACCTTAGGCAATTTGCTCTCATTCGTGCGCAGCGCCGAGGCGGGAAGCTTCTCTGCGGCGGCGCGGCGCCTGGGCCTGACTCCCGCGGCGGTCAGTCGCAATGTCGCGCAACTGGAGGCCAACCTCGGCGTACGCTTGTTTCAGCGCAGCACGCGCAAACTCACGCTGACCGAAGCGGGAGAACGCTTTCTGGCCAACGTCGGTTCGGGACTGGAGAGTGTTCAAGCGGCGATTGCCGACGTGGCCGGCAATGCCGGAGAGCCTTCAGGGCTTTTGCGTCTGAGCGCAGCACCCGGTTTCGCCAGGGATTTTCTGTTGCCACTGATGCCCGAGTTTCTCAAGCAATACCCCGCCGTGACCCCTGAATGGCACGTCGACAATCGCCAGGTCGATCTCATCGCGGACGGGTTTGATGCGGCCATCGGTGGCGGCATCGAGCTGGCGCAAGGTGTGGTGGCCAGGGCCATTGCCCCGGCGCATCTGATTCTGGTGGCATCGAAGGAATACCTCTCGGCACACAAGCGCATCCGGCACATCGAAGAGCTGGCGACGCTGGATCATCTGGCCATGCGCTCGGTGCAGACCGGCAAGGTGCGCAGCTGGATGCTGCAAGGCCCCGACGGGCAACGAGCACCGCTGGAGTTGGCGCCGCGCCTGTTGGTCAACGATCCGCAAGCGCTGTGTCAGTGCGCGCGCTTGGGATTGGGGGTTGCGCTGTTGGCGGTTCCGGATGTGCTGCCTTATCTGCAGGACGGCACGCTGGAAAGGGTTTTGCCGGGTTGGCATGTCGATGCGGGGCAGATCTATTTGTACTTTTCCAGCCAGAAACTGCTGCCGGCCAAAACCCGGGCTTTTGTTGATTTTCTGGTCGGTCAGGCTCGAGAGGATGGGTGGGCCGCTCTTTTCGATGCTCGGGCTTAAAAGGCAAGTTATACGACCTCTAAAACTCAACCACCATCACGCCCAAGCGTTTATTCAAGCCTTTCGAGCTTGCCGCGTCTGCTCGATTACGGTACAAATCGGGCAGTTGTACGACAACATAATAAAAACCTGAGCCACCCCGAGTGGCTATCATTTTTGAGATCTGCCATGTCCCGTCCTGAGTTTGCGCCAACCGTCCCCCCGCCCTTCCCCCGTTATCTCGCCGTGATCATTCTGTTGTGCATGGGTTGTGCCTTCGCCGGCAACCACGTCGCGGCACGGGTGGCTTTTGATGACGGCGCGGGTGTGCTGCTGGCAATTCTGATGCGCTCGGGCGGGACCTTGCTGGTGCTGGCCATTCTCGTCCTGTGGCAGCGGCAAAGCCTGCGCCTGCCGACGGGCGCCTGGCGTTGGCAACTGTTGTTGGGCCTGCTGATTACTGCGCAGAGTCTGTGTCTGTATTCCGCCGTAGCACGGGTCCCGGTCGCTTTGGCGCTGCTGGTGGCCAACGTGTTTCCGATCCTGCTCGCCTTGCTGACCTGGGCGCTGGGCGGCCCACGACCAAGCGCGCGCACCGCGATGTTGATGGGCTTGATTCTCGTCGGGCTGGTGTTCGTGCTGGACGTTCCCGGACGTCTATCAGACAGCGCGAGCGTCGGCCCGGAATGGCTACTGGGCGTCGCACTCGCCTTCTGCGCCGCCAGCGTCTTCGCCTGCGCGCTGTGGATCACCGACCACAAACTGTCGCAAGTGCGCGGCTCGGTGCGCAGCCTGCTGACCATCTTCATCGTCTTCAGCAGCGTCAACCTGGCCGGCTTGACCGGCGCCCTCCCCGGCGGACTCAACCTCCCCGCCACTTCAACCGGCTGGCTGGCCCTTGCCACGCTTGTCGTGCTCTATGGGACCGGCTTCGTTGTGTTGTTCATTTCCGTGCCCCGACTGGACATGCCACGCAACGCCCCGGTGATGAATATCGAACCACTGGCGACATTGTTGATGGGCTGGATTGTGCTGGATCAAATGCTCAGCAGAGGGCAGATCATCGGTGGCGTGATTGTGGTGAGCGGGATTGTTTTGCTGACGTATCGCCAAGCGCCGGTGAAGGTTGGGGTGAAGGCTGAGGTTTGAGGGGGTGTAGTAGCGCATCAGCAGCATCGCAATTGCCTCCGATAAAGGTGGCAATTGCATGCCAAGGCACGCCAGTTACCAACTACCGTAAGGGATGCCGTATTTGTCGATATACCGCTTGGCCTTTTCACTTACAGGATAAGCATAGCGTCCTTCGTTCTTCCCTTGGCTAGGTCCCAACGGCTCGATTTCAGCCTTGGCCCTGGCTACTTTGACGGGGCGATGACAGGCATCGCGAACAAACACCTGCACGACGCCTCCGGGCGCCAGTCCCAAATAAATCGAGGCGCTATAGCTGGCTTGTTCATCCGGAGTTTCAGGACATCTTTGATTAACCGATGCCGCCATCAGTTGCCTGGCTTCTTCCGGCACATCTATCCAGACCCGATAGGTCTGTGATTCGGCAATAGACTGCCAGCGCACATAAATACGTTTGGGCAAGTCGGCACCAATCACCGGTTTTGCAGCAGCGCCAACCGCATGCCAACCTCGAGCGGATTCTTCACCGGTTTCCGGTTCGCCACCTGCTGCAGTTCCCGATCCGGTGCGTCGATATAACTTGCCGTTGATGTCTTCAACAGCGCTGTCTTCTACCCATACCTTCATGTAGTACGGTTCAGTGAAGGCGAGCTCCCATGCACTCGATTTGGGGTCGGATTCGGCGGACAGCGGATCAGCGGATTGGCAGCCAGACATAAAGAGTGCAAACAAGATGGTTACATAAATCTTCATCACCAGAGCGTCCAGTCAGGTACGTGTGGATGTTGCACTCGGATGGAGTCTTGAGTTGGTGCATTGATGTAAACCGCGTTTATTCCGCCTCCGTCTGTTCGTCCTAATGGATGGTTCCAGTTGGCGGAGGTGTGAATGTACTTTAATTTCAGCAATTCGTTTTCCTGCGCTGTAACGCTGTAATTTCCAGCCAAAAATCTATCGCACAACGCTTGAAGCTCTGCCGGAATCGTTAAATCCGGAGTATCTGGAATGTCGTTGAAGCGGGCACCCTTTTCTTTCGCCAAGCGATGCATCAATCGCAAATACACTCTGGAGAGCATGCCGCTCACCGGGCGCTTGAGCTGAAGAGCAGCATAAACACGCTTTTGAGTACGACTGAGCCGATCCCGAGGTTCATTAGGGATCAACGATGCTTCAGGCGTCACTATTTCCAGCATGGCCTTAGGCCAACCTTTGGCCATCCATTGGCTTTGTGCATCAAGTGCATCGCGATAGATTGACGTCGCTTTGACGTCGGTGTTTAAGGATACAACCAGCGTTTGCATGGGGCTTACCAGTACACACTCTTGGGCGCTTTCGAGATAGCCTCCGCCGATATCCGAATGTACCCCCGGTAGCGTAATTTCCAAATGGTCAGCTTTGACACGACTCAGTGCGAAGTTGGCCCTGCATTCATCGCGCGCTGATAGCTGAACCACATCGGTAAAGAAACGACGGTCGAGATAAAGTTTTATGCCGGTCGCGATTGGGCTTTTGATATTTCCGACATTGGACCAACCAGCTATCGACGGGACTGTGTCGAACAAGCCGATGAAGCCTATGTCGATGTCACCTTGGTATTGATCGTTGAATTTTGGACTGAAAGCGCGTGGCAAGTTTCTTAGCACAGTGCCAAGTGGGCCGCGGCTAGTGCGGACGACCTCATTGGCAAAATGCCGCGCAGCAGCCGCGCCGCGACTGAAGCCGAACACATCAAATTTCAAAGATGTGATTTCACTACCAGGATTATCGATCAGAGCTCGGCTGATAGCTTGTTGAATGCTCGGAAATGAGGATTCGACTTTGCTGGCTACACCGGTTCCCCCCCGACCAGTGCCTGCACCGAACTTGCTGTCTTCTTCGCCGGATCGCGTTCCGATACCCTCGACATAAACAACGCGAGAAGCGCTCTTCTGAGTGCCCTCTCCTATTGCCTCAGGCATGGCGTCGTACAGGTCACTCAGCTTTTTTACATTGCTGACATCGTTACCATAACTACTATCCGGATAACTCATATAAGGCATACAGCTAGCTGGTATATCCTCAGGCGCAATCGGATGCTGAGCACCGCACAACAACCCCGCAGCAGAGTTGTTCGCATTGTTGCCTGTGCCATCAAAGAAAACCCCGATCCTCAACGCAATGCCTATCTTCTCAGGCTCGCGCGCGGGCTCTTTACCGTGTTTCTCATACTCGGCCCAATGCTGGGCGTGTAGGTCGACGGGTTTGGCTTGTTCGTAGCGGTAGTTTTTCGGCGGGTTTGGAACGTAACCACTCAATCCTTGATTCCTTGTTCTGATCCTTGAAGAACGGCCCGAAGGGTGACAGTCGAGCCCGGGTGGTGCAAGCCGTGGCCGTGTGCCAGCCATGGCGCGCCCGGGGATTGCGACGAGGTTTTGCGCTCGTCGCATTGCGGGTCATTTGACTATTTCGACTTTATCCAAAGCCTGATTTACCGCGATCTCGCCAAGCATGACGACCTGAGCGATGCCTAGCAGGGTTTTGCGGCGCGGGTTGTCGAGCAGCGCGGCGAAGTCGTAGAGCATGGTGGTGGCCGAGCCGAGGGATTCGCTGGCATTGGCCAGCAGGGACTCGGTGTCGTATTTCGGGTTGGCGAGGAACATCTGTTCCGGGGTGTTGGTGCTGGCCAGGATGTCTGCCGGGCCGAGGTAGTGATCGAGGGCGCGTTCGGCGGCTTCGTGAAGCTTTTTCGAGGCGCTGGATTCGTAGGGCGATGCGGGGTCGGTGGTTAGGGGATTGGGTGTGACTTTGAACATGGTGAAACTCCTGATTATTCGTCTGGAGCTACCAACATCACTTGCAGATGATGGGTGGCAGCTGTGTGCGGGTCTGCAAGACCGGGAAATCAGGAACCCGGCAGACCCGAAGGTCTCCCGCACAAAGCCGCCGTTGAGCGGACACGAACAAGTGTCCTTTGGCAGGGCTATGCGACTGATTCCGACGGGCTTGCAGACCCGATCACTGATGAGCAGTGACAGGAATCAAGTTACGGAGGGAACGGCAGACGCACAAGCCGGCGGATTCTGGCGTAGTCGTAGGGAATGGCGCAAGGCGTCGTAGCCGTTTGCTTAAGGCTGGAGTTACTGTTTAAACGGGCTGAGGGTTTTCTGTTTATGTAGTGGTGAATGAGCTGACGTCATCTCGAGCAGGCTCGCTCCTTGGTATTGGGACGTTGATTAACCAACACGAGCCTCACACCATCCGCCGCGAATCCCGCCGTACCGCCTGCGGCGGCACGCCAAAGCCGCGCATGAACACCTCGCGCATGTGCCGGCGGTCACGAAACCCGGTTTCTCTGGCAACCACATCCAGACTGTGACTGCTTTGCTCGATCAGCAAACGCGCTGCTTCCAGCCTTAGGCTCTCTATCGCCTTGGCTGGAGACTGGCCGGTTTCGGCGGTGAACACGCGGGTGAATTGCCGCGGACTCAGGTGCACCACTTCGGCCAGTTCTTCGACGCTCAGCGGGCGATTGAGGTGCTTGCGCGCGTAATCCAGCGCACTCTGAATGCGGTCGGATTTGGGCGACAGCGACAGCAATTCCGAATGCTGCGACTGCCCTCCAGATCTACGCTGATGCATCACCAGTCGATGGGCGACCGAGCGGGCGATTTCGCTGCCCAGATCCTTCTCGACCATACCCAGCGCCATGTCGACACCAGCGGTCATGCCCGCCGATGTCCACACCGGGCCGTCGATGATAAAGATGCGGTCGTCCTCGACATTCACCGAGGGATGCATCCTGCGCAGCGCCGGGGCGAACGCCCAGTGCGTGGTCACGCGGCGGTTATCCAGCACTCCGGCCTGCGCCAGTACGAACGAGCCGGTGCAGATGCCGGCCACGCGGCGTGCGCCGTCGGCGAGCCCGCGCACGCTGTGCAGCACGTCAGCACCGGGCGGCGTCAGCGGTGTCAGCGTGCCAGCCACCAGCCAACTGTCGGCCAGCCCCGCCTGCGTCAGTGGCAACGTATCGACGTGCAAGCCCAGCGAGGAGCTGACGATGCCGCCGGCCTGGGAAAAGTTCTGCACCTTGTACACGGCTTTGCCGGTGACGATGTTGGCGAACTCGAACACCGACTGGGTCGCCAGCGCCATGACCTGAAAACCTTCCGTGAGCAGATAGCCGACTCGATGCATGGTCGCGCTCCGTTTTTGAATGTCCTGAAACACTACCACATACGTCATTCAGGTCGGAGCAGGTTTTCTCCATCATGGCTTGCATACCAATCAATCCACTCGCGGGACGCAGCTCATGAAACTTGAAGCCAACACGATCTTAATCACCGGCGGCACTTCCGGCATCGGCCGCGCACTGGCCGAGGCCCTGCATCAGCGCGGCAACAAGGTCATCATCGCTGGTCGTCGCCAGACCCTGCTGGCAGAGATTGCCCAAGCGAATCCGGGCATCGACACCGTGCAGCTGGACATCAACGATGCGCAGCAGATCAAGGACGTCGCCGCCGAAGTCATCCGCCGCCATCCGTCGTTGAACGTAATCATCAACAACGCCGGGATCATGCCCTTCGACAACGCGGGTTCCGGCGACTTCAACGATGAACAGGCCGTCGGTCTGTTGCAGACCAACCTGCTCGGCCCAGTGCGCGTCAGCGCGGCGTTCGTCGAACACCTCAAGCGCCAGCCCGAGGCCTACATCATCAACAACAGCTCGGTGCTGGCCTACCTGCCGCTGGCGACCACGGCGCTGTATTCAGCGACCAAAGCGGCTATCCATTCCTACTCGCTGTCGCAGCGTTTCATGCTGCGCGACACCAGCGTCAAGGTCCTGGAAATCGCGCCGCCTTGGGTTGATACCGACCTGATTCACAAGAGCGGCGACGAGCGCGCCATGCCGCTGGGCGAGTTTATCGAGGAAACCCTGATCAAGCTGGAAACCGCCACCACCGAAGTGCTGGTTGATCGAGTCTTGCCGCTGCGAGCCAACCAGGGCGCGAACGAGCACGGGTTGATCGAGCAATTCAACCTGTCGCTGCTGGAAAATCCTATTCCGGTGGCCTGAACTCACCGACAGAAACACCCGGGCTCAATGCCCGGGTAGCCTGGCTGTTGATCATGTTCATTCACAACGCGGCAAGCCAAACACCACCCGCGCCCCGCTCGGCTCATTGCGCTCGGCCCACAATTTGCCGCCGTGTCCTTCAATGATCGTGCGGCAAATCGACAGGCCCATGCCCAGCCCGGTGGATTTGGTAGTGTAGAACGCCGTGAACACTTGCTCCGCCCGCTCGCAGGCAAAGCCCGGCCCTGAATCGCTGACACTGATGTGCACGTTATCACCCAGCGCCTCACTGCGAATCAGCAGACGTCGCTGCCCCTCTGCCATGATCGTCATGGCTTCGAGGCTGTTGATGATCAGGTTAAGCAGCACCTGTTGCAGTTCGACCCGGTCCGCCACTACGAAAGGCAAATCTGCCGCCAGCTCAACGCTGACTTCGGCGCCGTGCTTGAGCGCTTCGCCACGGCTGAAACCGACCATTTCTTCAATCAGCAGATTGAGGCTGACAGGCTGACGCTGCGGTGGCGTTTTGTGAATCAGCGCGCGGATGCGCCCGAGTACGTCGGCGGCGCGGTTGCCGTCGAGAATGATATGCCGCAGGCCCTGCTCGACTTCGTTGATATTTGGTGGCTTTGCACCGAGCCAGCGCAACGCGGCATTGGCATGGGTCACCGTGGCGGCGATCGGCTGATTGACTTCGTGGGCAATCGATGCGGCCAACTGGCCCATGGTTGCCACACGATTGGCGTGGGCCAGTTCCGTTTGCACCTGACGATAACGACGCTCGCCTTCGCGCACTTGCTCTTCAGCCAGCTTGCGTTCGCTGATATCCAGCACAAAGGCCAGGCCCTGTTGCTGACTCGCTTCGAAGGCGGCCAGACCGACAATCACCGGCAGCCGACTGCCGTCCTTGCGGATGTACTCCTTTTCGAATGGCTGGGCCCGGCCGGTGTGGATCGCCGTTGCCAGTGCAATATCGCTGTTAGCGCGCATCGCCGGCGGGGTCATGTCACGCCAATGGACATTGCCCGAAAGCAACTCATCACGGGTGTAACCGACCATGCGCAGGAACGCGTCGTTGGCCTCGATGATTTCCCCTTCCACGCCCCAGACGATGATGCCGATGATGTTGGCGTCGACCAGCCGACGGATCTTCGCTTCTCGCTCGGCGAGGTCGCGGTACAGGCGCGCGTTGTCCAGCGAGATCGCTGCCTGCGACGCCACCAGGCGCAACACGGCGAGACGCGTCGGGCTGAACACCCCGGCGGACAGGTTGTTTTCCAGATACAGCGCCCCGGCGACCCGCGCCTGATTCATCAATGCCAGGCAAAGGATCGAGCGCGCGCCTCGTTGCTGAACGTATGGATCAGCGGCGAACAGCGGATCGGCAACCGCGTCGTCCAGGCACAGGTTTTCGCCGGTGCGCAGCGTCTGGTAGAGCACCGACTCTGCCAGCGCCACCGTGTGCAGCGGCGCGTTGCACAACTGCGTGGCACCGTCGCCGATACGGGTTCGCGCAGCGACATAGGGAACGTCGGCGTTCAACAAAATAAGCAGGCCATGCTCGGCCCCGGCCTGTTCGATCGCGGTGCGCATCACCGTTTCGATCAAACGGTCCAGGACGATCTCGCCGGAGACTGCTTGAGAGACCTTGAGCACCGTTGCCAGGTCGAGATGTTCAACTGGCGTAATGAGCGTGGTGACCGGATTCGGTTGCGCCTCTTCGGCACGCAGAAAACGATGACGTCGCTCCAGCTCCCGCACCTTGCCAGCAGCCCCCCAACGCAGATAGGCATAACGTGCGTCGCGCAGGTAGACGCGGAATATCCTGGCCAGACCGCGAGCGCTGTAGAACCGTGCGGCCAGTTCGTTGGCCAGCGCTTGGATATGGAGCAAACCATTGTCCTGAGCCAATTGAATGGCTTGCTCGTACTGTAATTCGGCTTCGAGCAACTGCCCGGTGACGCGCGCCATTTCCGCGCCGACCAGCGCCACCTGACTGGCGAAGGTCTCTGCACACAAGCGCGCCCACGTCTGCAACTGTTCATGATGTTGACCCAGACGCTGCAAAGCACCGGCGTCAGTTTCGCCGTGGGCCGCCAAGGTCAAAGCCGCGTAGAAATGGTATTCGGCCTCCTCGAAAAACGCCGAAACCACCCACAAAAGTCCCTGCGCCTGGGCCGCGCACTCAGCGGCCGCCGCGTAATCCCCGGCCAGATAGCGCGCCTGCAACTTGCGTACCCAGTACTTGCCGCGCGCCAGCGCCAGATCCGCCGAACCGGCCAGATGCGCTTCGACAGCTGTTTCATCGAACCCCTCATCGTCGAAACAGCCGAACGTCGGCGTCTGCCCGCGCAGCATGCGGATCAGCGTCAACTGGCAGCGCATGAAATCCGCCACCAGACCGAAACCGACCTTTTGTGCATAGACCAGCCCTGATTCCGCTTGCGCCTGCACCTCGGCCAGCGGCTCGCCGATAAACAACAGATCGGAAATCAGGCTGTTTCCAGCGAACGCTGCATACGGCAGATCGCCGCTGCGATGGGCCGCGTTGAGCGCACGGCGCAACAGTTCGCGGCACTCGCGCACTGGCCGCATCCAGCGCACCACGAAGATCGAGAAGCACAACCAAGTGCTCGCTTCATAACGCGTGAGCCCGCGCCGATCAACCAGATCGCAGCCCAGACGGCCAAATCGATAACCAGCGGCATAGTCGCCAAAACGCGGCCCCGACACGCGCCCGAAGTTGGCATAGAGCAGGCAGGAGGCGTCGCAGTTGCCATATTGCAGGCTCAGGCTGATCGCTTTGCAAATGGTCAGGCTGGCGAGGTTCAGATCCGACTGCACCGCCGGCGCGAAGAGTTTGCCCAGCGCATCGAGGGTGGCCCGCGCGGCAGGATCCTCCATCAGCGGCAAGTCGATCATCTGCTCGATACTGCGCCCGCGCAGCCTGGTCCAGACCTGCTGATATTCGTCGCGCACCTGAATATCGTCCGGACGCGCTGGCCAATCGATGCCGACCTGACGCAGAAAGGCCAGACACACCGTCACCGCCCGGTCACTGCGATCGAGCAGCAAGTAGACATCCATCTGCATGCACGCCACCGCCGCGCGCTCGACGGTGGTCACGGCGCGCTCGGCCAATGTCGCCAGGCGCGAGTCGGCAAGCTGCAGTTGGCCGGTGAGAAATTCGCACTCGGCACGGTTCAGCTCCAGAGCGAAACCCAGTTCATGCCGACTGTCATAACCCTGCTCGCCCAACAGTTCTGCGCCGGCGCCCAGATAGGTCAGTGCTGAGGTATAAGCGGTCGAGGCCTTCGCTCGCTGGCCGGCGAGCAGGTTGAACTCGGCCAGCTGCTCGCGCTCGGCACGCAGGCTGATCAGATGCGCACCGCGATTGAGCTGGCCGACAATCTCGAAGATCGCCTCCTCGCGCCGCTCACCATGGGTTTGCAGTGCCAGCAGCCGGCCGATGCGCAGGTGCATTTGCGCCCGTTCGGTTTCCGCGATCAGCGAATACGCCGCCTCATGGATGCGATCATGCACAAACCTGTAGGCACCGTCCTGACGCTCGACCAACTCCAGCCGCACCGCCGGCGACAATGCGGAGTGAACGTGAGGCACCGGCACATCAAGGACTGTGGCCAGCGTGTCGAGACGCGCGACGTTGCCCAGGCAGGCCAGTTGTTGCAGCGCCTGGCGGGTTTCCTGGGGCAGCCGCGCCAGTTTGCCGACCATCAAATCGACGACATTGTCGGTGTAGCCCTTGCCGTTGATCAGGTGCACATCCCACCGCCAGCGCTTGCGCGCAGGCTCGTATGTCAGCAGCTTCTCCTCGGCCAGGGCGTGCAGAAACTGGATGACGAAGAACGGATTGCCAGCGGTCTTGTCCAGTACCAGCCGCGCCAGCGCGACAATGCTCGCCGGCGGGCAGCGCAGTGACTCGCTGATCAGTTGTTCGATGTGCGCGCCAGCCAGTGGCGCCAGACGAATTTCGTCAATGTGTACGTCGGCGTGATGCAGGGTCTTGAGTGTGCGGCTGAGTGGGTGATCGCCATCTACCTCGTTGTCGCGATAAGCACCGACCAGCAGCAGATGAGGGGTCTCTGCGCGACTGAGCATATCTTCGAGCAGATCAAGGGTGGCCGCGTCGAGCCATTGCAGGTCGTCAAGGAACAGCGCCAACGGATGCTCGGCCTGAGCGAACACGCCGATAAAACGCTGCAAGACCTGAAGGAACCGCTGCTGCGCCTGTTGCGGCTCCAACTCAGGCACGGGCGGCGGCTCGCCGATGATCAGCTTGAGTTCGGGGATCAGATCGGTGATCAACCGCGCATTCGCTTCCAGTGCCCGCAACAGTGCTTCGCGCCAGCCCGCCAGTACGTCGGTGCGCTTGCCCAATAGCGTCCGCACCAGCCCCTGAAAGGCCTGAACCAGGGTCGAATAAGGCACGTCGCGCTGGTACTGGTCGAACTTGCCGGCGGCGAACAAGCCACGCGACGGCACCAGCACCTTGTGCAGTTCACTGACCACCGACGATTTGCCGATGCCGGAATAGCCGGATACCAGCACCAGTGTCGGCGCGCCTGTCTGCACCACATTGGCGAAGGCATCGATCAACGTTTGCACTTCGTGTTCGCGGCCGTAGAGTTTTTCCGGAATCAGCAAGCGCTCGCAGGCGCCCTGCTCGTTCAACGTGAACGTCTCGATCTGCCGCATACGGCGCCAGTCATCGAGGCAACGGCGCAAGTCATGCTCGACACCGGCTGCGCTCTGATAGCGTTCCTCGGCCGTTTTCGCCAGCAGTTTCATGACCAGTCGCGAGAACATCGGCGGCACCGTCGCCACCCGTTCACATACGGGCATTGGCAGGCGCGCGATATGGCAATGCACCCACTCCGTCGGGTCATTTGCACTGAACGGCAGCGAGCCGGTGAGCATCTGGTAAAGCGTCACGCCAAAGGCATACAGATCACTACGCGAATCGATCGAACGATTCATCCGCCCGGTTTGTTCCGGCGCCATGTAGGCCAGCGTCCCGGCGATAGATTCCGGTGGCGTGGGCGCTTGCCGCTCCCGTGGCAAGCGCGTGGCCAGGCCGAAGCCGGTCAGCCGCGCCTGCCCATCATGACAATGGACAAAAACATGCTGCGGTTTCAGGTCTTTGTGCACCAGACCACGCTGATGCATATGGCCCAGTGCCTTGGCGATGTTCGTGGCCAATTCCAGACAGGTTTCGATATCCAGCGGGGCGACCAGCAACCGCGACAACGGCTCGCCGCCCGGATCGTCGAACAGCAGACGAACTCGGGTGCCCGTACGCTCGAAAGCTGTCGGCTGCAACGCCCAGGCAGGATTGAGGTCGTCCCTGAGGCTGTATTCATGCGCCAGACGCTCCAGGGTGCTCGGCAGTGGCTGGCCCATCGCCGGACGCACCGCCAGTAGGCTGCCATCATTCGAACCGCGCTCACGGGACAGCACCCGCTCGCCGTCGTCCCACAAAATCTGTTTTCTGCTGGCCATCTGCGTCAACACTGCTCAGGTTTTTTGCCGCACGGTGAGTTGCACGTCGCCAGCGCTCAGGGGTTGCGCTGGACAGGCTCGATGCCCAGCGCTTCTGCGATACGCACCAGATCGGCCACTGAACGTGCGGCCATTTTGCGCATGACCTGGCCACGGTGGACCTTGACCGTGACCTCGCTGAGGTTGAGCTGTCCGGCAATCTGTTTGTTCATCAGCCCGGCAATGACGAAGCCGAGCACTTCGCGCTCACGTGCGGTCAGGGTTTGGTAAGCCCGACACAAAACGGCGCCGGAGTGTTCGGCTGCCAGCCGCGCACGGTCGCGAGCCAACGCACTGGCCACGGCGTCGAGCATGTCCTGATCACGGAACGGCTTGGCCAGAAAATCCACCGCGCCGGCCTTCATCGCCTTGACGCTCATGGCGATGTCGCCGTGGCCGGTCATGAACACCACGGGGATGCGCAAGCCGTTTTTTTCCATCTGTTCCTGAAACGTCAGGCCACTTTCGCCGCGCAGGCGCACGTCGAGCACCAGGCAACCGGGTACCTCACGTTGCGCTTGCGCGAGAAAATCTCCGGCGCTGTCGAAGGTTTGCACCTGGAGGCCGATCGAGCGCAGCAAGCTGTCGAGCGCCTGGCGCATCGAGGCATCGTCATCGACCACGTACACCACTGGCTCGCCGAGCACGCCGGGACTTTGCGCAGGGCTGGAATGCGACCACAAGGTCATTGTGTCTCCTCGGCGAGATCGCAGCACGCGTTGGGCTGGTCAATAAATCTAGTTCAGGATGGCCACCGCAGCCAGACACCTGCCGGACGGTCAGCAATCAGGCTAACAGTCAGCGCCATTGCCGGCCGGCCAGAAACCCCTGAAAATCGGCCAGGCTGAGGCAGTCCGCCGCCAGCGCTGCAAACAGGCAGGCCCGCGATGTCCACTCATCCCGCTTTTACAACGGCTCCGCGCGACGTGGTGTTCATCGCCTACCCACGCCTGAGCCTGCTCGATCTCAGCGGTGCGCAAACCGTGTTCTGGGCCGCGAGCAAAGCCATGGCCGAGCGCGGGCAGTCTGGATATCAACTGCACACCGCCAGCCTCAACGGTGGCTTGATCCAGACCGTCGAAGGGCTGGCCATCGACACCCAAGCGTTAACCACGCTCGACACCGCCGCGCTGGACACGCTGGTCGTGCCCGGCGCCCCTGACATCTGCCAGACCCTTGAGAAGCACCGCGAACTGAGCGACTGGCTGCAGGACCATGCTCACCTCGCCCGCCGCGTGGTCTCGGTGTGCAGTGGTGCGTTTCTGCTGGCTCAGGCCGGATTGCTCGACGCCCGCCGCGCTGCCACTCACTGGGCGATGTGCGACGCTTTGCGCGATCGCTTTCCAGCGGTCGAGGTAGATGCCGACGCGATCTTCATTCAGCAAGGCAAGGTCTGGACCTCGGCCGGAGTCACCGCCGGGATCGATCTGGCGCTGGCGCTGGTCGAGGCCGATTGCGGCCGTGAAGTGACGTTGCAAGTCGCGCGGGAATTGGTGGTGTACATCAAACGCCCCGGCGGCCAGGCGCAATACAGCACGCTGCTGCAATCGCAGGCGCAGGACGCTGCAATGTTCGATGATCTGCACCTTTGGCTCATGGAGCGCCTCGGCGATCCGAATCTGACAGTGGAGCGCCTCGCCGAGCAAGCCGCAATGAGCCTGCGCAACTTCACGCGGGTCTATAAAGCGCGCACCGGGCGCACACCGTCGAAAGCGCTCGAGCTGTTCCGACTCGAAGCGGCCAAACGCCTACTGGAAAACTCCCCGCACAAAATCGAACGAATCGCCCGCATCTGCGGCTTCAACGATGAAGAACGCCTGCGCGCCTGCTTCCAGCGCCACCTGTCGATCTCCCCGCGCGACTACCGCAGTCGCTTCAGCCGCGATGGCTGAACCGCTATACCTACGTATAGTTTTGCCCGCTGGCCATCAGCGTATGGTGCAAGAACGACAGGAGTCACCAGCTCGGCCGCCCGGCCCGGGAGCGTTATGCACAAGACGCATGTCATTGCGGTAGTGGACGACGACGAGGCAATGCGCACATCGCTGAGCAGCCTGCTGCGGGCGTCGGGGTATCAGGTGTTCTGCTATGCGGCGCCGGCGGACTACCTTGACTCGGACGGGCCGGTGCAGACTGATTGTTTGATCTCCGATATTCAGATGCCGGGCATGGGTGGTTTGCAGATGCTGGATGCACTGCGGGCGCGAGGCTGGCGGATGCCGGTGATTTTTGTGTCGGCGGATCAGAGTGGTTTGCTTTGCGCCAAGTTTCGAGAAGCCGATGTCGTTGCCTGCCTGCGTAAACCCTTTGCGGCGGACGAGCTACTTGCCTGGGTTGAGTTTGCACCGCGTAAATCTGAAAACACTTGATAAGGCCCTGATCGCATTGAATTGCGTGTCGCCTGGATTTATAGCCCCCTATCGACTCGGTCGATCAGGCCGATTTCTGACAGAAGACAACACGGTCGGCTCCCTCTCCTCGAGGAGAGGGCTGGGAGCGAGGGGAAGCTCCAGAGATTACGGAGGTAGTTGAGCTACCCCATTTCCTTAAGCGCTGACTTGATCACACGGAAATGAGAGGCGCCTCAGAATCTAGAATCAAAGCGCCACTAATTGCCACTGCAAACTCCGCCTTTCACCCTCCACCCCGTTCAAAAAGGACCAGAACAAGGAACCAAGGATTGAGCGGCTACGTCCCCAACCCACCCAAGGGTTACCGCAACACCGGCGTCGAACCTGTCGACCTAAACGCCCAACACTGGGCGCAATACAAAGAACTCCCGCCAGCGCCAGACGCGAAACCCGACCTCAAGGGTTGCGTCTTCGCCAAAAGCTGCAACCTGCCCGACGGCGAAATCAACCACAGCAACCCGACAGGGTTCGTCCCCGTTGAAAAACTGGCGGACTACGGGCTATGGGCCGTGTTGGCCACTGGCGCAGCGATTACCGCCGAAGGCACGCCCCTCCAGTTTGTCGGCGGCTCCGCAACCGGTAGTGCCGTTGCCCATCGGCTGGGTGGCTCACTCGCGCTAGGCCTACTCGACGGCGCAGGCGCCATGGCAGCAGGCGCTGCCGTGGGCACCGTCGCGCTATTGATGCCCAACACCAGCATCGCCCCGGACAGTGCCTTCTATAAGGACGAGCAATACGCCACGCTTGAAACCGGCCGAACGCGTGTTCGTGTCAACGTAAAAACGTTGCCGGACGGCTCCGTCAACGCCTACGGCTTTCTCCGCCCCACGGCGCAACGGCCTTGAGATCGGCTAAACAGATTCGGGTCTCCGATATTCTGAAAAGGTGAGATGAGCAGGCACGTACAGCGCATAAACACGACTTGGCAAGCACGTTTAAATTACACCGATTTCTCCTCCAAAAAGCCTACAACGCCTTGCGCCGCTGCCTACGGGTACTTCAGAATCCGCCGGCTTGTGCGTCTAGGCTGCGGGTCCTATCGTTTGTCGGTCACTGAAATAGGTGATCGGGTTTGGTAGCCCGCAGTGTTAGATATACAGATCTGCCGTCGAGATTTCTGTCTCGGATTTGCGGTGGCCATGTATAGGGCGTCCTATGGCGCGCCGGATCCTAACACCCGGTCTACCAACCTGTGCATGGCCGCCACCCTTCGTTTGGTAGCGAAAGGGTGAAGCCTCCCTTAAATGTGTTAGGAGCTTCATCAATGTTCAAAGTAACCCCAAACCCGCCGGAAGCGGATTCAATCCCGTACGACCCTGCTCTGGAACCTCAGCGGATAAAAGATGCGGCTGCTCGCGCCATCAACTTTTACCTCGACCCTCAGACGCTCAAAACCACCATTCCCAAGCGCCAGCCAGGCAGGATCTTTCTCATTGACCCGACGGTGGATGAGGAAACGTTGCTCGTCGAAGCCTGTGAATCGCTGGCAGCCGCCAATGACACGGCCCGCGAAATCGGCGGCGTGATTGACCATCCACAGCGTCGATCGCTGCTGATGTTGCAGCAGGTGATCATGTTGAGTGAGCTCATCGTCAATCGCGTGCTCGACAGCCGACGCGTGTCGAACTAGCCGGCCATCGAGGCATGAGGGGGCGTGCTCCCCTCACTGCCAGCGGACGCACCACAGCCGTGGCGCGTCGTCCTCATACCCAGACGCTCAAGCGGCGCTCATCGGAGTTTCAGCTGATGTCACAGACACCGTCCCATCCGCCGGTCACCGAATCGGTATCGCCTTATGAATCCTTCCATTCAAAAAAACTTCACGACGCCGCCGAGCGCGCGCTCGACCATTACCTCGCGCCGGCCAAGATCAACGCCACGCCCTACAGTCCCAACACGTTGTTTATGGTCAATCCTGAGTCCGACACAGAATCACTGTTGGTCAACGCTTGCGAATCCCTGGCTTCCGCCACGGTGATGCTCAGCGATTTCGCCGGAATGCTGGAGGGTTCACGACGCAATACCCTGTTGGGCATCGCGCAGGTGGTCATGCTAGGAGAATTGGCCGTCAACAAAGCGTTGGATAACGTAGTGCCCACAGACTGAACAACGGCATCGGCCGCGCAGGCGTGCTGGCACCTGCGCTGCGTCGCCCATTTCAGCGAGCCAGGTGGGCGCTGTCCAAGCTGACCAGAAAGCTGCGAATGTTGTTCTGCACCGCGCGGTTGATCGATTCCTTGATTCTCACCAGCTCCGAAAAAGGCATAACCCGAAAGGACTTCGCCGATCGCGGCGATGTTCGTTTCGAACAACACCTCGCCCGGTATTCCCACCTCGCCCCCCCATACCTTCGTATACCCCTCTTCCACCCATGCGTACCCCACGCACACCGATGGACAACTGCGCCCGCATCCTCCCCGCCCTAGCATGACTCTCGACGGCGAACGATTGAGCGCCAGGCAGTACGGCAAGCAGTTGCGGCGGCCACTGATCGTCACGCCAGAGTCCGCGCCGGGCTCGGGTGTCATCCATCCATCAGCGTCAGGGAGCACATTATGAAACAGCAATTATTGGTGATCGGTGCAGGGTTCGGCGGGCTGTGGAGCGCGCTGAGCGCTGCGCGTTTGCTGGATATGCATGCCCGTCAGGATGTCGAGATCACGCTGCTCGCCCCGCAAGCCGAATTGCGTATTCGCCCGCGCTTCTACGAGCCGGACGTGCACAGCATGTACGCGCCGCTCGACGCGCTGTTCGATGCGGTGGGTGTGCGCTTCGTCAAAGGCACCGCTGAAAGCATCGACGCCCGGGCGCGCCGAGTCGGTTACCGCGACGAGGCCGGGCGTCCGGGTGAACTGGCCTACGATCGGCTGGTTCTCGCCAGCGGCAGCCAGCTCGCTCGGCCTCCGGTGCCTGGCCTCAAGGAGCATGCGTTCGATGTCGATCAGATCGAATCCTCGGCGCGTCTGGAACGCCATCTCATCGCCCTCGGCAACCAACCGCCCAGTGTTGCGCGCAACACCGTGGTGGTCGCCGGTGGCGGTTTCACCGGGATTGAAACTGCGACGGAAATGCCGGCGCGCCTGCGTGCGATCATCGGTGAGGATCAAGACCTGCGCGTGATCATTGTCGATCGCAGCAAGGACATCGCCGCGACCATGGGTGATGGCATTCGCCCGTCGATCATCGAGGCGTCCAATGACCTGGGTATCGAATGGATCGTCGATGCCAGCGTTGCCGCTGTGGATGCCAATGGCGTCACCCTCGCCGATGGCCGCCACATCGAAAGCCAGACCGTGATCTGGACCGTAGGTTTCCGCGCCAGCCCGCTCACCGAACAACTCGACGCCGAACGCGATGGCCAGGGCCGCCTGCACGTCGATGGCAACCTCAAGGTGCACGGCATCGATCACGTCTTTGCCGCTGGTGATGTCGCTCGCGCCGCCACAGACGACTTCGGCAACTATGCTGCGATGTCTTGCCAGCACGCGATCAGCCTGGGTCGCTACGCCGGCAACAACGCCGCCGCCGATCTCCTCGGCGTCGCTCCGACAATGTATCGCCAGCCCAAGTACGTGACTTGCCTGGATCTGGGCGCCTGGGGCGCGGTATACACCGAAGGCTGGGATCGTCAGCTGAAGCTGGTGAAGGCCGAAGCCAAAGAGCTGAAGACGCAGATCAACACGGTGTGGATCTACCCGCCCGCCGCAGATCGTCGCGCTGCCCTCGCGGCCGCCGATCCGCTGATCCCTGTAGCCTGATTTCACCTCCGCTTTAGCCCTGAAAACAAGGAGAACACCATGACCCTGCATCTGGATTCCTTCACCGCCAACCGCGCGGTGGCCCTGCAAACGCAAAGCGAAGAACTGGTGCCGTCGCGCTACGCCCTGCGCCTGGGCGACATTGACGTGATGGTGATCAGCGACGGCGTGTTGCCGTTGCCGACCCAGACCATGTCAACCAATGCCGACCCCGCCGACCGTGCCGCCTGGTTCAAGGAAATGTATCTGGGCCCTGACGCCTTCGACTGGGCGCTCAACGTGCTGGTGGTGCGTAGCGGCGAACAAGTCATCCTCGTCGACTCCGGCCTCGGTGGCCAATTCCCCGGTTTCCCGCGTGCCGGGCAGTTCCCCAAGCGCCTGGCCGCTGCCGGGGTGGATCTCGCCGACATCACTGATATCGTCATCACGCACATGCACATGGACCATATCGGCGGCCTGCTGGTCGACTCGGTGAAGAGCCGTCTGCGTCACGACGTGCGCATCCACGTCACCGCGGCCGAAGTGAATTTCTGGTCCACGCCAGACTTCACCAGCACCGACATGCCCGCACCAGTACCAGACGTCCTGCGCAGCACCGCCAACGCGTTCATCGACCACTATGAAAGCAAGTTGCACATCTTCGAAGACGAATGTCAGGTTGCACCTGGCGTAGTTGCAAAACTCACCGGTGGTCATACGCCAGGGCACTGCGTGGTCTACGTCAACTCCGGTGGCGAGCGCCTGACCTTTGCCGGTGACGCATTGTTCCCGGTGGCGTTCGATCACCCCGACTGGCACAACGGTTTCGAACACGATCCGGCCAAATCGGTGGAAGTGCGCGTGCGCATGCTCAAGGAAGCCGCCGCCAGCGGCGAGCTGTTCGTCGCCACGCATCTGGCCTTCCCTTCGGTGGGTAGGGTCGCGATCAATGGTGCTGCTTTCCGTTGGATACCTGCGATTTGGGATTACTGATTGCGCGCCTGAAATCTTCGCCCGGCTTCTGCCGGGCGAAACCTTTTTCACCGCCATTGCTACGCAGAGCCGTGCGGGCGGTGACCATCCTTCGGTTGCTGTGTACCCTTTCTGCATCAAACAAATCTGTGCAGAGGACAGAGCGTTGGCATATCTGGATTGGGTGCAATGGCCGGCGATGCTGGTTACCGTTCTGGCCGCGTGGCTGATCGGTTCGCAACGACCGCAACGGCGCATGAGCGGTTTCGTTTGTTTCAGTCTGAGCAATTTGCTGTGGGTGATCTGGGGCGTCCATGCCGGGGCTTACGCGCTGATCGTTCTGCAGCTCTGCCTGTTCCTGATGAACCTGCGCGGCTTCATGAAGAACCGCGTTTTAGAGCGCTGAGTGACGCTGATCATCCGGCCAGAAAATCCTTTGAATTTTTCTTGTCGGACAAAATCATTTACGTATGAGCGTAAGGAGGAACTCATGCGTAGCACCGATATTTTCGTCATCGAATACAAACATCACGACCAGCCAAAATCATTCGTCATCCGCGCCAAGAGTATGCGCAACGCCGACGCTTGGCATTGGGCGAGCTGTGACGCCGGTATTGCGCCGATTCCCAAACCAGGTAAACCACCGTTGAAAGTGGTTTCCAAACCCCAGGCCGAGCGCTATGGGATTACCGACGTGAAATGGCGCGAGACGGCAGCGCTGGACTGGACGGAGGCTTAGGCAAGTCGGGTCGCCTGGCTGAGCTTGCACGTCAGCCAGGCGCTCCAGAACAGACTGCTGAAAAACCGTGTTGCATCGCCGAATCCGGCACCATGTAACAAAGCCTGCACCGCCGCCTCCGAGTGCGGCGGATCAGCGCCCTGCAAAATCTTACCGAGTTTCGCCTGCACCTCGTCAGCGGTTGCGCCCTGCTGTCGCCAGCGCTGGCTCCAGGCTTGCAGCAGCAACGGCTGACTGGCGTAAGCGTAATGATTGCCGGCCACGATCAATGGCGCGCCGGGTTTGAGGCGGGCCTGAATGGAGCGCAGTATTTGTTGCTTGGCCTCATCACCGCCCAGGTGATGGAGTACACCGATCAGGGTGGCGGCGTCGAAAGATGCGTCGGCCGGCAAGTCTTCGACATGACCGAGATGTATCTGGACTCTGTGCAATAGATCATTGGCGCGCAGATGTTCGGTCGCAGCATCGAGCATCGGCCCGGAAGGATCGACCGCAGTGAAGTGCCAATCCGGCTCCAGCGCGGCCATGGCGATGATTTCCTGCGCGGTGCCCCCCGCGCCCACCACCAGCACGTTTGCCGAACGCGACTGCCCAAGGCTGGCGGCGAGCATGCAGGCCGACAGGTCGTGACAGGCATCGTAGCCAGCCAGGGCAATGCGGCTTTGCCGGGCATATTCATTGGCGCGGGAGGTGTCGAATTTGCCGGCGGCGTCAGTGGCGGGTTGGGTCATGGCGATTCTCCTTGTCTTTGCGACACGCTACGCGGTGAGCGTGGAGAAGAAAAATCCAATGATTTCATGGGGGGCATTCCGCTGGGGAATGTGTGGATGTCATCCCGGCGAAGTAAAAGTGATGCAGAGCGTCAGCGGGTGCGTCAGCGGGTGCGTCCCCACGCAGGAGCGTGGGAACGATCCATGACAACTAAGACCAGAACCCTTTATGCGGCTCAGCCGCCTCTGCCTCCAGCATCGGCCCGAAGACACTGACCGTGCGCTGCCCTCTGGCAAACACTTCGCGACACGGCAACGAGAACGTCGGGTTCTCCGGATGATCGCCGGTCAGCCCGAGCAAAGCATGTTCCGACAACGCATACACCACTCGCCCGACTCCGGTCCAATACACCGCGCCCGCGCACATGCAGCAAGGTTCGGCGCTGGTGTACAGCGTGCACGCCTCCAGCTCCGTGGGTGACAACCGCTTCGCCGCCGCAGCGACCGCGACCAGTTCGGCATGCTGGGTGGGATCACCTTCCGGCGGCATCGAATTGTTGCCCGCTTCGGCAATGACCTTGCCGTCGCGGTCCGCCACCAGCGCCGCAAACGGGTGCCGGCCACGTTGTTTCGACGCCTGCGACAGGGCGATGGTCTGGCGCAGCAATGCCAGGTCCAGATCGCTGACGCCGGCCGGGACAAGCTGAGTGAATTGATTCATGGGTAACTCCTGGGCAGTGGAAAAAGACAAAGGTCAGTCAGCCAGTTCGGCCGTGGAAGCGCCGACGGCGTCGGTCGATGGTTTTTGTTTGTTGAGCAGAACATTGAGCAGAATGGCGGTGATCGCACCGAGGAAAATGCCGCTATCGAGCACCAGTTTCAGCGTCGGGCCGACGTGTTCGAACAGGGCCGGAAACGACATTGGCAAGACGCCGACGCTGACCGACACCGCAACAATGATGGCGTTGCGTGTGCCCTCGAACTGCACCCGTGACAATTCCTGAATGCCCGCCACCGTGGTCATGCCGAACATGACGATTGCGCAGCCGCCCAGCACTGGAGTGGGCACCGCCGCAATCAACGCGCCGAGCTTGGGGAACAAGCCCATCAAAACCATGATCGCGCCAGCGGCGGCGACGACGAAGCGGCTCTTGATGCTCGAAAGCGCAATCAGGCCGGTGTTTTGCGTGAAGGCGTTATAGGGAAAGCTGTTGAACACACCACCGAGCATGGTCGACAAGCCGTCGGCGCGGAAGGCGTTGCCGAGGGTCTGCTGCGTAGTCGGTTTGCCGACCAGTTTGCCGATGGCCAGGCAGTTGCCAGTGGTCTCGGCCATGATCACCAGCATCGCCAGGGTCATGATCAGAATCGGTACCAGAGAAAATTCCGGCGGACCGAACGCCATTGGCGCGCTCAACTCGAACCACGCCGCCTCGCTGACCCGATTGAAGTGCGTCATGCCGCAGGCGGCAGCGATCAGGCTGCCGACAAACAAGCCGATGAGCACACTGAGATTGCCGATGAAACCGCTGAATGTCGCATAAATCACCAGCGTCACACTGACCGTGGCCAGGCCCAGCAGCAGATTGGCCGGGCGACCGAAGTCGGGCGAATCGGGATTACCGCCACCCAGCCAGATTGCCGCCGCCGGCATCAGTGAAATACCGATGATGGTGATCAGGCTGCCAATCACCACGGGCGGAAAGAATCGCAGCAAGCGGCTGAACACAGGCGCCAGTGCGATGGTCAGGAAGCCGGCGGCGATCACCGCCCCGAAGATCTGGCTGAGGCCGAACTCCTTGCCGATCATGATCATCGGCGCCAGCGCAATGAACGAGCAGCCCTGAATCAATGGTAAACGCGCGCCAAACTTCCAGAAACCGAGGGTCTGAATCAGCGTCGCCACACCGGACGTCAGCAGGTTGGCGTTGATCAGTAAAACCACCTGAGCCGACGTCAGCCCCATCGCACTGCCGAGAATCAGCGGCACCGCCACCGCTCCCGCATACATCACCAGAACATGCTGCAGACCGAAGGTGAAAAGCTGCCGCAGGGGCAACATCTCGTCGACCGGGTGAACGCGTTGTGTAGTCATGGCACAAGCTCCTGAAGGGGCAGCGTTGGTTGTAATCGCGGGCGCTCAGGGACAGATGCAGAGAGAGAATCGGCCCCGGCGTTCGAAGACGCGAGGTCATCCTTGAATGTTTTTACCGATGAAACAAATTGGCAACCATCGCTTTTTTCGATGGCAAAGACGCGGCACAATCGCCGTCTCGCTCAAACCCGGAGTACACCGCGTGCGCTTCTCACTCGATCAGTTGCTGATGTTCGTCCAGGTGGTGAAAAGCGGCTCGTTCTCCGCCGCCGGGCGCAAGCTGGGCAAGACGCAGTCGACTATCAGCGCGGCTATTGCCAATCTGGAAACCGACCTTGGCGTCGAGTTGTTCGACCGCCGCAATCGCAGCCCTGCCCTCACCGCCAGCGGGCATAAATTGCTGGTGCAGGCAGAGGCGGTACTGGAGCGCTGCATGACCTTCGAGGCCCACGCCGATTGCCTCTCGGACAGCGTCGAACCGAGCCTGACCCTGGCGATTGAAACGCCGTACGGCCCGATCATGCCGGTGCTGCAAGCGTTCGAGCAGGCCTTCCCGTTTGTCGATCTGATCATTCGTCACCCGGTCTACGGTGATGTCAGCGAACTGGTCAGCAGTGGCGAGGCGGTGCTGGGCGTGGCGTTTTCGCAGCCGGGCTATCCTCGGGAACTGGCGTTTCAGCAACTGGGCAAACTGATCATGCTGCACGTCTGCCATCCCGATCATCCGCTGGCGAAACTGGACAATGTCACGTTCGACGATTTGCACGTGCACCGGCGCCTGGCTTTCAGTGCGCACGCCAGCAAACTGCCGAGCAGTGAATACCTGCGTTCGACGCAACTGTGGCAAGCGGAAAGCTATCTGGCCCTGCTGGAAATGGTCCGCGCCGGCCTCGGTTGGGCGACTCTGCCGCGCCAGCTGATCCAGCGTGAACTGGGTAATGGCGAACTGGTCGAGTTGCAGCTGTCGGCGTACCCGCATACCGACTGGCAAATCGGCGTCGATCTATTGTGGGCGCGCCAACGGGCCTTGGGCACGGCCGAGCGCTGGCTGAAGGAGAAGCTGCAGGCCAACAAGGTTTATGAGCGCGATCGCAACGGGCAGATCACTACGCTGTGATCATTTGGCAAACACCTGACTCATGTCTTTGAACGCCTTGAATTCCAGCGCATTGCCGCAGGGATCGAGTAGAAACATGGTCGCCTGTTCGCCGACCTGACCCTTGAATCGAATGTAGGGCTCGATCACGAATTGCGTGCCGAATGACTTCAGCCGCTCGGCCAGTGCCTCCCATTGCTCCCACTGCAAAATGATGCCGAAGTGCGGGACCGGTACGTCGTGACCGTCTACCGGGTTGCTATTAATGCTTTGCTGGGCAGCCGTTTTCGGCTGTTCGTGGATCACCAATTGGTGGCCGTAGAAGTTGAAGTCGACCCATTGCGCGCTGGACCGGCCCTCCTCCAGGCCGAACACTTCACCGTAAAAACGTCGGCAAGCGGCAAGATCGTAGACCGGGATGGCGAGGTGGAAAGGTGAAAGGCTCATCAGGCACTCCGGTAATTGCGTTGCTGGAAATATGGCAACGGCGCACCGCTGCTGATCGAGGATCGAAAACAGCCTAGATCAAAAACCCGGCGGTTGCCGACTCGACTTTTCATGCCATGGAGATAGCGCGGCTGTGAATACACGCCACGGCTATCTGCCCGGCTTCATTGCCGGCGCGTCACCACTTTTCGGTGACAGTCCGCCGGGGCCAGCACCGCGCCCGCCTTGGAGCGCACGACGAGAGTCTCAACGGGCTCGGCCCGTTCGTTGTCGAGCAGAATCGAGTGCTCCTCGCCTTCCGCGAACAGGAAGCGCTCGCCCCACTGCCGCAGGCTGACGACGATGGGGAACACCGCGCGGCCCATGTCGGTGAGCACGTATTCCTTGTAGGCACTGCCGTCCGACGCGGGCTGAATCTGCAACACGCCGAGCTCGACGAGCATTTTCAGTTTGACCGTGAGGATGTTCTTGGCCAGGCCCAGACGTTTCTGGAATTCGCTGAACCGGCGCACGTCATCGAACGCATCGCGAATGATCATCAAGGCCCAGCGATCGCCAATGGCTTCGAGGGTTCGGGCCACCGGGCATTCGCTCTGTGCCAATGTTTGTTGTCGGGCCATGTGATTCCTGATGGATCAGCTACTGAATGTGGTTGCATTTAACAACCCGAATGAATAAAGATCAACGCCTCGGTTTCAATTCAAAACCACACTACGAGGAAGCAAGGATGCCGTGTCAGACGCAAAACCCGGTCAATGCGCAAGCCGCAACTGACAGCGCAACGACCGGGCTGAGTCGTTTGCAGACTTTTTTCTTTGCAATCACCTGCGCGATGGCGGTGGCCAATGTTTACTTCGCACAGCCATTGCTGGAATCGATGGCCGCCAGCCTCGGGGTTCCACCGGGGGCGATCGGCGTAGTGGTCACGGCCACGCAAGCCGGGTATGCGGTCGGGCTGCTGTTCATTGTGCCGCTGGGTGATCTGCTCGATCGCAAGAAACTCATCGTCAGCCAACTGCTTTTGTCTGCGACGGCGCTGTGTGCCGTGGGCCTGTCCGAGAGCTGGGGAGTGTTGCTCGGTGCCATGATGCTGGTGGGATTGCTGGCGGTGGTGGTGCAAGTGGTGGTCGCCTGCACCGCCAGCCTTGCTCGCCCGCAGCAGCGCGGCGCCGCGGTGGGCACCGTCACCAGTGGCGTGGTACTGGGCATTTTGCTGGCGCGTTTCGTTTCCGGCGTAGTGGCTGATCTGGCCGGATGGCGCGGCGTGTATTTTGTCTCGGCAGTCATGATGATCGGCTTGGCCCTGCTGTTATGGCGCACCCTGCCCGCCTCGGCAAAACCGCCCGCGCAGGGCAGTTACTGGCGACTGCTGCGCTCGGTATTGGAATTGTTTTTGACTGAGCGGGTACTGCGCGTCCGCGGCATCTTCGCCCTGCTGATTTTCGCCGCCTTCAGTGTGTTGTGGACGTCGATGGTGCTGCCGCTCAGCGCCCCGCCCCTGTCGTTGTCCCACACGCAGATCGGCCTGTTTGGTCTGGCCGGAGTGGCGGGCGCGCTCGCCGCCGCACGGGCTGGGCGCCTGGCCGATCGCGGCTTGGGCAATCGCACCACCGGCATCGCCCTGGCGCTGCTGACGCTGTCCTGGCTACCCATCGCATTTGTCGACAGTTCGCTGCTGGCCATGGCTGTCGGAGTGATCCTGCTCGACTTCGCCGTGCAAGCGGTGCACGTGACCAATCAAAGCCTGATCTTCGCCGCACGGCCCGATGCGCAGAGCCGACTGGTCGGTGCGTATATGTGCTTTTACTCGGTGGGCAGTGGTTTGGGCGCTATCGCGGCTACGTATACCTATGCGCACTCTGGCTGGGTGGCGGTGTGTTTTCTCGGGGGTGGGGTCAGTGCTGTGGCTTTACTGTATTGGGCATGGCTGGAATACCGCTACTCGAACTGAACCAGTGCGGGAGCGAGCCTGCTCGCGAAAACGGAGCATCAGTCAGCACAGAGTTGTCCGACCTGACGCCTTCGCGAGCAGGCTCGCTCCCACAGGGATTATTTGCCAGCAGTTACTTGCCCTCCTCAGGCTTCTCGGTCTGCATCTGCACCGACGGTTTGCTTTTGTCACCGTCCTTGTTGGGTGCATCGTTGGAATCGAAGCAGCCGCTCAACAGAAACATCGAGCAGAACCCCAGACATACGCAGATTTTTTTCATGACGATCTCCTGTCAGCAGTGGTATCGCTACCCGGTTCCAGCTTGACCTTGATCCAGCCGGATTGATGTTGATCAAACGCCTTGAACGCCGAAATCGCGTCAGTCAAAGGCTCGTCCTGCGTCAGCACTTTCGCTGGATCGACGCGCCCGGCGAGGGTCATTTCGATCAGCTTGGGAATGTATTTGCGGTGATGACAGTTGCCCATGTTGATACGCACGTTCTTGTTCATCGCTTCGCCGATCGGGAAGCTGTCGAACCCGGCGGGATAGACACCGATGATGGAAATCGTGCCGGCCTTGGCCACAGCCTTGACCGCCCATTCCAGCGCTTGCGAAGGCGCATCGCCCGGTTGCCACTGCGCAGGATGGTGATGGCCGTGATGGGAATGGTTGGCGTCGATGCCCACGGCCTCGATCACCCGATCCACGCCAATTTCCGCAGTCAGGCGCGCAATGGTTTCAACTGGATCTTCTTTCTCGAAGTTGATGCACTCGGCACCCAATGCCTGCGCGCGAGCGAGGCGATCTTCCAGGCCATCGATGGCGAACACCCGGCCGGCGCCCATCAGCTTCGCGCTGATAATCGCAAACAGCCCGACCGGCCCGCAGCCGAACACCGCCACCGTGTCGCCGTCCTTGATCCGGGCCATGTCGGCGCCGAACCAGGCAGTGGGAAAAATATCCGACATGGCAATCGCCTGATCGTCGGTGATGGCGTCCGGCAGTTTGATCAGACCAATGTTGGCGAAAGGGATGCGCGCTTTCTCGGCTTGCAGGCCATCGAACGGCCCGGTGGTTTTCGGCCCGCCAAAAAATGACGTGCCAGCGGTTTTACCGTTGGGGTTGGCCACGTCGCACTGGGCGAAATAGCCGGCGCGGCAGTACGAGCAGTTGCCGCAGGCAATGGTCGAAGGAATCAGCACGCGATCGCCAACCTTGAGATTGCGCACGTCTTCGCCAAGTGCTTCGACAATCCCCACACCTTCATGCCCGAGGATCGTACCGGGCTGCATGTCCGGCGCACTGCCGCGAATGAAATGCAGATCGGTGCCGCAAATGGCCGACGCGGTCAGCCTGACGATGGCATCGGTCGGCGCTTGAATGGTTGGCTCGGGCACATCGTCCAGGCGGATGTCCCCGACGCCATGAAATACAACAGCTTTCATCGTTCACCTCCCATTTTCCGGATGTGCGCAAATCAGGGTTCTCAACCCTTACTGTGCTCCGGCGACGAAGGCCCTTCCTTGACGCCGCGCGGGCCGGCGATGCCCCACACGATCAGGCCGAGCACCGGGAATACAATCAGGCCGATCGCCCAGGCGGCTTTGACGCCGACGCTTTTGTTGCTGCGAAACACACTGACAATCGCCCACAGATCGACCAGCAGAATGATCACCGCCACGGCGATGGAGAAGTAACTGGCTGCCTCGTTCATTTCGCAATCCTCCGATGACTTGTAAGCATTGGGCTGTGAGGCTTTTTCAGCGTTCAAAAAAATTGCGGCCGTGCGGCGTCAAAGGTTCAGCCGCCTTCCGGATCCTGGCGGATCACGGAAATCTTGCCGTTGCGTTCGATGATTGCGAATTTGATCTGGTCGATGGTTTCTATGCCCTGACTGGAGCGCGCCGCCTCCATGACATCTGCCTCGACCAGCCGCGCATGGCGCAGGCGCCGGTGCAACAGCTTGCCATTCTCGACAATGATCGTCGGCTCGCCATCAATCAGCCGCGACACCCAACTGGAACGCTGTTTGAGCAGGGAAAAACCGACATCCACAGCGATCAGCGTAATGATCACCAGAAACGCATTGGTCAGAGAAAAATCATCACCGAGCAGCGCTTGCTGGGTGGCTTCACCGATGATCATCAGCAGGACGAAATCAAACGTCGTCAACTCGGCCAGCGAACGCCGGCCGGCAATTTTGAACAGCACCATCAGTGCCAGATACATCGCGAGTGCGCGCAACACCGAGTCCATGGGTCACCTATGGATAAATGAATTGAGTAAGCTTCACTTCGCTCGAGCCCGGCACCCGGATTTGGCTGCGAAACAGGCCCAATCCGTCACCGCGCAGCGTCACATAGAGCGTCGCCTGCCCTTGCGCATCCGCCTGCAACCACAAGCGCATGCCCTGTTTTGAGCTGCGCATACGCATCGGGGCCGGTTGCATGGTTTCGACGCTGAAGCCATCGAGCATCTCGCCACCGATGTCGAGTTCGACAGTGGCTTCAGGCGCCGTGTGTACGCTGAGTTTCAGCGGGTTGGTCGAGCCGTTGCGGTGGAACATCTCGTACTCGACCTGGACTTTGCCATCGGCGCTGCGGGCGTCCTGCGAACTGAGCACGCCACGGGAAAACAGCCCCAACAGGCCCAGCAGCATGCACAGCACCAGCAGATACCAACCAATGTGCTCGAAGCGCCAGACCTTCAACTGATAGGCCATGTCCTCCTGCACCGGGAACTGCCGACTGCGCAGATCGGGATGCTCAGCGTCGTGCTTCATCGGCGCCACCCTCCTTCGCCGCGCAAGGCGCGACGGTGATAGTCCGGCAACTGCTGCAGGGCGAATTCAGAAGCGAGGGTCTGCACTTCACTGCGCGATCCGGCAAACCATTGCTGGGTGCTGAACAGAAAATGTTTGTCATCGAACTGGAATGCCCAGGCGAAACACACCGTACCGGCCTTGATGCCGTCCATATCATCGGGTCCGAGAATGCCGGTGGTGGCGACGGCAACGTTGGCGGTGCTGTCGCGCAACGCACCGATGGCCATTTCACTGGCCACTTCCACGCTGGTCAGATTGAAGGTGTCCATGGTCGCCGGGCTGACGTGCAGCAGGCGCTGCTTGGCTTGCGGCGAATAGACCACATAGCCGCACTCGATCAGCTCGCCGCTGCCGGGGACTTCCGACAGCAACATGACGATTTCCCCGGCCGTGCAGGATTCGGCGGTGGTGATGATCAACGAATGTTGGCGCAGGTATTCAATGGTTTCCTTGGCAATGGACATGGCATGTTCTCGAAGCTGTTATTGCCGGTTGACCGCTCGCGGCGCGGATCATTCCGCCGGATTTGATGAGCGTGTAAGCGCCTCTTGCAGAGAAAGTTTTCCGCCCCGTTCGGCGCGATCACCTACCCTCATAGACTGTGTGATCCACTCGAGCCCGCCGCCCCCATGCGCTGTTCATTCAAGTCGTTGTTTTTCATTCTGTTCCTACTGCTGATGCCGGGCAGCGCTGCACTGTGGGCGGCGGACCTTGGCGCGCCGGCAAACACAGGCGCAGCGCCGCTACCAGTGATTTCGCAAAGCGATCTGCAAGCCCTGCAACAACGCCTGGACGGGCTCAAGCAGCAGATTTCGGCGGCAAATAATTACAACCAGCTCGAAGGCCCGCAGGATCGGGTGCAGGCGTTCATTCTCGATGTCGATCGATTGTCAGCAGCGCTGTTGCCGCAACAGGCGCAACTGGCGGTGCAACTGGGCGTGCTCGGCACCGCTCCAGACGCCGAGGTGGCCGCCGAGCAAGCCGATATCGTCGCGCAGCGGGCGGCGCTGGCGGAGCAGAAAAGCAAGATCGATGGCACCCTGAAAAGCCTCGCCGCACTGAAACAGAACGCCGCCGACCTGATCACGCAAATCGCCGGCATCCGCCGCACCCTGCTGGAAAGCGAACTGACCCTGAGCACCCGCAGCGTATTGAGCCCGTATTTCTGGACACCGCTGGTCAATCCAAGCGAAGACGACCGCCAGCGCCTGCGACTGTTCGTCGAGCAGGTGGCTGACGTATGGGCCACGGTCTGGGCGCCGGGCGAGCGGTTTTACACCTGCGTACTGGTGCTGTTGGCGCTGCTGATCTGGACCTTCGGCCGACGTCTGGCTGAGCGCGGGCTGACCTGGTTCTGCATTCATCGCGTGGCGGAGGGCCGACTGCGCAGAAGCGCCTTGGCCTTCGCCTCAGCTATCGCGACGTTCGTCACCACCGCCATCGCCCTGAAGCTGTTGTTCTACGCCTGCACCCGCCACGACGCACTGCCGCCGGTGCTGGAAACTTTCTCCGAAGAGTTCGAGAAAGTCGTCTATGCCTGCGTGCTGATCACCGGGCTCAGCCGCGCATTGCTCTCCACCGCGCACCCGTCCTGGCGCCTGCCAGCGATTGCCGATCCAGTGGCGCTGGCCCTCAAGCCTTATCCGCGAATCCTCGCCTGCTCGTTGCTGGTGTTGGTGACGCTGGTGCAAGTCGCCAATGCCACAGGCATGAGCAGCCACATCGTGATGGCCGGGCGCGGCGTGATTTCCATTGTGGTGTTGGCGATCATCGGCACGATGCTGTTGCGCGTCGGCAAAGTGCGCAAGGCCTTGGTCGCAGCCAATGACGCGTCGGCTACGAACAGCGTGTTCGCCGGGCTGATCTACAGCGTCGCCAGTCTCTCGATGTTGGTGACGGCCATCGCCCTGCTTGCCGGCTATGTTTCGCTGGCACGGTTCATCAGCTATGAGCTGGTGTGGGGCTATGTCGTGCTGTCGGGCTTCTACTTGCTGATTCAGCTGGTCAAGGACGCCTGTGAGCACCTGTTTTCGCCGAAACACGCGAGCGGCCAGGCGCTCAAGCAATTGCTCGGCGTCAGCGACCGGCGCCTCGAGCAGACGTCGATCCTGTTGTCCGGCGTCAGCCGCGCCGGTCTGATGCTGATGGCGCTGATTTCGTTGTTTGTCGGCGGCATCGGCACCACGCTTGGCCAACTGGTCACCAACATCATGTCGATCCTTGGCGGCGCCGGTTTGCGCAAGCTGAATATCGTCCCGGCGCATCTGCTCAACGCGCTGCTGGCACTGCTGATTGGCATCTGGCTGATCCGTGCATTAAGCCGCTGGCTCGACAACGAATTCCTGCCCAAGACCGACATGGACCCGGGCATGTGCGCGTCACTGAGCACGCTGTTTTCCAACATCGCCTACGCCTTTGTAATTCTGCTGACGCTGTCGTCGTTGGGCGTGCAGTGGACCAATCTGGCGTGGATCGTCAGTGCGCTATCCGTAGGTATCGGCTTTGGCTTGCAGGAGATCGTCAAGAACTTCGTCTCCGGCCTGATCCTGCTCACCGAGCGCCCGGTGAAAGTCGGCGACCTGATCAGCATCAGCGGCGTCGAGGGCGACATCCGCCGGATCAACGTGCGTGCCACGGAAATCCAGCTCAGCGACCGCTCGATCGTGATCGTGCCCAACTCGCAACTGATCTCGCAGAACCTGCGCAACGTCACCCTTGGCGGCAGCGCTCAGGGCGTGGCGTCGCTGGAGCTGGTTTTCCCGCTGGATATTGATCCTGAAGAGGTCAAACAACTGCTGCTGGATGCGTATCACGAGAACGAAACCATCCTCGATAAACCGGCGCCGTTCGTGCGTTTCAGCAAATTGTCGCCGGACGGCATAACCCTCACGGTCACCGGCTACGTCGGCAGCCCGAGGATTGTCGGGCTGACCAAGAGCGATTTGTTGTTCGAAGTGTTGAAGCGGTTGGGCGTAGCGGGGATTGCGCTGGCGAAACCGCCAGCGGCGTGATTCGGTTAGCGCTTGCCCGTGTTGTCGATGCGGGCCGTGCTGCTGCGTGGCGTCAGCTCGAACGGCAAGACGACATGCCGCTCTGTCAGCGGCTGTTTTTCGATCAGCGCAATCAACATCTCGACCGCCTTGGCCCCGAAGGCCTCGGCCGGTTGCGAGATGGTGGTCAGCGGCGGATCGCAGTACGCAGCCATCGGAATGTCATCGAAACCCACCAGGGAAATATCCTCGGGCACACGCAGCCCGGCCTGCCGGATGCGCTTGAGCGCACCAATGGCCATTTCATCGTTTTCGCAGAACAGCGCGCTCGGCCGCTCGGCCAAGCCGAGCATCTTTTGCGCGCCTGCATAACCGGCCTCGAGGCTGAAATTGCCATGGCAGATCAGTGCTTCATCGAAGGCAATCCCGGCCTCGCGCAATGCCGCTTCGTAACCTGCCAGTCGATCCAGGGTCAGCGGGCTGTTTTTTGAGCCTTTGATCAGGCCGATGCGTCGATGTCCCAATGCGATCAGATGTTCGGTCATGGCTTTGGCGGCGGCGACGTTGTCCAGGCTGATGGTTGGATAACGCCCGGGCTTGAGCACTTCGCAGGCGTTCACGATCGGCGGCACATCGGCGTCGGCCGGAGTGTTTTCGAAAGGATCGTAAGCGCGCAACTGGATCACCCCGTCGGCCTGATAGGCGTACACCAGCTCGGCGAATTGTCGCTCCAGTTCTTCCAGGCCCTGGGTGTCGCACAGCAGCAGGCGATAACCGGCCGCCTGCGCTGCTTGCTGCGCGCCGCTGATGACCCGGGCGAAAAAGGTGTTGGCGATGGTCGGCACCAGAATCACCAGATTGCCAGTGCGCCGCGAACGAAACTGCACGGCCATCAGGTTCGGCCGATAGCCGGCCTGCTCCACGGCCGCCATGACGCGCTCACGGGTTGGCGCGAGCACGCGCTCGGGCGATCTCAAAGTTCTCGAAACCGTCGCCACGGAAACCCCGGCCAGCCGAGCCACTTCGCGAATATTGGACAAAACCACCTCGTTGATTCATGCCGATCAGGCGCGGAGCTTACCGCAGGCGACGAGCGATCGAAACGCTGTCGATCATCCGCTGACATTTGACACTCGGCTAATTCAAGCCTAGATTTCGCCCACGATGTAACCGGTTACATCGCTCATCAACAATTGCATCCAGCTACCGAGACGACTGCCATGTACGCTGCCGCAAAAATAAGAATGGGTTTTGTTGGAGGCGGTGAAGGTTCATTCATTGCCCGAGCCCACCGGCAAGCCGCCGGGCTCGATGGACGCTTCGAACTGGTCTGTGGCGCGTTCAGCCGCGACTCGGAGAATAATCAGCGCACCGCTGCGACCCTGGGAGTATCCGCCGAACGTTGTTACGACGATTGGCAAACCCTGCTTACCCGCGAAGCCGCCCTGCCCGCCGAGCAGCGCATGCAACTGCTGGTCATCGTCACTCCGAATCATCTGCACGCACCGATTGCCCGTGAGGCATTGAGCGCCAGTTTTCATGTGTTCAGCGAGAAACCCGCGGCGCTGAACCTCGCCGAGGTGCAGGCGCTGCACTCGGTGGTCATCAACAGCCAGCGAATTTACGGCCTGGCGCACACCTACCTCGGTTACGCGATGGTCTGGCAGGCCCGCGAAATGGTCGCCAGCGGCGTGCTCGGGCGCGTGCGCAAAGTCCTCGTCGAGTACCCGCAAGGCTGGCTCAGCACCGATGTCGCCGGGCAAGGCAACAAGCAGGCCGGCTGGCGCGACGACCCGACGCAATCCGGGATCGGCGGCTGCATCGGCGACATCGGCACCCATGCGTTTTCCCTCGCCGAGTTCGTTGCCGGCCAGTCGATCCAGTTCATCAGCGCAATGCTCGGCTCGCATGTCGAGGGTCGGCAACTGGATGACGATGTGGCGATGCTGTTCAAAATGCGCGACGGCGCCAGTGGTGTATTGCTCGCCAGCCAGGTCTGCGCCGGTGAGGAAAACCCGCTGAAGATCTGCGTCTACGGGGACAAGGGCGGCCTGGAATGGCGTCAAGAGGAACCGGCCAGCCTGATTCATCGACCGTTGAACGAGCCGATGCGCGTTCTGCGCTCCGGAGTCGGTCAGCCGTGGCTGTGTGCCGCCGCAACCCAACGCATGCGCCTGCCTGCGGGGCATCCCGAAGGTTATCTGGAAGCCATGGCCAACCTGTACGGCGATCTCGCCGAAGCGATTGTTCATGGCGTCGAGGGCCATCAGGCACCGGGCGTACCGGGCATCGATACCGGCCTGCGCGGCATGGCCTTCATTGAAACCGCGATCGCCAATCACCTTGGCAATGAAAAGTGGAGCGAGATCCCCGGCCCACTGACAGGAGCCCAGCACAATGCACAGTGATCAGCAAAATTCGACTGGCCTGAAAGGTCCGGGGATTTTCCTCGCGCAATTCATCGCCGACGAAGCGCCTTTCGACTCGCTCGCCAACATTGCCGAGTGGGCCGCTTCGCAAGGCTACAAAGCCATTCAGGTACCGACCCTCGGCACACGGTTCATCGATTTGCAGCGCGCCGCTGAGAGCCAGGATTACTGCGACGAACTCATCGCCGTCTGCGCCCGCGCGGGTGTGGTGATCAGTGAGCTGTCGACGCACCTGCAAGGGCAATTGGTCGCAGTGCATCCGGCGTTCGACAGCCTGTTCGACGACTTCGCCCCGCCCGCGCTGCGCGGCAAACCTCAGGAGCGCACCGAGTGGGCCATTGAGCAGTTGAAACTGGCCGCCCGTGCCAGCCAACGTCTGGGACTTACCGCCCATGCAACCTTTTCCGGTGCCCTGCTCTGGCCCTACGTCTATCCATGGCCGCAACGTCCGGCCGGTTTGGTCGAGCAAGGTTTCGCCGAACTGGGCAAACGCTGGCTGCCGATTCTCGACTGCTTCGAAGAGGCTGGCGTTGATCTGTGCTACGAAATCCATCCCGGCGAAGACTTGCATGACGGCGCGTCGTTCGAACAGTTTCTCGAAGCGGTGAATCATCACCCCCGCGCCGCAATTCTGTATGACCCGAGCCACCTGCTGCTGCAGCAAATGGATTACCTCGGCTTCATCGATCGCTATCACCAACGCATCCGCATGTTTCACGTCAAGGATGCCGAGTTCCGCCCTGATGCGCGCTCCGGCGTCTACGGCGGCTATCAGGGTTGGGTCGAGCGTCCCGGGCGCTTTCGCTCGCTGGGCGATGGCCAGATCGATTTCAAATCGATCTTCAGCAAATTGTGCCAATACGACTTCAACGGCTGGGCCGTGCTGGAGTGGGAGTGCTGCCTGAAAGACTCCGCACAGGGCGCGGCGCAAGGCGCGGCGTTCATCGAGCGACACATGATCCGCAAGACCGCCAAGGCCTTCGACGATTTCGCCGGGGTCAGCGCCGATGCCGCTTCCAACCGGCGCCTGCTCGGCCTGACTGACGACTGATTCATCCGCGTTACCGACATAAAAACAATACGGTGATCTGAAATGAACGTAATGAATGCGCGACTCAGCGTGATGATGTTTTTGCAGTTCTTTATCTGGGGCGGCTGGTTCGTCACCCTCGGCACTTTTCTGGCCACCACGCTCGCTGCCAGCGGCGGCCAGGTCGGCATGGCCTTCGCCACGCAATCCTGGGGCGCGATTCTGGCGCCGTTTGTCATTGGCTTGATTGCCGACCGACTCTTCAACGCCGAACGCATTCTGGCAGTGCTGCATCTGCTTGGCGCAGTGTTGCTTTATCAGCTCTATCGCGCGGCAGACTTCAGCGCGTTTTATCCCTATGTGCTCGCCTACATGATGGTCTACATGCCGACATTGGCACTGGTGAACGCCGTGGCGTTCCGCCAGATCAAAGACCCGGCGCTGGAGTTCTCGCGCATTCGCGTGTGGGGCACGGTGGGCTGGATCGTTGCCGGCGTGGTGATCAGCTTCGTGTTCGCCTGGGACTCGCAGCAAAGCATCGCGGCCGGAGGCTTGCGCAATACGTTCCTGATGTCCGCCGTCGCGTCGCTGTTGCTGGGGCTTTACAGCTTCAGTCTGCCGAACACTGCGCCGTTGAAAAGCGCAGCGGGCACATCAAGCCTCAAGCAGATGCTCGGCGTCGATGCGTTGGGTTTGCTCAAGGATCGCAGCTATCTGGTGTTCTTCCTCGCCTCGATCCTGATCTGCATTCCGCTGGCGTTCTATTACCAGAATGCCAATCCGTTTCTGGCCGAGATAGGCGTGACCAACCCGACAGCGAAGATGGCCATCGGTCAGGTGTCGGAAGTGCTGTTCATGTTGCTGTTGCCGCTGTTCATCCATCGCTTCGGCATCAAGATCGCCCTGCTGGTCGGCATGGCTGCCTGGGCGTTGCGCTACGTGCTGTTTGCGTTCGGCAATAACGACGATCAGGCATTCATGCTGCTGATCGGCATTGCCCTGCACGGTGTGTGCTATGACTTCTTCTTCGTGTCCGGGCAAATCTACACCGATGCCAAGGCACCGGAACGCTTCCGCAGCTCGGCGCAAGGTTTGATCACCTTGGCTACGTACGGATTGGGCATGTTGATTGGTTTCTGGATCGCGGGACGGATTACCGACCACTTCACATCAAGCGCGGGGCATGACTGGAGAAGCATCTGGCTGTTCCCCGCCGGTTTTTCCGTGGCGGTGTTGCTGTGTTTCTGGGCTACATTCAAGAGCCGCGATCGCGACAAGGCTGTGCTGCCGAGTGCGGTTTAGAGCAGCGTTGTAATGCATGAATAGAACGAATGCCGCCTGTGGTTGAGGCGGCATTCGTTATCGATGTTCATCGTTGCGCTCAAGCGGTGCGACGTTCCAGCAGACGGTCAGCGCCACCTTCGGCGACCCGATTGCCTTGCAGATGATCGGAGCCATCAGAGGCTACTGCATCGCTGAACAGCGGGTCGGTTTCGGTTGCGGCTACTGCATCGCTGAACAGCGGGTCAGTTTCGGTTGCGGCTACTGCATCGCTGAACAAGCGGTCTGTTTGAGTGGCGGCCGCGACCGCATCACTGAACAGCGGGTCGGTTTCGGTGGCGGCGAAGGCATTCAGTGCAAAAACCGAGAAAGCGATACCGAGGATAGTCTGGCGTTTCATGATGATGTGCTCCGAGTTGCAGTGGTTGGGTATGGAGCCGAGCTTACGCCGCACCGTGGATATGAGAACTTCATTGACTTAATGGTTGTTATTGACGTAATCAATGGCTGATCGAGCATGAGCCGCTATTGGATCGATCTTCATGCTGTTGCTTACGTCATTAAGAGAAACGCCTACAAAGTCGAAAGCATAAAACCGATAATCTCGTTTTTGACAGTTTTTTGCACACAAAAAAGACCCGTATCAGTCGAAACCGAAACGGGTCTTTCCCCACTTAGACGACCTTATTTCAAGTCGTCAAAGTGATCTCGCAGGAACTCGTAAAAGCGCAAGGCTTTCAACAATCTCCATACAAGGCTCAGCGTACGCAGCAAAAGCTTCATACGTTTTGGCCTCCAGGGCTGGCGGCCAAACCTCCAGCAAACTTACCGGACCATGCGTGCCTTCAGCCTACATGTTGGTGTAGCTAGTGAGGCGGCCGGTTGAAATCCCTCCGAGACATCATTCCGGCGCGGGTGCGAATCCGCGTCAGAGGGCGTAAAACCTTTTGCGCCCCCAGCCAAACCTCACTGCTCTACCAACAAGATGAGCGCGAGCATCTTAACGCAGAAATCAGAAGAGAAAACCCGAGTAGCCAAGGTTATCCTGCGGCTACGCCTGAACCTTTGTAAAATCGTATTTCTGACAATGTTTATTGACAGACCTGAATTCAGTTACATGCGTTGGACGTTCCGAAAAAACCTCGCACACCACGCTAAACCTTCGTTGCACTGACGGGAGAAACTCAATACCATGCGCGGACATGTTGGTGTGGCTAGTGATGCACACGGCCTCGGCTCCAAACCGAGGCATGAAAAACCGCCCCGCGAAGGCGGTTTTTTTTCGTCTGCGTTTTCTGGTCCCCTCCCATCCAAGGCACATTGCCTGACGCGATCCCCCTGCGCACCTGCACAAATCTTCTAAACACTCTCCTCCTCCACGCGGTACTTTAGAAACGCCCCTGCTCAACCGCCCTATGGAATCCTCCCATGGACAAACGCAACTGGATCTCTCTCTCCCAGGATGTCGATACCGGGATCGAGTCGATTCGTGCGCATTTCCGTGGGCATGCCTACGATCCGCACTGGCATGACAGTTTTCTCGTCGGCGTTACCGAGCAAGGCGTCCAGCAATTCAACTGCCGCCGTGTGCGCCATCGCAGTACACCGGGGCATGTGTTTCTGCTTGAGCCGGGAGAAATCCACGATGGCCATGCGCCGACCGAGGATGGCTTTACCTACTCGATGCTGTACCTCGATCCGCACTGGCTGGAGCGCGAACTGCACGCGCTGTTCGAAGAGGCACCGGCCGACAGCCAGCCAGGCTTTGCCGACACCCTGAGCCACGATCCGCACCTGTCGACGGCGATCGTGCAAGCCTTCCACGTGTTACATGACGGCGATCTGCGCATCGTCCGGCAGACTGCGCTGGATGGCCTGCTGGCGTCCCTCACCCGCCATCTCGACTGGCGCAAGCGTCAGGACTTCGATCCGCGCCTGCCACTGGTTGCGCAGGTTGCGCGCGACTATCTGCATGCCCACACCTACGAAGACATCGGCCTCGACGACCTAGCGCAAGCCTGTGGTATCGATCGTTTTCGCTTGACCCGCGCGTTCAAGGCCGCTTTCGGTCTGGCACCCCACGCCTACCTGATCCAACTGCGCCTGGCCAAGGCGCGGCAATTGCTCGCGCGCGGCGAGACGCCAGCGCAGGTGGCCAGCGTGCTTGGTTTTGCCGATCAGAGTCATCTGGGGCGCTGGTTCCGCCGCGCCTATCAATTGACCCCGGCGGACTACCGCAAACGCTGCTCAAATCTTCCAGACTGAGGCCTGCCCACTGACGATCATGGTGTCCTGTTTCGACTTTCAGGAATCTGCACCATGGCTTCTTTACTGCCCTTTCTGCTGTTCGCTTTCGTTGCCTCGATCACGCCGGGGCCGACCAATATTCTGGTGCTGAGCCACAGTTCGCGGCGCGGGTTGATCGCCACGCTGCCAATCATTTTCGGCGCCTGTGCGGCGGCGGCGTTGATTGTGCTGGTGGTCGGGCTCGGCGCTGGCGAAACCCTGTTGCGCTTCCCGCGCGTGCAGCAAGCCATGGCCTGGGGTGGCGTGCTCTGGTTGAGCTGGCTGGCGTGGCAGATCTTTCGCAGCCCGCCGCCATCGCTGGACCCAAATGCTGCGCAGGAACAAGGCTTGAGCGTCTTCGGCGCGGCGCTGCTGCAACTGGTCAATCCGAAGGTGTGGATGATGGCAGTGGCCGTGGTCAGCGTATTCGTTGGCGGCGGCGACAAGACCCTGCGCCTGCTGGTGTTGTCGCTGGCATTTCTGCTGGTGTCACTGCCGTGCATGACGCTCTGGGCGATGCTCGGCGTTGGCAGCGCGCGGTTGCTCAGCACACCGCAAGCGTTCAAGCGAATGAACGCGGCACTGGCCCTTCTTCTGCTGCTCTCGGCCTGGCTGGCCGTGTTGGTCTAATGCCCGGTGGCTTGCCGGTATTCGCGTGGTGTAAACCCGGTCGAGGCCTTGAACTGACGGGTGAAAGCGCTGTGATCGGTGTAGCCGCATTGCAGCGCAACCTCGGTAATCGGCAAGTCGCTGTGCAGCAATCGATGCGCGTGTTCCAGGCGGACTTTCTGAATCATCTGCCGTGGTGTCAGGTGGAAAACGCGTTTGCAATAGCGCTCCAGTTGCGCCACGGATATCCCGGCGATCCGCGTCAGTTCACCCAGCGTCACCCGCCGATTGAAGTTGCCGCGGATGTATTCATCGACCGCCGCCAGGCGCTCGAACGCCGGGTGGGTTTCGCTGGCTGACTGCAGATCCACCGAGATCCCCACCAGGCCGATGATCGTCCCGTCACGGTTGTAGATCGGCCGCTTGTGGGTCAGGCACCAGCCCGGCTCGCGACTGCCATACAGATGCAGTTCGAGCTGATCCTCCAACACGAAACCTTCCTCCAGCACTTTGCGATCCTGCTCGGTGTAACCCGGGCCCAACTGCGCCGGGAACACCTGCGCACTGGTTTTGCCGAGCAACGGGCGCAGGTCCTTCAAGCCACAACGCTGCACCAGCGTGCGGTTGGCCAGCACATAGCGCGCTTGCAGATCCTTGATGAAGATCGCCGCATTGGGGATCACATCGAGTATCGGCAACAGCTGCGCGGCACCGGCGACCATCGCTTCGAGGGTCTGCGCACGCAAGCCGTCAGTGCCCTGGCACAGGATCGAAAACGCTGACTGCATCAAACACTTCCCCCTCGAGATGAACCGCCAGAAAAGCTGTCCGCGAGCAGATTGCAGCAACGTCACGGCCCTGTCGAGGCCCAGCAATCACCAGCGCCATTGTGCTGAATTCGTCATCGATCCCGGCGTAAAACATCAATCGCCGCCGCCGTCGACCGGTGCAAAGTCTGCTCGTCCACGTGACACAACTGCCTATCCAATAACTCACAAGAAGGCGATGCCATGTCAGGCCAAGGCAAGTTCAAAAAACAGCTTTCATTGATCGACCTCACCTTTATCGGACTCGGCGCGATCTTCGGCTCCGGCTGGTTGTTCGCCGCCAGCCATGTCTCGGCGATTGCCGGTCCGGCGGGGATTTTTTCCTGGTTACTGGGCGGTTTCGCCGTGTTGCTGCTGGGTATCGTCTACTGCGAACTGGGCGCCGCATTGCCCCGTGCCGGCGGCGTGGTGCGCTACCCGGTTTATTCCCACGGCCCGCTGCTCGGCTACCTGATGGGCTTCATTACGCTGATTGCGTTTTCCAGTCTGGTGGCGATCGAAGTGGTCGCCTCGCGCCAATACGCGGCGGCGTGGTTTCCCGGCTTGACCAAAGCTGGCAGCGGCGATCCGACGATCCTCGGCTGGCTGGTGCAGTTCGGCCTGCTCTGCGTGTTTTTCCTGCTCAACTACCGCAGCGTGAAGACCTTCGCCAAGGCCAACAATCTGGTCAGCGTGTTCAAATTCATCGTGCCGCTGCTGGTGATCGGCGTGCTGTTCACCTTCTTCAAACCGGAAAACTTTCAGGTTCAGGGATTCGCTCCATTCGGCCTGTCCGGCGTGGAGATGGCGGTCTCTGCCGGGGGGATCATCTTTGCCTACCTGGGCCTGACGCCGATCATTTCCGTGGCCAGCGAAGTGAAAAATCCACAGCGCACCATTCCCATTGCGCTGATTCTTTCGGTGCTGCTGTCGACCCTGATTTACGTGCTGCTGCAAATGGCCTTTCTCGGCAGCATCCCGACGGAAATGCTCGCCAACGGCTGGGCGGGTATCAGCAAGGAATTCGCCCTGCCCTATCGCGACATCGCCCTGGCGCTCGGTGTCGGCTGGCTAGCCTATCTGGTGGTCGCCGATGCGGTGATCTCGCCGAGCGGCTGCGGCAACATCTACATGAATGCTACGCCGCGAGTGATCTACGGCTGGGCGCAGACCGGCACTTTCTTCAAGGTCTTCACCCACATCGATGAAAAGTCCGGCATTCCGCGTCCGGCGCTGTGGCTGACCTTCGCCCTGTCGGTGTTCTGGACCCTGCCGTTTCCATCGTGGGAGGCGCTGATCAACGTGGTCTCCGCCGCGCTGGTGTTGAGCTATGCGGTGGCGCCCGTATCGGTTGCGGCGCTGCGGCGCAATGCGCCGGACATGCCGCGCCCGTTCCGGGTCAAGAGCATGGGCCTGCTCGGGCCGGTGTCGTTCATCATCGCCGCGCTGATCGTCTACTGGTCGGGCTGGAACACCGTGTCATGGCTGCTCGGCCTGCAAATCCTGATGTTTGTCATCTATCTGTTCTGCGGTCGTTTCGTGCCCACCGCCCATCTGAGTCTGGCGCGTCAGGTGCGCTCATCGGCGTGGCTGATCGCCTTCTACGCGGTGACCATCGTGCTGTCGAAACTCGGCACCTTCGGTGGCCTGGGCATCCTCACCCATCCGTTCGACACGATCGTCGTCGCCGCTTGCGCCACCGGTATTTACTACTGGGGCGCAGCGACCGGCGTGCCTGCCCATCTGCTGCGCCTGGACGACGAGGACGAAGAAAGCGACAGCCCTGCGCCCTCGTCCAGCGTCAGCGCCCGCCCTGCCGGCGCCTACTGAAATCATCCAACGGGATCTCTTCATGAAACGAGTACACGTCATTGATTCCCACACCGGCGGCGAGCCGACACGACTGGTGATGAGCGGCTTCCCCGAGTTGTCCGGCAACAGCATGGTCGAGAAACGCGACGCCCTGCGCAGCCAGCACGATCAGTGGCGCCGCGCCTGTCTGCTCGAGCCACGCGGCAACGATGTGCTGGTCGGCGCGCTGTATTGCCCACCGGTGTCGGCGGACGCCACCTGCGGAGTGATCTTCTTCAACAACGCTGGATATCTGGGCATGTGCGGCCACGGCACCATCGGCCTGATCAATTCGTTGCAGCATCTGGGGAAAATCCAGCCGGGCGTGCACAAGATCGACACGCCGGTGGGGCAAGTCAGCGCGACTTTGCATGACGATGGCTCGGTCACCCTGGGCAACGTGCCCGCCTACCGCTATCGCAAACAGGTGCCGGTGGAGGTGCCGGGTTATGGCCGCGTGGTCGGCGATATCGCCTATGGCGGCAACTGGTTTTACCTCGTCTCCGAGCATGGCCAGACATTGACCATGGACAACGTAGAACACCTGACCGCGTACACCTGGGCGATGCTCAAGGCGCTGGAAGACCAAGGCATTTGTGGCGAAGACGGCGCGGTCATCGACCACATCGAACTGTTCGCCGATGACGATCAGGCTGACAGCCGCAACTTCGTCATGTGCCCCGGCAAAGCCTATGACCGCTCACCATGCGGCACCGGCACCAGCGCCAAACTTGCCTGCCTGGCCGCCGACGACAAGCTGCAAGCGGGCGCGCCGTGGTTCCAGGCGAGCATTACTGGCAGCCAGTTCGAAGGGCGCTTCGAATGGGAAGGTGAACGCATTCGCCCGTTCATCACCGGCCGCGCCTACATGACCGCCGACAGCACCTTGCTGATCGACGAAACCGACCCGTTCGCGTGGGGCATCTGAGCCGCCACGCCGATTTTTCACTTCGAATCAAACGAAATGCCAAGGAGTTGAACCATGAGCGACAACATCTTCACTGGTTGCATGCCGGCCCTGATGACCCCGTGCACCGCCCAGCGCAAACCGGACTTCGATGCGCTGGTGGCCAAGGGACGCGAGCTGATCGATGTCGGCATGAGCGCCGTGGTCTACTGCGGCTCGATGGGCGACTGGCCGCTGCTCACCGAAGCCGAGCGTCAGGAAGGCGTGGCGCGGCTGGTCGCTGCCGGGGTGCCGACCATCGTCGGCACTGGCGCGGTGAACACCCGAGAAGCGGTTTCCCACGCAGCGCATGCGGCGAAAGTCGGCGCGCAAGGCTTGATGGTCATTCCGCGCGTGCTGTCCCGTGGCGCTTCGGCGACGGCGCAAAAGGCCCACTTCGCCGCGATCCTGCAAGCCGCACCGAACTTGCCGGCGGTGATTTACAACAGCCCTTACTACGGCTTCGCTACCCGCGCCGATCTGTTTTTCGAACTGCGTCGCGAATACCCGAACCTGATCGGCTTCAAGGAATTCGGCGGCGGCGCGGACCTGCGCTACGCGGCCGAGAACATCACCTCCAAGGATGACGACGTGACGCTGATGGTCGGCGTCGACACGCAAGTGGTGCACGGCTTCGTCAACTGCAACGCTACCGGCGCCATTACCGGCATCGGCAACGCCCTTCCTCGCGAAGTGCTGCAACTGGTGGCGCTGAGCAAGCAGGCCGCGCAAGGCGATGCCAAGGCCCGGCGCCAGGCGCGGGAGCTGGAGTCGGCGCTGGCGGTGCTGTCCTCGTTCGACGAAGGTTGCGATCTGGTGCTGTATTACAAGCATCTGATGGTGCTCAACGGCGACAAGGAATACACCCTGCACTTCAACGAAAGCGACGTGCTGAGCGATTCGCAAAGACGCTATGCCGAGAAGCAGTATTCGCTGTTCCGTCACTGGTACGAAAACTGGTCCGCCGAGCAGAATTTCGCCTGACTACTACCTGCCGCGAGTCAAAACGATTCGCGGCAGGCCTCGCTCATTTCACAGGAAGACACCATGACTCTGACGGGCAACATGCTGATCGGCCAACAATCCGTGACGGGTACGCGTCCGGCCTTTCGCGGGATTGATCCGGCGACCAACCAGGCACTTGAACCGCAGTTCGCCGGGGCGTCAGCCGAACAGGTGGAACAGGCCTGTGCCCTGGCCTGGGCGGCGCAAGATGCGTACCGCGAAACCAGCCTGAGCACCCGTGCGGCATTTCTCGAAAGCATTGCCGAACACATCGAAAACCTTGGCGATGAACTGATCGAACGCGCCCACGCCGAAACCGGTCTGCCGCCTGCACGCCTTCAGGGCGAACGTGGCCGCACCTGCTCGCAATTGCGCCTGTTCGCCCGTTCCGTGCGCGCGGGTGAATGGCTGGACGTGCGCGTCGACAGTGCGCAACCACAACGCCAACCGCTGCCGCGCTCCGACCTGCGCCAGCGGCAGATTGCCTTGGGGCCGATCGCGGTGTTCGGCGCGAGCAACTTTCCGCTGGCATTTTCCGTGGCCGGTGGCGACACCGCCGCAGCACTGGCGGCCGGTTGCCCGGTAATCGTCAAGGCGCACAGCGCCCATCCGGGCACCAGCGAACTGGTCGGCCGCGCAGTGGCGCAAGCGGTCAAAGCCTGCGCTCTGCCCGAGGGCGTGTTTTCCTTGTTGTTCGATTCTGGCTACGAAGTCGGCATCGCATTGGTCAGCGACTGGCGCATCAAAGCCGCTGGTTTCACCGGCTCGCGCACTGGCGGTCTGGCCTTGATGAAAGCTGCGCAAGCGCGGCCGGAGCCGATCCCGGTGTATGCGGAAATGAGCTCGATCAACCCGGTTTTGCTGTTTCCCGCCGCGCTGGAAAATCGCGCGCAGGCGCTGGCCGAAGGGTTTGTCGCGTCGCTGACATTGGGCGCCGGGCAGTTCTGCACCAACCCGGGATTGCTGATTGCCCGCAAAGGCCCGGCGCTCGACGGGTTCCTCAGCGCGGTAGCGGAACTGATCCCGCGCAGCGCGGCGCAAACCATGCTCACGCCCGGCATCTTCGGTGCCTATCAAGCAGGCGTGACGGCACTGCAAGGCAATCCCCGTGCACGCGCGGTAGCGGTTGGCCAAGTCGGCGGCGGCCCGAATCAGTGTCAGGCGCATGTCTTCAGCACCGATGCAGCGGATTTTCTTGCCGATCAAAGCTTGCAAGCCGAGGTCTTCGGCGCGACAGCGCTGATCGTGCAATGCAGCAGTGACGAAGAAATCCGTCAGGTCTGCGCACATCTGGAAGGCCAACTGACCGCGACCCTGCACATGGATGACGCCGACCTTGCACTGGCGCGCACGTTGCTGCCAACCCTGGAACGCAAGGCCGGGCGCTTGCTGGTCAATGGCTGGCCGACCGGCGTGGAAGTCTGCGATGCGATGGTGCATGGCGGGCCTTATCCGGCGACCTCAGATGCGCGCAGCACTTCGGTCGGCACTGCGGCGATCCTGCGTTTCCTGCGGCCGGTGTGCTATCAGGATTTCCCCGACAGCTTGCTGCCGACGGCGCTGCAACAGACCAATCCGCTCAACCTTCGGCGCATGCTCGATGGCCACCGGGAAGCGACACGCCATGGCGAATAATCCTTCGCACGACATCGCCGTGGTCGGCGCCGGGATCATTGGCGTGGCTTGCGCACTGCGCCTGGCGCGTCAGGGTTTGCGCGTGGTGGTCATCGATCAGCAGGAACCGGGGCACGGCGCTTCGTTCGGCAATGCCGGGCATCTGGCCACCGAGCAGGTGTTTCCGATTGCTGATGTTTCGATCCTCAAGCGTTTGCCGGCCATGCTCATGGACCCGATGGGGCCGCTGCGCCTGGACTGGAAATATCTACCGCGCGCCCTGCCTTGGTTCACCCGGTTATTGCTGAATCTGCGGCCTGAACCTTTTCAGAAAACCGTCGCCGGCCTGCGCGCGCTCAATGAAAGCAGTCTCGACGCGTGGCAGCGCTTGCTCAGCGATATCCAGCGCACGGATCTGCTCAAGGTTGACGGCTCGTTACTGGTCTTCGAAAAACCTGAATCGCGGCAATTGCTCGAAGCCTTGCAGGCACGCCTGCATCAGCAGCAGGTGCCGGTAGATTTCTGGCAGGCCGGGGCGATCCGCGAAACGGCGCCGCAACTCAGCGAACAGATTCAGGGCGGACTGTTTTTCCCGCGCACCGGGCATTTCCTTGATCCCTATCGGGTGGTCTGCGCACTGGTCGAAGCGGCTCGCAGCAGCGGCGTGAGTTTTCTAAAGCAGCAGGTTCAAGGCGGCTACGTGCAGGAAAACGGCGTTTTATTGGTGACGGGCAACGGCGGTGTGACGGCCAGCCGCGTGTTACTGGCCTGCGGTGCGCATTCGGCGACACTCACCGCCGCGCTGACCGGCAAGCAAGTACCGTTGGACACCGAACGCGGCTATCACCTGATGCTGCCGCACGAGCATGATCGCCTGCCCTTCCCCGTCACCTCACTGGAACGCAAATTCATCATGACGCCCATGCGCGATGGCCTGCGCCTGGCCGGCACAGTCGAGTTCGCCGGGCTGGAGCGGCCAGCAAACATGGCACGCGCCTGGCAATTGCAGCGCCTGAGCCAAGGTCTGTTTCGCAAGGACCTGAACGCTGATGCCGCGACACCGTGGATGGGCTTTCGCCCGTCGCTGCCGGATTCCCTGCCAGTGATCGATCAGGTTTGCGCCGGCAAGGTCTTGCTTGCCTTCGGTCATCAGCATCTGGGACTGACGCAGGCGGCGGTGACGGCGGAATTGATCGGGCAGATGGTCTCAGGCGCGGCCGGCGAGTTGCCGAATGCCGACGCCTACCGACTGGCGCGTTTCTAAGCGTGCTTCAGCGCGCCGCCGTGATGCATGGCCAGGTGGCCGGTCTTGTCGCTCTTGACCTCGTACTGCGGCGCGTCTTTCGAAGCCGGCCGGTGGCGGCCCATGAACTCGGTATCGCGAGTGTGCACCTTGACCACTTTGCCGTGGATCTCGCCGGCCTCGGAATTCCAGCGCACCGCTTCGCCGACCTTGAATGAACTGCTCATCATTGCGTCCTCGCCTCTGGCTGTTGATTTATGGAGCCGCGCGCGTCGGAGAAATTCCGCTTTTTTGCGAGGCGACCGAAGGCAGGCAAAAAAATCGAACGGCGAAAATCGCCCGCACCTCCAACCTGCACAAGCCGTAGAAAACGGCCATGACGAGGTGTGAGATGAATAACGATCAAGGCAAGCAAGGTGACGATCCGCTCCCAACCACGCCCGACCCGCTGAGTCCGGGGCGTACCGAGGTCGATCCGATGAAGGAACGCGGCATCGACGAGCTACCCGACAACGAAGGCGAAATCCCGCTGGATGATGACAGTACCGGCCTGGATCCGGAGCGCGTACGTCAGGAAACCGATAACGCCGAGATGGACGACCAGCCCAATCCGCGTTGAGCCTGAAACGGCAGCTATACGGCTGCCTTTCGGTTGCGCAATCGACAGCAGAATCAGGCAAGCATTTCACAGAAATGCACTACCTCGCGCTCCGACCCAGGCGCAACAATGGGCGTCCGACAACCCCATGGAGGATGCTCACATGCTCGTACAAGCCTACGGCGCCCACGCTGGCGACAAACCTCTTGAACCGATGCAGATCAACCGCCGTGCCCCGGCGGCGCACGACGTGCAGATCGATATCGCCTTCTGCGGCATCTGCCATTCCGACTTGCATCAGGTGCGCGCCGAATGGGCTGGCACGCAATTCCCCTGCGTGCCCGGCCATGAAATCGTCGGCCGCGTCTCGGCGGTTGGCGATCAGGTCAAAAACTACAAGGTCGGCGATCTGGTCGGTGTCGGCTGCATCGTCGACAGCTGCCAGCACTGCGATGACTGCGAATCCGGTCTGGAAAATTACTGCGACGGCATGATCGGCACCTACAATTTCCCGACCCCGGACGCACCGGGCTGGACCCTCGGCGGCTATTCGCAAAACATCGTCGTGCACGAGCGCTATGTGTTGCGCATCCGTCATCCCGAGGCGCAACTGGCAGCCGTCGCGCCGCTGCTCTGCGCCGGCATTACCACCTACTCGCCGCTGCGCCACTGGAACGCTGGCCCCGGCAAGAAAGTCGGCGTGGTCGGCATCGGTGGCCTGGGTCACATGGGCATCAAACTGGCCCACGCCATGGGCGCCCATGTCGTCGCCTTCACCACCTCCGAATCCAAGCGCGAAGCGGCCAAGGCACTGGGCGCGGACGAAGTGGTGGTGTCACGCAATGCCGAGGAAATGGCGGCACACACCAAGAGCTTCGACTTCATCCTCAATACCGTCGCAGCGCCGCACGATCTCGACGCGTTCCTGGTTCTGCTCAAGCGCGACGGCGCGTTGACCCTGGTCGGAGCGCCCGCATCGCCGCATCCGTCGCCGAACGTGTTCAACCTGATCACCAAGCGCCGCACCATTGCCGGCTCAATGATCGGCGGCATTCCCGAGACTCAGGAAATGCTGGATTTCTGCGCCGAGCACGGCATCGTTTCCGACATCGAGTTGATCCGCGCCGACCAGATCAACGAGTCCTACGAGCGCATGCTCAAGGGCGACGTGAAATACCGCTTCGTCATCGACAACGCAACCCTCGCCGGCTAAGCGCCAACGTCCATCGGCAGCGCCGTGCTGCCGATGGCTTGAGGGATTCCATCGGCGCGATTTGACAGCGCCCGCGTTGCTCGCCAGAGTCGCACCCCTTTTTCCACCGCTGGGTGAACAGGGGTCGCCGTTGAACCAACAGACATTGTCCATGCGCCTTGAACGCGTCGCCGCTCACGTGCCGGTCGGCGCACGACTGGCCGATATCGGTTCCGATCACGCCTATTTGCCCGTTGCCCTGATGCGCCGAGGACTTATTACAGCGGCGGTGGCTGGCGAGGTCGCGTTGACGCCATTCCACGCAGCGCAACGCACCGTCAATGACAACGACCTGCACGGCCAGATCAGCGTGCGTCTGGCCGATGGCCTGGCGGCGATCAGGCCTGACGACGGCATCAGCGCCATCACCCTGTGCGGCATGGGCGGCGAAACTATTCGCGATATTTTCGACAGTGGTAAAGCCCATCTCAGCGGCCACGAACGCTTGATCCTGCAACCCAACGGCGGCGAGCAAGCGTTGCGCCAGTGGTTGATGGATAACGGCTACCGCATCGTCTGTGAAGAGGTGCTGCATGAGAACCGCTTCGACTATGAAATCATCGTTGCCGAGCGCGGCTCTGATCCGGTGACTTACGATGCCAGGGAACTGTTTTTCGGTCCGCTGCACCTGCAAGCACGCTGCCCGGCATTTCTGCACAAATGGCAACGCAGGCTGAAGCAGCGGCAGAAGACGTTGGGGCAGTTTACGCGAGCGCAACAGACGTTGCCGGAGGACAAAATTCATGCGCTGAAGCAAGAGATGCAGTGGATCAGCGAATTGCTCGGGTGACTGTGCCGCCGTCTTCGCGAGCAGGCTCGCTCCCACAGGAAATTGCATTCTCCTGAGCAAACACAGTCAACTGTGGGAGCGAGCCTGCTCGCGAAAGCGCTGGGTCAAGCTACAGAGCAACCAAGTTGGCTGCAGCCGTCGGAAAAACAAAAAGCCTGCTGTTAATAGCAGGCTTTTTCGTGGGTGATGAACTTACTTCTGCTGCGTCAGCGCCGAGTAGCTGTTCATCAGGTTGCGGTAGTTGGGAATGCGCTGCGACAGCAGGTTACCCAGGCCTTCAATGTCGTTGCGCCAGTCGCGGTGCAGCTCACAGGCCACCGAGAACCAGTTCATCATCTGCGCGCCGGCCTGAGTCATGCGACTCCATGCGGCTTGCTGCACAGTGGTGTTAAAGGTGCCGGACGCGTCAGTCACCACAAACACATCGAAACCTTCAGCCAATGCTGACAGGGTAGGGAACGCTACGCAGACATCCGTTACCACACCGGCAATGATGATCTGCTTGCGACCGGTGGCCTTGATCGCCTTGACGAAGTCTTCGTTGTCCCAAGCGTTGATCTGACCTGGGCGAGCGATGTACGGCGCGTCCGGGAACATTTCTTTCAACTCCGGTACCAGCGGGCCGTTCGGGCCTTGTTCGAAGCTGGTGGTGAGGATGGTCGGCAGGTCGAAAAACTTGGCCAGATCCGCCAGCGCCAGCACGTTGTTCTTGAACTCGTTCGGCGAGAAGTCCTGCACCAGCGAGATCAGACCGGTCTGGTGGTCAACCAGCAGCACGATAGCGTCGTCTTTGTTCAGGCGGTTGTAGGTTGGAGTGGTCATGGTGTGCGTCCCTTTTCAAGTTTTGAAGTTTGTTGTTGCGTTCAAGTTGGGTACAGATTACTGACGCACAGCAAAGGGATAAATCGGCTGAAAAGCGTTTCACCGTCCACACAAACGGGACAATCATTCGAGGCCCGCTCTGATTAGATACACCACAGTACAAATGATGTACCTCAGCCCCCATTTATCAACTCGGCACAACTTCCTAAAGTCTCCTCCAACAGCCACCCGCCATCCCGACGGGCCAGCGACAGAGGAAATCATCATGAGCACATCGAAAAAAGTAGTTGTCATCACCGGCGCTTCGCAAGGCATTGGTGCAGGTCTGGTCGAAGGCTTTCGCGCCCTTGGCCATCAAGTGGTCGCTACCTCGCGCTCGATCAAAGCGTCGAGCGACCCGGATGTTCTGACCGTCGCCGGCGACATTGCCGATCCGCAAACCGCCGAGCGCGTGATTCGCGCCGCTGTCGCCCGCTTCGGTCGCGTCGATACGCTGGTCAACAATGCCGGGATCTTTCTGGCCAAGCCGTTCACCGCTTACAGCCAAGCGGACTATGCCCAGGTCGTGGCGACCAACATGAGCGGCTTCTTCTACATCTCGCAACTGGCCATCGCCGAGATGGAAAAACACGGCAGCGGCCACGTCGTTAGCGTGACCACCAGCCTGGTCGATCATGCAATCGACGGCGTGCCTTCGGTATTGGCGTCGCTGACCAAGGGCGGCATCAACGCCGCGACCAAATCCCTGGCCATCGAGTACGCCAAGCGCGGGATTCGGGTCAACGCCGTGTCGCCGGGCATCATCAAGACGCCGATGCACGCCGAGGAAACCCATCAGGCATTGGGCAGCCTGCACCCGGTCGGCCACATGGGAGAAATCGACGACATCGTGCAAGCGATCCTCTACCTCGACGGGGCAAATTTCGTCACTGGCGAAATCCTGCATGTCGACGGTGGCCAGAGCGCCGGCCATTGATCGAAACCCTGCAACGCCGCCGGTGGATACCGGCGGCGTCGTTGGTTGTGGTACACAGAGGAGGAACGTCCGTCGATCCTCGGTGCGAGCCACAATGAAACGCCATTTTGAAGATTTGCAGTTAGGCAGTATCGAACTGTTCTGCCTGGCCGCCGAAGCCGGCAGCTTCACCGCCGCCGCGCAACTGGCCGGGGTCACGCCGGCCGCAGTGAGCCGGTCGATTCTGCGTCTGGAGCAACGCCTGGGTTCGCGACTGTTCGCGCGCACCACGCGCAGCATCCGTCTCACCGACGCCGGACGGAGCTTCTTCGAACAGTGCAGCCAGGCGCTGACGCAACTGGTCGAAGCGCAGCAGGAAGTCATGGGCGCGCAGACTTCGCCATCGGGTCGACTGCGCATCAGCCTGCCAACCACCTACGGGCATCACCGCATCCTGCCGCTGCTGCCGAGATTTCGCGCGTTGTACCCCGAGGTCACGGTCGACGTGCACTTGGGCAACCGCAATATCGACTTCGTTGAAGAGGGCTACGACCTGGCGATACGCGTGCGCGCGCAGCCGGACTCGACGCTGATCGCGCGCTTGCTGGAAGACGCCGCCCTGGTGGTGGTCGCCGCCCCCGAATATCTGCATAGAGCCGGCACGCCGCAGACGCTGGACGATCTCATCGCGCATGAGTGCATCCAGTTCGAATTGCCCAGCAGCGGGCGGCGGATTTCCTGGCTGTTTCAGGAAAACGGTCGAGACCTGGAAGTGATCTCCGACGGTGGCTATTCCTGTTCCGACGATGTGCTCGGCGGTGTGACGCTGGCCAAGCACGGCGCCGGGCTGTTTCAGACTTACCGTTTCATCGTCGAGCAGGAACTCGCCGATGGCCGCCTGATTGAAGTGCTGCAACCGTACGCCGGACGTTCGCGCCCCTACACCCTGCTCTACCCGCACGGCCGCTATGTGCCGCAGCGGGTGCGGGCGTTTGTGGATTTTCTGCTGGGGTTTCGTGAGCAATGGGCAGGACCCGCGCGGTAATCAACCGGTCTGACGCAGGCGGCTAAGTTCCTTGGACGGCGGGCAGCCGAACTGGCGGTTGTATTCGCGGCTGAACTGCGAAGCGCTTTCGTAGCCGACGCGGTAACAGGCGCTGGACACGTCCAGCCCTTCATTGATGATCAGCCGCCGCGCCTCTTGCAGGCGCAGCTGTTTTTGATATTGCAGCGGGCTCATCGCGGTGACGGCTTTGAAGCGGTGATGCAGCGCCGAGTTGCTCAGGTTGGCCACCTGCGCCAGCGCGTCGATACGCAGCGGCTCGGTGAAATTCTTGTTCAGCCAGTCGATAGCGCGCGTGACCCGGTGGGTCTGCGAATCGCTGACGGCGATTTCATACAGCAGATGCCCGTGCTGGCCGCGCAGCAGACGGTAATACAGCTCGCGCAAAGCCATCGGCGCGAGCATGCCGATGTCGCGCGGGTTATCCAGCAGGCGCACCAGACGCAGCATGGTATCGAGCAATGTCACGTCGATCTTGTCGAGAAACATCCCGCGCCCGGCGTCCTGTGGCATGCCGGTCAGCGGCGATTCGGCTATCAGTTGCGTCAGTTGCGCCGGATCGAAATCCAGCCGTACGCAAAAATACGGCGCCTCGGGCGAGGCTTCGATCACCCGTCCCGACACCGGCAATGTCACCGACACCACCAAATAATTCAGCGGGTCGTAGAGGAAGCGTTCGTCACCCAGCCCGACTTCCTTGCGCCCCTGCACGATCAGGCACAGCGCCGGCCGGTGCACAACGTGAATCAGCTCGGACGGGCCATCGAGACGGATCACATGCAGTGGCGCAATCGCGGTTTCGTAGGTGCCCGGCGCGTCAAAGCGTTGAGTCAGCAGGCGCACCAGTTCGGCGCGATACACCGCCGTATCGTGGAGGATGGAAGCGTCGTGGTTATCCATGCAAAGGGCCTCGAAAGCAGACGAAGGTGGGTCAACTGCGGAGGAAGATTAGCCAGTTTTATCCAGCGGCGACTAGATCAAAGATGCTGCAGATTTGCCTGATTCTGCGTGCTCGTCTTACTGGCAAAGCCATGGGCGCGTTATCACACGCGCCCTTGGCTTCTCACCCGACTATCAACCCGCCGTAACCGTCATGCCGCCATCGGCCATGACCACCGAGCCGACCATGAAGCTGGCGCGGTCGGAGGCGAGGAAGGTGACGATTTCGGCGATTTCTTCCGGCTGCGCCGCCCGACCGATTGGCGCCGCTTCGCCGTGCTGCGCGAGGAAGCCCGGGCCGTCCTCGACCACATCGTTGAGAATATTGGTCACCACATCGCCGACGCCGATGGCATTGACGCGAATGCCGTGTTCAATGACTTCCAGGGCCAGCGTGCGGGTCAACTGTGCCAGCGCGCCTTTGGAAGCGGTGTAGGCGGCAATGGTCGGAAAGGCAAAGTACGACGCATAGGAAGCGATATTGACGATCGCGCCGGACTTGTTCGGGATCATCGCCTTGACCGCTTCGCGGCAGTGCAGGAAGGCGGCCGTAGCATTAACTGCCTGGATCTTTTCCCAGTCGTCGCGGCTCATGTCGATCACTGCTTTGTTGATAATGATCCCGGCGTTGTTGACCAGAATATCCAGGCGCCCGAACTGCTCGACGGCAAGGCCGACTGCGCGTTCGGCGGCGCCGTCCTCGGTGATGTCCGCCACCAGCGGCACCAGATCGGGACGAGCCAGTTCTTCGACAGCCGGGTTGAGGTCTTCGGCAATCACCTTGGCGCCGCGAGCGTGCAGCATCAGCGCAATCGCCTTGCCGATGCCACTGGCCGCGCCAGTGACCAGTGCTACTTTACCGGCGACTTCTTGTGGCAGGGTGTGGTTGAAATCAGTCATGGTTTTAACTCCTCGATAGCGAATCGGTGTTGCGCCTGATGGCGCGGTCGTAAACACGGCTTCACTGTCGCGCACTGTCCGCCGCCGGGCTTTCGGGTGATTGCCGGGACTGTCGGAGTTTTGCGCTGGAGTTTCTCGTTCGCCCGCCCTAACCTTCAAAATCATTCGCAGCCAAAGCTTTTCATGGAGCGTTCTGTGCCCTCTGCCAGCCCCGCTACACCGACAATCAGCCAGCCCGCGCGCATCGCCGCCGAAGCCATGCCGGAGCATCTGCCCGGTGTTGCGGAAACGACCACGCCGCGGCCGCAGATCAAGGATGCGGTGGTGCAGCTGTTCCGCCATCAAACTCTGCTCGAACCGATCCGCGTGCCCTGCGTGGCCGAACCGCTGCTGGTGCTGGTATTGGCCGGCACTGCCCGGGTCGAAGAACGTTCGTTGGGCGGAGAATGGCAGGCGAGCCAGGTCACGGCGGGCGACTTCTTCCTGACCAACACCCGCGAACCCTATGAAATGCGCTGGCAAACCCAAGGCTGTGAGGTCTTCGAAGTCATGCACCTCTACCTCGGTCTGGGCCTGATCGAACAAGCGGCGCGCGAAGCGTTCGGCGAACAGGCCGGTGCAGTGACGTTTGTCGATGTGTCCGGTGCGCGTGACGAGCAGGTCAGCTTCATTCTTGAGCAACTGCGCATCGAACTGACCGAACAGCGCCAGCCCAGTGCACTGCTGGTACACAGCCTGGCTCAGGCGTTGGCGATCCATTTGCTGCGGCACTATCTCGACCCGGACAGCAACCCGCGCCGCGACAACGCCCTGCCCGCCTACAAACTGCGCCGGGTGATCGAAGCCATGAATGCGAATCTGGCGGAGGATTTCAGCCTCAGTCATCTGGCCGCCATCGCCGGGCTGAGCGACTACCACTTCAGCCGCACCTTCAAGCGCGCCACCGGTTTATCGCCCTCGCAATACTTCATCCGCCTGCGCATGAGCCGCGCGCGTCATCTGTTGCTGGAGACCGCACGCAGCGTGATCGACATCGGCCTGGAGGTTGGCTATTCCAGCCCCAGCCACTTTTCCCAGGTGTTCCGCCGTGAAGTCGGCGTCACCCCGAGCGCCTACCGCGATGCGCCACGCGGGGCCTGAAACCTGTCGAAAAGCGATGCAGCAGAATTGGGCAAATCCCGTGGAGGAATCGATTAATAGCCCATGAGCCGCCGCACTTAATCTTCTTCCAAGCCCACTCAAGGGCACACAGAAGAGGACGACATCATGCTGAACATTCAAAACAAAGTGATCGTGATTACCGGCGCCAGCAGCGGCATCGGCGAAGCCACCGCACGCCTGCTCGCCGAACGTGGCGCCAAAGTGGTGTTGGGTGCACGGCGCACCGAGCGTCTGGCAGTGATTGCCGAAGAGATCAATAGCGCCGGTGGCCACGCGCAGTTCCGCGCGCTGGACGTCACCGATCAGCAGGATGTGCAGCGCTTCGTCGATTTTGCCGTCGAGCATTACGGCCGCGTCGATGTGCTGGTCAACAATGCCGGCGTGATGCCGTTGTCGCGGCTGGATGCGCTGAAGGTCGATGAGTGGAACCGCATGATCGACGTCAACATCCGTGGCGTACTCCACGGCATCGCCGCCAGCCTGCCGTTGATGCAGCGCCAGCGCGCCGGGCAGATCATCAACATCGCCTCGATCGGTGCTTACGCGGTGAGCCCTACTGCGGCGGTGTACTGCGCGACCAAATACGCCGTACGGGCGATTTCCGAAGGCTTGCGTCAGGAGGTGGGCGGCGATATCCGCGTCACCGTCATCGCACCGGGCGTGACCGAATCGGAACTGGCCGAGAGCATTTCCGATGAAGGCGGCCGCGCCGAGATGAAGTCATTCCGCAAGATCGCCATCCCCGCCGAAGCCATCGCCCGCGCGATTGCGTATGCCGTCGAACAACCGGCGGATGTGGACGTCAGCGAACTGATCGTGCGTCCAACCGCGAGCCCTTATTGAGACCAGGAGTCAATCTGTGGGAACGAGCCTGCTCGCGAAAGCGCTGGGTCAGGCGAATATGATGCTGAATGCACCGCCGCATTCGCGGGCAAGCCCGCTCCCACAGGGTGGTTGTGGCACCACCAAATCATTGGTCAACACGGAAAAATTGTGGGAGCGAGCCTGCTCGCGAAAGCGCTGGTTCAGGCGAATATGAAGTTGAATGTGACGCCGCCTTCGCGAGCAGACTCGCTCCCACAGAGGTGGTAGCACCACCAAATCATTGGTCAACACGGAACATTGTGGGAGCGAGCCTGCTCGCGAAAGCGCTGGATCAGCCGGCAAAGATGTTGGATGTACCGCCGTCTTCGCGGGCAAGCCCGCTGCCACAGGGTTTGGTTGCACCACCAAATCAATGGTCAACACGGAACATTGTGGGAGCGAGCCTGCTCGCAAAAGCGCTGGATCAGCCGGCAAAGATGTTGAATGTACCGCCGTCTTCGCGGGCAAGCCCGCTCCCACAGGTTTTTTGTGGCACCACCAAATCATTGGTCAACACGGAACACTGTGGGAGCGAGCTTGCTCGCGAAAGCGGTGGATCAGCCGGCAAAGATGTTGAATGTGCCGCCGTCTTCGCGAGCAGGCCCGCTCCCACAGAGGTTGTAGCACCACCAAATCATTGGTCAATATGGAACATTGTGGGAGCCAGCTTGCTCGCGAAAGCGGTGGATCAGCCGGCAAAGATGTTGAATGTGCCGCCGCCTTCGCGAGCAGGCTCGCTCCCACAGGGAATCGCGGTGCCGCTGACGAAACGGGCTGGCACTCATATCCAACCTAACGCGCTTCCGGCCCGATCAACATGCTTTCGATCTCGGCGCCGGGCATCATTTGCTGCAGGCCTTCGATGAGCTTGTCGCCGGCCTCGGTCAGCGCTTCCAGCGGCATCGCCGGCAGGCTTTCGAGGATGAACCACATGTGCTGCGCCTGCGCATCGAGGCGGGTTCGCACGCCTTGGCGCCAGTTCCAGCGCCGGCAGGTCACGCCTTGGTCATCGCGCCAGACCACTTCGCCGGCGTCCGGGAATTCATGCGCGGGCTGGCCTTCTTTCATCGTGTCGAACGGTTCGCTGCCATCGGCGACGACCAGACGCGGTGAGCCTATGTAGGCTTGCGCATTCTCGCCGCCGACCGGAATCGCGTACTCGAGGCTGATGGCGTTGTACAGATCAACCACCGGATCGATGCTCGGCAATTCGCCGTCGCGCAACACCCGTTTGCGCAGAGCCTCGGCCGAGCACGGCGTGCGCTGCGGCTTGGCACCGAACTGGCGAAACACGTCCGCCCAGGCCTGCAAGTGCGCGGGCGCCCATGCCGGGCCACCGTTGGCGACGATCTGACAGGCTTTGGCCAGTGCTTCACCGGCCACGTATGCCTGAGTAATCGGCGCCGCTTGCACGACAATACTCAGCGCTCTGAAGCCCGGCGCGAGTTGCGCAACAGCCGGATCGATTGACGGCACGACAGACAGCATCCCAGAATCCCCCTCATACCCGAATTTCAAACGATGCTAGCGATCAATGACCAATAAAGTCAATATATCGACCGAAGCCGGCGCCGACGTCGAGACCGTCAGCGCGGCGGTGTCGCGCACGCTCAAACAGGCGCGCAAACAACAGGGCATCACCCTCGACGAACTGTCCCGACGCTCGGGCGTGAGCAAAGGCATGGTGGTCGAGATCGAGAAAGGCTCGGCCAACCCAAGCATCGCGACATTGTGCAAAATCGCCGCGGCGCTGGGCTTGTCCGTGGCGGACTTCGTCAATGTCGCCGACACCCCGGCGGCGCATCTGATCGACAGTGAGGACATCCCCACGCTATGGACCGGTGAACTGGGCGGATCGGCACGACTGCTGGCCGGCACCAGCGGCCCGAATATGCTCGAGTTGTGGCGCTGGGAGTTGTTTCCCGGCGAGTCGTTTTCTTCGGCGGGACATCCGAATGGCACCACCGAGTTGTTTCATGTTGAGAAAGGCACGTTGCATCTGAAAGTTGGCGATGCCGAGCTGATTGTCGGGCCTGGGTGTTCGGCGGTAGCGCGGACGGATGTGGCGCATGGATATGCCAACCATGGGCGAGCGAAACTGGTTTTCACGATGTCGGTGACTGAACTGCATCAGGGTGCCAGGGAAAGCCCCTCACCCTAGCCCTCTCCCCGAGGAGAGGGAACTGTCCGGGTTGACCATCACAGCGAGCGTTCCCCTTCAAACTGCACGGTCAGCGTGACGGCGGATGCTCCGTCGAAACCGAATTGGCCGCATCCACATCCGACATGTCTTCTTCTACAGGCGCCTCATCGTCCGGCGGCAAAGGCACCTCGGAGTTTTCGCGCTTGGGATCGTGCCCGGTCTCGTTGTCGGTGGGGCGCGTCACGGCTTGTTGCGACTGGTTGCCCGGTGCGTTTTCATCAATGTCCATGTCGTTCTCCGAGGTGTTCAGCGATAGGTACCTGAACGTGTGAAATGCCCTTGCGTGACAAGTGCCCGACAATGGACGAACGGCGTTCTGTAGAAAACGCAAAAAGCCTGCTTTCGAGGCAGGCTTTCGCTTTGGATTTAACGCTTACTTCTGCTGCGTCAGCGCCGAGTAGCTGTTCATCAGGTTGCGGTAGTTGGGAATGCGCTGCGACAACAGATTGCCCAGGCCTTCAATGTCATTGCGCCAGTCGCGGTGCAGCTCACAGGCCACCGAGAACCAGTTCATCATCTGCGCGCCGGCCTGAGTCATGCGACTCCATGCGGCTTGCTGCACGGTGGTGTTGAAGGTGCCGGACGCATCAGTCACCACAAACACATCAAAACCTTCCGCCAGCGCCGACAGGGTCGGGAACGCTACACAGACATCCGTGACCACACCGGCAATGATGATCTGCTTGCGCCCGGTGGCCTTGATTGCCTTGACGAAGTCTTCGTTGTCCCAAGCGTTGATCTGGCCTGGACGAGCGATGTACGGCGCGTCCGGGAACATCTCTTTCAGCTCCGGTACCAGCGGGCCGTTCGGGCCTTGTTCGAAGCTGGTGGTGAGGATGGTTGGCAGGTCAAAGAACTTGGCCAGATCCGCCAGCGCCAGCACGTTGTTCTTGAACTCGTTCGGCGAGAAGTCCTGCACCAGCGAGATCAGACCGGTCTGGTGGTCAACCAGCAGCACGATAGCGTCGTCTTTGTTCAGGCGGTTGTAGGTTGGAGTGGTCATGGTGTGCGTCCCTTTTCAAGTTTGAAGTTTTGTCGTTGCGTTCAAGTTGGGTACAGATTACTGACGCACAGCAAAGGGATAAATCGGCTGAAAAGCGTTTCACCGTCCACTCAAACGGGACAATCCACTTCAATCGTAGAACGGCTCAACCAACGTCCGACTCCCGACAAAGAAACTGTCCGCCACCAGGCGCAACGGTTGCAGATCCAGGTCGCTGGCCTTGTCGCTGATCAATTGCTGGAAGTGGCGGTAGACCGCTGCGTACTCGCCCTCCTCCGAGACGCTTTGGCGCACGCCGTCGATGCTCAGCACCGCGCCGCCATTGTCCAGGCGCAGAACGCCCTCGGTGCAACGGATTTCGATGCTCCACAGTTCGTCATGGCCATGGTCGAAATCGAACTCGGCGCGTACGGCGAGCTGATGCGCATCAGACATTTTGATCGAGGCGGCAATCGGCGACTGGCAGTTGCTCGGCACGCGCAGTTCGGCGGCTTCGACAAACAGCGGCAGCGCCAGCAGGTGGGTGACGATCGACAAGGCGTTGATGCCCGGGTCGAAGACGCCGAGGCCGCCCGGTTGCCAGATCCATGCCTGACCCGGATGCCACTTGCGCACGTCTTCCTTCCAGTCGATCTGCACGCTTTGCAGGGTGCGGCCGGCCAGCCAGTCGCGGGCGGCGGCGATGCCCGGTGCGTAGCGTGAATGCCAGGCGAACAAAGCGCTGACGCCTTGATCGGCGACTTGATCGACCAGGGCCATGGCCTCGCCCAATGTCGCACAGGGCGGTTTTTCCACGAGCACGTGCTTGCCGGCCGCCAACGCCTGTTGCACCAGTGCGAAGCGCCCCTGTGGCGGCGTGCAGAACGCAATTGCGTCGACAGTCGGGCCGTTTTCGAGCAGTTCGCCCAGCGATTGGAAGTTCTCCACCCCGGCGCAAGGTTTGCCTTGGGTTGCGACCGCCACCAACTGGAACGCCGGGTTGGCGAGGATGGCGGGAACGTGTTGATCCTGGGCGATCTTGCCGTAGCCCACCAGGCCGAGACGAATCGGTTGCATTACAGACTCCTGTTGTTGTTTTGGTCTTTGCAGCGCAGCGGCAAGAGTACGTGTTTCTGCGCTCGTCTCCAATCGTCATACTATTTAAATCAAAGTTTGGTCGCGGCGAACGCATGGCTTATTCGTCATTTCTTCTTACACCTTTTGTCGTCCGATCCCGCACCGCGCGGCGATCGGCAGCCGGCGATCAGCCTCAGTTTGCTATCATGCGGCGCTTTTACGGTTAACCCCTCGCCAGTCCTGCCGACTGGCGGGCTGCAAAAGGCGGTATTAGATGACGGCTTTGTTGACTCGCCGCAAGGTACTTGCGGGAATGGGCGTGCTCGGGCTCGGCCTGCTCGCCGGTTGCGATACCCGTGGCCAACTGTCGTACAAGTACGGCAAGGATCTGAGCGACAAGATCCTCGGACGCACCTTCAAGCTGAAGAATCCCGAAGGCGAAACCATGTCGCTGTCGAGCTTTCGCGGGATGATGCCGATGATCTTCTTCGGCTTCACCCAGTGCCCGGCCGTTTGCCCCACTACCCTGGCCCGCGCCGCACAGATCAAAAAACTGATGGGCCGCGACGGCGACCGTTTGCAAGTGGTATTCATCACCCTCGACCCGGAACGCGACACGCCGCAGATCCTCGACGCCTACGTCAAAGCCTTCGACCCGAGCTTCGTCGCGCTGTACGGCACGCTTGAGGAAACCAAGGCCACCGCCAAGGAATTCGACGTGTTCTACGAAAAAGTCCCGGCCGGCGACACCTACACCATCTCCCACACGTCCACCAGCTACGTCTACGACTCGCGTGGTGAGTTGCGCCTGGGCCTGTCCACTTCGCTGACAGCCCAAGAGTGCACGGAAGATTTGCTTACTGTTATGGAGGTCTGCTGATGCATCCCGTTCTGAATCACCTCAAACGCACCGTATGTGCACTGTCCCTGCTCGGCCTGGCCTTCCAGGCGTCGGCGCAGACCAAAGTCGACGATGCCTGGGTCCGTGCCACCGTGCCGACCCAGTCCGCCAGTGGCGCGTTCATGACCGTCACTGCCGACAGCGACAGCAAACTGCTCAGCGTTGCCTCGCCAGTGGCCAAGGACGTTCAGATTCATGAAATGAGCATGAAGAACGATGTGATGACCATGGGCCCGGTGAAGTCGGTTGAGTTGCCTGCCGGCAAAGCCGTGAGCTTCGATCCGAACGGCTACCACGTCATGCTGATGGGCCTGACCGGTCAGTTGAAGGAAGGCGAAAACGTGCCGCTGACCCTGACCGTGGAAAACGCCAAGGGCGAGAAAGAAACCATTGAAGTCAAGGCACCGGTCCGCGCGCTGACCAACATGGGCGGCCACGATCACAGCAAGATGCATTGATCGCTGACTGAAAGACTGTTCGCCTGACAGAAAAACGGGGCGGCCTGATCGATGATCAGGCCGCCCCGTTTTTTATGAAAACGATGCTCTGACGCATGGAAAGCTTGCTTTACATAAGCGAAGATTTCGATGAGGATGTAAAGGGTCTTTTACAGGGAGTTGAACATGAATCGCTATTACCTCGAAATGGGCGCCGCATTGACGCTGTACACGCTCGTGCTGATCGCCTCGGTGGTTGCCAGCCAACATTTTCTGGACGCCCATCTGCTGTTGCGTTCAGCCGTCGCGCTGGCGCCGATGATCCCCGCCGGATTGATGTGCTGGGCTATCGTGCGCAACCTGCGGCGCCTGGATGAAATGCACCTGCGCATCCAGTTTGAAGCGCTGGGCTTTGCCTTCGCCGCTTCCGCGTTACTGACGTTCAGCTATGGCTTTCTCGAAAATATCGGCGCCCCGCACATACCGTGGACCTGCGTATGGCCGGTGATGGCCGCGATGTGGATCCTCGGTCTGCAAATCGCCCGACGTCGCTATCAATGAAAAATCACCTCAAGGCGCTGCGCGCCGAGCGCAAGTGGTCACAGGTCGATCTGGCGGAGCGCTTGAACGTCTCGCGCCAGACCATCAACGCCATCGAAAATGAACGCTACGACCCGAGCCTGCCGCTGGCGTTTCAGATCGCGCGAACGTTTGGATTGGCCATTGAAAGTATTTTCGAGGATCCGGAAGCAGAATCCGATTCGCAAACTGCTGTGAGGGGTGGCAAACAGCCGTAGTTGATTTCGATTCATGCTAAAAACTGTCAACTTTTACAGTGTTGCATCGATGCCATGCGCCCTATCCTGCCTACTCCCGGCAATGATTGTAGGGGTCTCATTGATCAGATGGAGCATTGCAAAGATGACTAGCACAGTAGCCTTTCCTTTTAAGTTCCAAGGGTTGAATGCCGAGAAAACCGAGATTTCGCTATCCAGGATCAGCGACATCGGCGCGCAGATAACGCCGACGGAGCAAATGACCCGTCTCAATCTGAATTTCACTTTTGCCGACGGCAGCAGTCTGAGTACCGATATTGTTCCCAGCGCAAACGTGACAGAAACTTACGGAATCGTTCCCCGCTGGGGTCTGGAGCGCAGCAAAAACAATTCGGTCACCTGTACGTTCCGCTGGTGGCCCGACAACCAAGTTTTCCAGAGCACATTCAAGGTCGTTGCATGATGGTTCGGGACGGCTGTCCGGCAACGGACAGCCATTACTCAGCAGCATGAAGCGTCAACCAAGCTCGGCAGCGTAAGGCCACAGGATCCTGCTGCACTCGCCTCAACTCCCCGCACCACCATGCGCCTCTTCAAAGAAGTAATCCTTCCAGCTCCCCGCCTTGTTTTTCAACACACCCAGTTCCTGCAATTTCTCGGCGTAGATGAACGTGCGTTGCGGTACGACGGTGAAGTCGATCTCCGGGTCTTTGACGATTTGCTCGACCAGGGCCAGCGGCAGTTTCGATTGCTCTACACGGATGTAGGCTTGGGCGGCGGCGGGTTTGTCGGCTTTGATGATGTTCTCCGCTTCCGCCAGTGCGTCGTAGAACGCCTTGTAGGTTTTCGGGTTTTCGTCGTGGAATTTTTCCGTGGTGTAGAGCACGTTGAACGTCGCCGGGCCGCCGAGGATGTCGTAGGAGCTGAGCACTTTATGCACGTTGGGGTTTTGCAGCGCCTGGTACTGGAACGGTGGGCTGGAGAAATGCGAGTTGATTTCCGAGCCGCCAGCGATCAGCGCAGCGGTGGCGTCCGGGTGCGGCAGGCTGACCGAAATGTTGTCGAACTTCTTGAACTGGTCGTCACCGAATTGCCTGGCGGTTTCAATCTGCAGGGTACGCGACTGGAAGCCTACGCCTGCGGCCGGCACGGCGATACGGTCCTTGTCGCTGAAGTCCTTGAGGGTTTTGATCTTCGGGTTGTTGGTCAGCAGGTAATTGGGCATCGACCCCAGCGCGGCGATGGCTTTGACGTTCTGCTTGCCCTTGGTGCGATCCCACACGGTGAGCATCGGCGGCACGCCGGCCGAGACGACGTCCAGCGCTCCGGTGAGCAGCGCCTCATTCATGGCCGTAGCGCCGGAAATGCTGTTCCAGTCGACCTTGATCTCCAGGCCCTGGGCCTTGCCGTGTTTCTCGATCAGCTGTTGATCGCGCACGACATCGAGGATTAGATAACCGATACCGAATTGCTGGGCGATGCTGATCTTGCCCTCGGCCCGGGCGCCGCTACTGAACAGCGCACCCGCTGCCAGAGTAGCGGCCAACAGAGTCAGCGCAGAACGTTTGAACGGTGTGGCCATGACAACCTCGCAGCATGGGGGTGGGCTGAAAGGCATGACTTTATAGCTATAAAAAAAGTAAATTAAATATCTTTATCGAATATCGATAGCACTCCGCGATTTAGCGTCTGCTGCTGAAATTCAGGAGCAGTGGATGGACCTACAACAGTCTGAAACAAAAAACTGCCCCTCCGAAAAACGGCCATACGTCCCACAACCCACGCCCGCTATGGGCACGCGCCGTTTCAGCGATCGCCAGCCGCAGGTTTTAAAAGCCGATCAGCCTTTCTGCCCTTGGTATCATCACCCACACTTTTTTGACCCTTTGATGACAAGCAGGCCTTTTTTGTGAGCGCTCTTTTCAACTGGCTGCGGCGGCCGAATGCCCGCCTTCTTTCTCTCATCGTTCTGGTATTGGTCGTGCCGGTGTGCCTGCGGGCGGCGCTGGGCTGGTCAAACCCGCTGGGCTTTTTGTCGGATCTGGCCGTCGGCAGTTTGCTGGTGGTAACGCTGCATCGCCGCGCATGGTGGCTGGCCTTGCCGGTGCTGATGTTCTGGGCGCTGCTGGCGATCGCCACGGCAGAATTGGTCAGCGCCGTCGGCCGCCTGCCGACGCCTTCGGATATTCACTACCTGATCGACCCGCAATTCGTTGAAAACTCCACTGGCGGCGGACTTGCGCACCCTGCCCTGGCCATGGCTTTGCTGGGTGCCCTGGCGTTCTGGCTGCTGACTCAGTTTGTTGGTCGCGGCTTGTCTCGCCCTGCTCTCCCTCGCTCCGTCTGGGCCGCGCCTATTGTGTTGTTCGCCGCCCATTGGGGCGCGCAAAACCTGTGGCCGAATGACGGCGACGCCTGGCGCCTGTACAACCTGCCGCATCAGTTGCTCGCCAGTGAAGTCGCCGACCTGCAGATCCAGGCCGAGGAATGGCTCGACGGCGACGTTGAAGAACCCACACCGGCGATGGCCGGGCTCACCGACGTCGATCTCAATGGCCAGAAGCTGCTCGCCGCGCCGGGGCAGGCGCGCAACGTATTGATCATCGCTTTGGAAGGCATTCCCGGCGCCTACATCCGCGCCAACCGCGAGGCGATCGGCACTCACTATCAGGAAGACCTGATGCCCAACCTCAGCCGCTGGGCCGAGCGCGGCATGAACACCCCGGATTACGTGCTGCACACCCATCAGACCATTCGCGGTCTATACGCCATGCTGTGCGGTGACTACGACAAGCTCAACAATGGCACGCCCAAAGGCGTGGAAATGCTCACCCTCAACGAACGCAATCAGGCCTGCCTGCCGGCACAATTGCGCGAGCACGGCTTCAGCACTCATTACTTGCAGGGCGCCGGCCTGCGCTTCATGGCCAAAGACAAGATCATGCCGCACATCGGTTTCGATGCGACCCATGGTCTGGAATGGTTCAGCAACAGCAACTACCTGGAGTTCCCGTGGGGCAAGGATGACAGGGCATTTTTCGAAGGCGCGCTGGATTACGTCGGCCAACTGAAGAAGCTAAAACAGCCGTGGATGCTCACGCTGCTGACGGTCGGCACCCATCAGCCCTACTCGGCACCGGACGATTATCTGCAGCGTTATGAGACACCCAAGCAGGCTGCCGTCGGTTATCTCGACGATGCGCTGGATCAGTTTCTTGCCGGACTTGAGCGCCAGGGCGTTCTCAAGGAAACGCTGGTAGTGATCACCTCGGATGAATCCCACGGCATCGACGGCGTGCGGCTGGCCTCCTCGTGGGGTTTCAACCTGACCCTGGCACCGGAGCAGGCGCAACTGCCGCGCCTGAACGCCGGGGTCTATGGTCACGTCGATCTGAGCACCTCGATCCTTGACTATTTCGACCTGCCGGTGCCGACTGCGCTGAGCGGCCGCTCGCTGTTTCGCGACTACGATTCGGGGCGCGAAATCATGTCGTTCACCAACGGCAAGCTGCGCTACCACGACGGCGAGGGCATCTTCTCCGAATGCGACCTGCCGCGCCGCTGCCGCTACTACCAAAGCACCGGCTTTATCGCCGAAAGCGCTACTTACAAAGGCACCTACAGCGGCCATCCGGCCCGGCAGATCGCCGCGCGCGCCGATGCCCTCGACTTGTCCCTGTTGCGCACACCGCTCAATCATCGCTACCAGTTCGGCAGCAACAACATCATCCCCCTGCAAGCGCAGATCAAGGATGACTGGGCCGACAACCTGATCGGCGCGCAATACCTGGAAATGCCCAAAGGCTCGCACACCCGCGTGCGCCTGACCGTGCGCTCGGTCGATCCGCAGCAGGCGGCGTACATTCAGCTCAAGGCCAAGCAATTCGAACAGGACGTGCAACTGGGCCTGCCTACGGAAATGGTCGCCACGGCGGACCAGCCACTGGAGTTGGACTTCAGCTTTGAAAACCCCCAGCCGCGCAAGGCGTTCTCGTTTCATTTGCTGGGGTATGGCAATGGCGCGGTTGAAGTCAGCGACTTCAGCGTCATCACCGAACTTCCCGGCCAGGAAGACATCCTCGACGACGTGCCAGAGGACGACACCGCACAATCGAGCTAACCCCTGTAGGAGCTGCCGAAGGCTGCGATCTTTGCTTTTGATTTTTTGGTGAACAAAGATCAAAAGATCGCAGCCTTCGGCAGCTCCTACCTGTGCGGTGAAAGAGTTTGCCTATCGGTATCCAATAGTCGGGCTATTAGCCGACTTGCCAACTCGGGTCTAGCCTTACCAGTCCGAAGTCGGCACGAGCCGGCCGCAGACCTGATAGGGATACGAACATGGCAAACGAATCGAAATGCCCGTTCAACCACGCCGCCGGCGGCGGTACGACGAACCGTGACTGGTGGCCGAATCAACTCAATCTGAAAATCCTCAGCCAGCATTCCCCCAAGTCCGATCCGCTGGGCCAGGACTTCGACTACGCCAAAGCCTTCAAAAGCCTCGATTTTCAGGCGTTGAAACAAGACATCAGAGCGCTGATGACTGACTCCCAGGACTGGTGGCCGGCCGACTTCGGCCATTACGGCCCGCTGTTCGTGCGCATGGCCTGGCACAGCGCCGGGACCTATCGCACCGCCGATGGCCGTGGTGGCGCCGGCTCCGGGCAGCAACGCTTCGCCCCGCTCAACAGTTGGCCGGACAACGTCAGCCTCGACAAGGCCCGCCGCCTGCTGTGGCCGATCAAGCAGAAATACGGACGCAACATTTCCTGGGCTGACTTGATCGTGCTTACCGGCAACGTCGCGCTGGAATCCATGGGCTTCAAGACCTTCGGTTTTTCCGGGGGCCGCGCCGATGTCTGGGAACCGGATGAAGACGTGTACTGGGGGTCGGAAACCGAGTGGCTGGGTGGCGATAACCGTTACGGCAAGAGCAATGGCCCGGTGCAAGAGCCCGGCGACGGCACGCTGGTGGCTGAGCCCGATCTGCATGGCCGTGAAGAAAGCCGTACCGATCAGGGCGAACGCAATCTGGAAAATCCCCTCGCCGCCGTGCAAATGGGCCTGATCTACGTCAACCCTGAAGGCCCTGAAGGCAATCCGGACCCGGTGGCCTCGGCCAAGGATATTCGCGAAACCTTCGGCCGCATGGCCATGAACGACGAAGAAACCGTGGCGCTGATCGCCGGCGGCCACGCGTTCGGCAAGACCCACGGCGCCGGCCCGGCCGACAATGTCGGCCCAGAGCCGGAAGCGGCCGGTCTGGAGCAACAGGGTCTGGGCTGGAAAAACGCCTTCGGCACCGGTAAAGGCGCCGACACCATCACCAGTGGTCTGGAAGTGACCTGGACCACCACACCAACGCAGTGGAGCAACAACTATCTGGAAAACCTGTTCGGCTTCGAGTGGGAGCTGACCAAAAGCCCGGCGGGCGCCAATCAGTGGCAACCGAAAAACGGCGCGGGTGCAGGCACCGTTCCCCACGCTCACGATCCGAACAAGAAGCTCTCGCCGACCATGCTCACCTCCGACCTGGCGTTGCGCTTCGATCCTGCTTATGAGCAGATCTCGCGGCGTTTCCTGGCCAATCCCGATCAGCTCGCCGACGCGTTCGCCCGTGCCTGGTACAAGCTGATCCATCGTGACATGGGTCCGCTCTCTCGCTACCTCGGCCCGGAAATGCCACAAGAGGAATTGCTCTGGCAAGACCCGCTGCCCGACGTAACGCACCCGCTGATCGATGACAGCGACGCCACGGCGCTGAAAAACAAGGTGCTGGCTTCAGGGTTGTCAGTGTCGCAACTGGTTTCGACCGCGTGGGCTGCAGCATCGACCTTCCGCGGTTCGGACAAGCGCGGTGGCGCCAACGGCGGACGCTTGCGTCTGGCCCCGCAGAAGTTCTGGCAGGCCAACCAGCCCGAGCAATTGGACAAGGTACTGAGCACACTGGAAGGCATTCAGAGCGAGTTCAACAACGGCGCCGCCGATGGCAAGAAAATCTCACTGGCGGACCTGATCGTCCTGGCCGGTAATGCCGGGGTGGAAAAAGCCGCGCAGAACGCCGGGCATTCAGTGTCGGTGCCGTTTTCACCGGGCCGCGTCGATGCTTCGCAGGAGCAGACCGATGTCGAATCGTTCGGCTTCCTCGAACCGATTGCCGATGGCTTCCGCAATTACAGCAAAGGAAAATACACGGTTGCGGCGGAAACCCTGCTGATCGACAAGGCGCAGTTGCTGACGCTCACGGCACCGGAAATGACCGTGCTGCTGGGTGGTTTGCGGGTATTGAACACCAATGTCGGCCAGACGCGGCATGGCGTGTTCACCGATAAAACCGAAACGCTGAGCAATGACTTCTTCACCCACCTGCTGGACATGGGCGTGGAGTGGACCCCAACGTCACGGGATGCCGATGAGTTTGAAGGCCGTGACCGCAAGACCGGGGCGCCAAAGTGGACGGCGACTCGGGTGGATCTGGTGTTCGGCTCGAATGCGCAATTGCGCGCGTTGGCCGAGGTGTACGCCAGTTCCGACGCGAAGGCGCAGTTCGTCAACGATTTCGTCAAGGCATGGACGAAGGTGATGAATCTGGATCGGTTTGATCTGCGTAAATAGCTGTTTGTTGTACCAATAAAAATGCCGCTCGTTGAGCGGCATTTTTTGTTGATCGTTCCCACGCTCCTCGTTGGAATGCAGCAAGGGACGCTCTGCGTCCCAAAGCCGACGCAGAGCGTCGAGAGAGGCATTCCCACGCAGAGCATGGGAACGATCAACTCGACGGTTCCTACCGGATCGGGTTACGCCAGGCTTTTGCTCACCACTTCATACACATCGCTGGACAGCGACCCGGACGCCAGAATCCGCTCCAGCTCGGCCTTCATCAGTGCCTGACGGGCGCTGTCGTATTTGCGCCAGCGGGTCAGCGGGGCCAGTTGGCGCGAGGCGATCTGCGGGTTGAAGCCGTTCAGTTCGATCACCAGATCGGCGAGGAAGCGATAACCGGAACCGTCCGCCGCGTGGAAGTTGATCAGGTTCTGCCCGGCGAACGCGCCGATCAATGCCCGCACCTTGTTCGGGTTCTTGATGTTGAACGCCGGGTGCTGCATCAACGCCTTCACCCGCTCCAAACCGCCCGGCAACGTGCTGCCGGCCTGCACGCTGAACCACTGATCCATGACCAGCGGATTGTCCTTGAAGTGCTCGGCGAAGCTGGCCAGGGCGAGGGCCTTCTGTTCTTCGAACGGCGAGTTGACCAGCACCGCCAGCGCAGTCAGGCGCTCGGTCATGTTGTCGGCAGTCTCGAACTGCTCCAGCGCCGCTGCCAACACTTCCGGCTTGCCGCTGAGCATAAGGTACGACAGGGCAATGTTCTGCAAGGCGCGCCGGGCGAAGTGCTCGGCCTCGGCGACGTACGGAGTCTTTTTCGAAAGATCGCGATTGGCCTGATAACGCAGCCACAGCGCTTCGAACAAGCCTTCGGCGAGTTGCTTGCGGGCGAACTCGCGAGCGACATGAATCGCTTGGACGTCAGCCACTTCGCTGATCTCGGTGAGATAGGCCTCACCCGGCAGCGAGAGCATTTCGGCAACCATCGCCTGATCCAGCGACTCGTCGGACAGCACCGTGCGCAGCGCCGACACCAAACGCGGATCGAGCTTCAGGCTCTCGCCTTTCTGATGCTGGCCGATCAACTCTTGAAGCACTTGCACCGACAGTTGCTGACCGGCATCCCAGCGATTGAAACCGTCGCTGTCGTGCTGCATCAGGAACATCAGTTGATCGCGGTTGTACGGGAAGCTCAATTTCACTGGCGCCGAGAAGCCGCGCAGCAGCGACGGCAACGGCTGTTCGTTGATGTCGACGAAAGTGAAGGTCTGCTCGGCTTCGGTCACCGAGATCACCCGAGTGGTGCCTTGTGCCGAGGCTTCGCCAGCCAGACGCAGAGCGATTTCATTGCCCTGGCTGTCGAGCAGGCCGAGCTCGACCGGGATCACGAACGGCAGTTTTTCCACCTTGTCCGGGGTCGGCGGGCAGCTCTGGCGGAAGGTCAGGCTGTAGGTTTTCGCCGCAGCGTCGTAGGACTCGCTGACGGCCAGACGCGGTGTGCCAGCCTGGCTGTACCAGCGTTTGAACTGGCTGAGATCAACGCCATTGGCATCTTCCATGGCCTTGACGAAGTCGTCGCAGGTCACGGCCTGGCCGTCGTGGCGTTGGAAGTACAGATCGCTGCCCTTACGGAAGCCTTCGGCGCCCAGCAAGGTGTGGATCATGCCGACCACTTCCGAGCCCTTTTCGTACACGGTCAGGGTGTAGAAGTTGGAAATCTCGATGAAGCTGTCCGGACGCACGGCGTGGGCCATCGGCCCGGCATCTTCGGCAAACTGGTGGGTACGCAGGTACGCCACGTCCTGAATGCGCTTGACCGTCGCCGAGTTCATGTCCGAGGAGAAACCGGCATCGCGGAACACCGTGAAGCCTTCCTTGAGCGACAACTGGAACCAGTCACGGCAGGTCACGCGGTTGCCCGACCAGTTGTGGAAGTATTCGTGGGCGACGATCGCCTCGACCCGCTGGTGCGCGGCGTCGGTGGCGGTTTCAGCGCGGGCCAGCACGGCGCTGGAGTTGAAGATATTGAGGCCCTTGTTCTCCATCGCGCCCATGTTGAAATCGTTGACGGCGACGATCATGAAAATGTCCAGATCGTACTCGCGACCGTAGACCTCTTCGTCCCAGCGCATGGACTTCTTCAGGCTGTTCATCGCGTGCTGGCACTTGTCGATGTTTTCCGGCTCGACATAAATGCGCAGCGCGACGTTGCGCTGGCTCATGGTGGTGAAGGTGTCTTCGACGCACCACAGATCACCGGCGACCAGCGCAAACAGATACGCCGGTTTCTTGAACGGGTCTTCCCAGGTCGCCCAGTGCCGGCCGTCTTCGCCGGGGCCGGAAGCGATCGGGTTACCGTTGGAGAGCAACACCGGGTAGCTGTGCTGTTCGGCCACGACGGTGGTGGTGAACTTGCTCATCACGTCCGGGCGGTCGAGGTAATAGGTGATCTTGCGAAAGCCTTCGGCCTCGCACTGGGTGCAGAACATCGTGCCGGACTTGTACAGGCCTTCCAGCGCGGTATTGGTTTCCGGGTGGATGCGTACGCTGGTGTCGAGGGTGAACGTTTCACTGGTCGGCTGCAGGGTCAGGTGACTGTCCGAGACTTGATAGTCAGCAGCGCTCAGCTCCCGGTCCGCCAGCGTCACCGACAGCAGCTCGAGTTGTTGGCCGTCGAGCACCAGCGGCGGCAGGCCGGCGCCGCGTTCCGGGTTGCGGCGCATCACCAGTTGCGCGTGAACCAGACTGTGGTCCTCGAACAACTCGAAGGTCAGGTGCGTTTCGTCGATCAGGTACTCGGGCGCCTGATAGTCCTTGAGGTAAATCATCTTCGGTTGTTCGGTGCGCATGCTGGAATCCTTATTGATGCACGGCGAGCTGGTAAGCCGTGTATTTACGAATGTTGATCACGCCGGTGTCAAAGATCAGGTACTGGCCCTTGATCCCCAGCAGCGTGCCTTCGGCAATCGGGTTCTTGTCCAGGTTGAAGCTGACGATTTTCGCCGGGTATTGCTCGACGGGATAGCGGATTTCCAGCGGTTCGACATCGGCAATCGTCTGAATCGCCTGTAGGCCGAATCGCTCCTGCAACCCTTGCAGGCCCTCAGCGCAGCTTTCGAACAACTGATCGCGCACCTGCGCCAGATCCACCGCCGCCGCATCGCCCTTGAGCAATGCGCGCCAGTTGGTCTTGTCCGCCACCTGGCTGCGGAACAGGTCTTCGACAAAGCCCGATTGCTGGCGCGTCGACACACGCATGATCGGCAGCGCCTGACTCGCGCCCTGATCGAGCCAGCGCGTCGGCAACTGCGTGGCACGGGTGATGCCGACCTTGATCCCCGACGAGTTGGCCAGATAAACCACATGATCGGTCATGCAGAACTGCTGGCCCCACACCGGATCGCGGCAGGTGCCGGCGTCGAAGTGGCAACGCTCCGGACTCATGATGCACAGGTCGCACTGCGCCAGTTTGGTCATGCACGGGTAGCAATAACCCTGACTGAAACTGGTTTTGGTCTTGCGCCCGCAATGGGTGCAGTGAATCGCCCCCAGGAATTCCAGACGCAACGTGCTGCCGATCAACGGATTGACCGGCACCTCGACGTCATCCAGACGAAACGCGTACTGCACGTTCGGCCCGTCCAGACGCGCCGACATTTTACTGATTGCACCGCGGCCAATCTCGATCAATGGATGGCATCCGACTTGAACAGGATGTTCGGCACTTCGATCGACTTCGACGCACACTCTTGCGGGCCCATGTAACCGGTGCGCTGGTCTTCCGGCAGGTTCTGGATTTCCCAGGCAATCATTGCCTGCAACGACAGCTCGCGCTGTTCGGCAGTGAGTTTGTTGCCGTCGGACCATTTGCCGATTTCCACGGCCAGTTTCAGGCTTTCGTAGATGTCCGGGGTGATGTTGCTGATCATGTCGTTGAAAGAGGACATCAGGGTCTCCGTGCTCTTTGCTGAAACAAAAAATGTTAGACGGCCAGTTTACGGCGGTTATACAAACCGCCCAACAAACCGGTGAAGCATCCGATGAGTAACCCGCTCAGGTGCGCGGCGTTGGCGATCTGGCCGAAACCGATCAGCGAAATCAGCCCGGACATGCACACCACCAGCCACACCAGCATCATCACCAGCACGCCGCGCGGCAGACGATAGGCCGGGTTCGGCGCCAGCAGCTGGAAAATCCAGCAATGCCCGAGCAAGCCGTAAAGCACGCCGGACAGCCCACCAAACAGGCTCGGCCCGCTCCAGACGAACTGCGCGTAGTTGGACACCAGACTGAACAACAGCGTCAAACCGAGCAGATTGATGCTGCCCTGGCGCGATTCGATGCGCCGCCCCAGCTCCCAGTACCACATGCCGTTCATGGCCAGATGGAGGATGCCGAAGTGGATCAGCATCGGCGTGACCAGCCGCCACCACTGCCCTGCCGCCAGACTGTCGGCCAGCGGCGTGAAGTGGATGTACTCGCCGATCACGCGAAAATCGAGGAAGGTCAGCCAGCGCAGCGTTTCCAGGTTTTCGCCGAGGAAGGTCAGACCACCGACGATCAGGCTCAACAGCAGAATCAATCCGGTCGCCTTGGCGTGTTTCAGTTGTTCGGCGAAGCTTGGCCGTTTGGAGGTCTGGCCCATGGGTACGTCCAGTTGCTGATCCGGGTCGCCGGCCGGGAAGCGCTCGTACAACGAACGCACGTCCTCGCTGATTTCCTCCGGCGCCCACAACACCTGTTCGCCCGCCTCTTCGCTGACCCGATGGGGCACTTGCATGCGTTGCAGCAGTTTGACAAAACCGCTCAAATCCACCGCCAACGGCAGGCGCAACACCGCTACCGCACTCATTGCAGCACCTCCGGCCGCTCGACATCGACCCAGACGAATTTTTGCGGATCCAGGCGCGTTTCCTGGTCCAGACGATAGGCCACCAGTTTGCCGTAGAGCACGGCGCTGTAATCCAGGCACGCGAGGTTCGGGCGGATCGGCGCCGGTTTGCCGCTGCGCCAGTAGTGGCCGACGAACAGCAACGGCTCGTCGACGCCATAGCGCAGCAGGGAATTCTTTTCAGTGGACGTCAGCGGCGTCTGCGCGACAGGTTCCGGCAGTGCATCGGGCTGGAAGACGATGTCGCCGTAGGTTTTCGGGTCGTCTTCCCAGAACTTGGTGCGGAAGAACGAACGCACCAGACCGTCGCCGCTGGTCATGGTCAGGCCACCGGGCAGGCGCATGTCGGTGCCGCGCAGCAGGCGATCGAACACGGTGCAGGCGAAGCTGCCGGGCACCGCCGAGGCCTGGAGGAAATGCTCATCGACGCAGCCATTGGGGAACAACGCCCGCAGCGGCTCGATCAGACCGGCGTCCCAGCACGCATGGACGACGCGGAAGCGACCGGCATCGACGAACAGCGGCAGCTCGTAGAACCATTGCTGGAAGTCATGCCAGTCGCCGGGATGGTCTTCAAATTGAGTCAGGGTTTCCTGCAACAGCCGCGCATGGCGCTTGGTGTGTTCGCGCACGAACTGCTTGCCGCTGCCCGGTGGCGCCGGGGTGACCCAGCCGAGCGCGTTGAATTCGTGGTTGCCCATGATGCACAGCGCCTGCCCTGCTTCGACCATGTCGTGGACGATGTGCAGCGCCTCGCGAATGCGCGGGCCACGGTCGATGATGTCGCCGACGAACACCGCCATGCGTGACGGATGCCGCCAGACCCCGCCCTGCTTGTGATAACCGAGACGGTCCAGCAAGTGTTCGAGGGTCATGGCGCATCCGTGCACGTCACCGATCAGGTCGTAACTGCGCGCGGGATCGAGCATCAGTCGCCTCCGCCCCCCAGCTTGCTGCCCCAGCCAAGCTTGGTGCGGCACACCTCGTAGTAATTGTGATCGAGCGGATGAATCAGGCGCAGCTTCTGCGCTTTCTTGCTCACGGTAATGGTGTCGCCCGGTGCGCAGGTGAAGTGGTTCTGGCCGTCGCAGGAGACCTGCGGGTAGATCTGCATATCTTTGGACACGACGATTTTCAGCTCACTGTTGCCATCGACCACGATCGGCCGTCCCGACAAGGTATGGGGGTACATCGGCACAATCACAATAGCGTCGAGCTTGGGATGCATGATCGGCCCGCCGGCAGACAAGGCGTAGGCAGTGGAGCCGGTGGGCGTGGCGACGATCAGGCCGTCGGCCTTCTGGCTGCAGACAAACTGGCCGTCGATGTACAGCTCGAATTCGATCATCCGCGTCGATTTGCCCGGGTGCAGCACCACGTCGTTGAGCGCATCGCCCTGGCCGATGGCCTCGCCATGGCGACGCACTTCGGCTTGCAGCAGGAAGCGGTTTTCCACCAGATAGTGGCCGTCGAGCACTTCGGCGACCTTGATTTCCAACTCGTCCGGGCGAATATCGGTGAGGAAGCCGAGGCTGCCACGGTTGATGCCGAGCACCGGAATATTGTGTTTGGCCAGCGCCCGCGCGGCGCCGAGCAGGCTGCCGTCACCGCCGACGACGATGACCATGTCGCAGACTTCGCCGAGCATCTTGCGCGACGAAGTTTGCAGGCCGTGGCCGGGCAGGACTTCAGCGATGGTGTCTTCGAGGATCACATGCAGGTGACGGTCGAGCAGAAAGCGTTTCAGTCGGCGGACGGTATCCAGCACCTGGGAGCTGCCCAGGCGACCGATGATGCCGATATTACGAAATTGCTCCATGGGACCTCTGCGGACAATCGAAAACGCGAAAACCCGATTATGGGCGAAAGCGCCAGATAGACAAAATCCTTTCAGCCTCAAGGGTGCGCTCAGGTTTAAGGCTATGCTCGCAAGATGATCCTGTTTCCCGACTTGTTGCAGTTGCCCCATCAGTTACGCCATCCCGAAGTGCGGGACCTGGCGTGGGTGATCCTCGCGCCGCCGATGCTCGCCGCTACACCGTGGCCGCAGCGCCATCCGCTCGCCGGCAGCGACTGGGTGCACGACCCGCAGCGTCTCGAACACTGGCTGCGCCAGCTCGACCACGACAGTTACGGCCTGCTGCAATGGCTGGCGCAGGCGCGCACCCGCCGTCTGGGCCTGTATTACGAGCGCCTGTGGCAGTTCGCCGTCTCGCATGCGCCGGGCATCGAACTGATCGCCGCCAACCTGCCAATCCGCCGCGCCGGGCACACCCTCGGCGAGCTGGACATGCTGCTGCGTGACCGCGACGGCGTGCATCATCTGGAACTGGCGATCAAGCTCTACCTTGGCCCGCAGGATGGCGATGGCCGCGATCCCGCGCAGTGGCTGGGGCCGGGTTGTCATGATCGGCTGGATCGTAAGCTGGCGCATCTGGCCGAGCATCAATTGCCGATCTCGGCGCGCCCGGAAAGCCGCGAAGTGCTCGCGGCGCTGGATATCGAAACCTTCAGCGCGCAGCTGTGGCTGGGCGGTTATCTGCTGTATCCGTGGCCCGGGCAGGCCGAGTCACCGCACGGCGCGCATCCACAACATTTGCGTGGCAGTTGGCTGCATCAGAAGGACTGGCCGGCGTTTGTCGCCCAACGCCCGCCGGGCCGCTGGCAACCCCTGCCCCGCCACGCCTGGCTGGCGCCGGCGCATTACCCGGCGGATCAGGTCTGGACAGATGAGCACCTGCGTTTGTGGCTGGAAGACCTGCCAGCACTGGCCCCGGCGCAGTTGATGGTGCGCCTGACCGAGAATGCCCAGGGCGAATGGGAAGAGGCCGAGCGGTTGTTTCTGGTGGCGGATCTTTGGCCGAATGTGCCCGGCCAAACCTGAGATTTGTGGTGTCTGGCCCAATTCGCGAGCAGGCTCGCTCCCACAGAGAATGCATTTCAAATGTGGAATGCGATCCCTGTGGGAGCGAGCCTGCTCGCGAAAAGAGCAACTCGGTCTATAGGGATAACCGCACCGCCAACGCCGCCAACGTCACCAGCAACACCGGCACCGTCAGCACAATCCCGACGCGGAAGTAATAGCCCCAGCCAATGTGAATGCCCTTGCGCTCCAGCACATGCAACCACAACAAGGTCGCCAGACTGCCGATCGGAGTGATCTTCGGCCCCAGGTCGCTACCGATGACGTTGGCGTAGATCATCGCTTCCTTGATCACGCCGCTGGCCTGACTGGCGTCGATCGACAGCAAGCCGATCAACACCGTCGGCAAGTTGTTCATGATCGACGAAAGCAGCGCCGTCAGCACCCCGGTACCCATGGCCGCGCCCCATACACCGTGCTTAGCGAACACGTCCAGCCATCCGGCGAGGTAACCGGTGAGCCCGGCGTTGCGCAGGCCGTACACCACCAGGTACATGCCCAGCGAGAAAATCACGATCTGCCACGGCGCTTCTTTCATAACCTTGCGCGTGGAGATCTTGTGGCCGCGCGCAGCGATACCCAGCAGCAGCGCGGCGCACACGGCAGAAATCGCGCTGATTGGAATGCCCAGCGGTTCCAGAGCGAAGCAGCCAATCAACAGGATCACCAGCACCGCCCAACCGGCATAGAACGTCGCCTTGTCGTGGATCGCGGTTTGCGGGTTTTCCAGTTGTGCAGGATCGTACGCCGCCGGGATGTCGCGGCGAAAAAACCACAGCAACATGCCCAACGTCGCCGCCACGCTGATGAAGTTGACCGGCACCATCACTGCGGCATAGCGGTTGAAGCTGATATGGAAGAAGTCCGCCGAAACGATGTTGACCAGGTTCGATACCACCAGCGGCAGGCTCGCCGTATCGGCGATAAACCCGGCGCCCATGACGAATGCCAGCGTCGCCGCCGGTGAAAAGCGCAGTGCCAGCAGCATCGAAATTACGATCGGCGTGAGAATCAGCGCCGCACCGTCATTGGCGAACAACGCCGAGACCAGCGCACCGAGCAGCACCATGAAGGCAAACAGTTTGCGCCCACTGCCCCGCCCCCAACGCGCCACGTGCAGCGCTGCCCAATTGAAAAAGCCAGCCTCGTCGAGCAACAGGCTGATGATGATCAGCGCCACGAAGGTGCCGGTGGCGTTCCAGATGATCTGCCAGACCAGCGGGATATCCGTGAGGTGGACGACGCCGAAAATCAACGCCAGCACGGCGCCCAACGTTGCACTCCAGCCGACGCCGAGCCCCTTGGGTTGCCAGATGACGAGGGTGATGGTCAGCAGGAAAATCAGTGACGCAGCGAGCATTCGCAGAAGCCTTCAAATAGCGAAACGGGTGGAAGTCGAACAAATGTGGGAGCGAGCCTGCTCGCGAAAGCGGTGAGCCAGACATGAAATTATTATCTGACACACAGCCTTCGCGAGCAGGCTCGCTCCCACAGTGAGTTTCGGTGAGCTTATTTCTTGTGTTGCTCGACGAACTGGCCGTAGGCATCGATGAATTTCTGCAGGAACGGTTTCACCGAGTCGCTCAGCTTGCCCGCTTCATCAAACGCGGTGCCCGCACCGCCCAGATACGCTTCCGGCTGTTGCAGGCAATGAATATCGAGGAAAACGAACGTCTGACGCAGGTGCTGGTTGGCGCCGAAGCCGCCGATGGCGCCTGGCGAGACGCTGATCACCGCACCGGGTTTGCCGCTCCAAGCGCTCTGGCCATAAGGACGGGAACCGACGTCGATGGCGTTCTTCAACGGTGCCGGGATCGAGCGGTTGTACTCGGGGGTGACAAACAGCACCGCGTCGGATGACGCCACTTTCTGACGGAAAGTGCTGTAGGCTGCCGGCGGAGAATCGCCGTCGATGTCTTCGTTGTACAGCGGCAGTTCACCGATTTCGACAATCTCGAGCTTGAGATTGGCCGGCGCCAGTTCGGCGAGGGCCAGTGCGACTTTGCGATTGATCGATGCTTTGCGCAGGCTGCCGACCACTACAGCGACGTTGTAGACATTGCTCATGGATGACTCTCGATGGTCCGTGGGAAGAGTCGCTAGTTATAGATGATCCAGTGACATTTTCACCAGTGGTCATTGGTTTTTCCTGCGCGATGAATATTTTTTTCCTGTAGGAAAACTTACCGAGCTTGGTGACGGTCTACAAAGCCGCAAATCAAGCGTTTTATCTCCAGAGGTTCTAAGCAGATGGCAGCAGTACTCGTCGGTCAGTTTCATGCAAGAGACGCGGAAGGCCGCGTTTATTCCGTGCATGAATTCCAGGAATCGAACCCGTCTGCAGACGGATCCACTGGCTCGGAGCCCATTTACAAACTCGCCATTGGCGATCGGGTCAACAAGGTCAGTGACAGCGAGTTTCTCCTGGTTCAATCAGGCATTACCCTGATTCGCGAACCTGAGCCAACCGTCGCTCAATAACCCAGCGTTATGAGCAGAAGTCATGCGAGCGGACTTGGGGTAGGATTCAGCGTCTGACCCCACCTGCTGAACATGGACTTCACGCATGCGTTTACGCCACATCGAAGTGATTCAGGCGCTCTTGCAGACCGGTCACCTGGGCACCGCCGCCGAATGGCTGCAATTGCCGGTGACCGAGGTCGAAGAGCGTTTGCGCGAAGCCGAGAGTCAGCTGGGGTTCATGCTGTTTGCCAGCGTTCGCGGGCGTTTGCAATCGACCCCCGAAGCGCGCGCCTTGCAAGTGGAAATCGCACACGTTTACGAGGCGCTTGAGCCGGTGCAGCGTCTGGCCAGCAGCCTCAAGCAATACCTCGCCCCGCCCCTGCGCATCATCGGCACCCCGCCGCTGGCCCAGCATTTGTTGCCGCAGAGCCTTGCGACCCTGCGTCGGCGCTTGCCAGACGCCCCGTGCAGCCTGGTCAGCGCGCCGACTCGCGACATCGTCCGCAGCCTGTTATTGCGCGAAAGCGATCTGGGCCTGAGCCTGCACGACCCCGAACACCCCGATATCCACTGCCAGCCGCTGGCCCAGGGCAAGCTGCAATTGCTCGCTCCGCACGGCTGGCTGCAACCGAAACAGAAATATATTTCTCTGGCAGACCTGTCCGGTCAGGCCATGGTCGGTCTCGAAGGTCAGGATCCGCTGAGCCCGGCAATGGAAAACAAACTCCAGGCCTTGCGCCCGGCGCCAAGCATTCAGACCCGCGTGCAGACCCATCAGATGATGCGCAGCATGGTCGAGGCCGGCGAAGGCCTGGCGATCGTCGACCCCTTCACCGCGTTGGGCGCCCGCGCCGGTGGGCTTGACGTCTGCCCGCTCTCACCGGCTGTGCCGATCAACCTCTACGCACTGACCTTCAAACATGCCACGCCGTCGGCGGCGATTCAGACACTGCTGACCATCGTCACGGAACAAGCCGAGGCGATGTTGTCGAGCTGAGTGGTTTTTCCAGCGGATTATCGAACAGGCGATACCAGAACAACGCGACTTCAGCGGTATGCGGATCGATGCCGCGATAGCGCAACTGGTCGATGCCGCCGATCACATAACCGCAGCGCTCATACAGCCGACAGGCGCCGAGGTTGTTGTTCTGGGTTTCGAGCATGATGCCCGGCAGCTTCTTCTTGCGACTCCAGAACTGCGCGACATCGAGCAACGCCTTGGCCACGCCGTGGCGACGGGCCGGGGCATGCACCGCCAGTTCATCGATGTGGGCAAAGCCGTTCCAGTTGGTGCTGATCACCAGGTGACCGACCGGCTCGTCGTCCAGGTACGCCATGAAAATCGCACTGTCGGGCGCGTTGTGAAAGGCGCTGAATTCTTCGGGATCAATACCGTAGCACTTGCGATACGGCACGATTGGCGTCACCGGCCACTGCTCGACCGGCTTGCCGATCACGGCGGCGCCATAGGCGGCCACCTCGAAACTGAAGTCGCTGCCCCAGATATACGGCGCAAAACCTTCGTCGGCGACCCGCACCGACAACCCTGGGTATTTCGGATTCATGACCGGTTGCATACTGGGAAAAGTCCTCATTCCTTGACGCAGCCGACAGTGTCGACCTTGCTGTCGCGATGGATGATTGCCAGCGCAAATTTCAACTCTTTGTACATGAGGCTCAGTGTCCTGAGGCGGCAAATTTGCACCTGACCAGTGCACTCAGGGTAGAGCGTTGCGACGAATGTGGCGAGAGTGGCAACTTGGCTCCATGTCGCCAAACGCAAAAAATCGCTGCCTTCCTGGTCCCCACTATGGAATGCAATCCCGGTAAGAGCTGCCGAAGGCTGCGATCTTTTGATCTTCGGTTTTTTCAGGCCTGCGCATCAGCCTCGGCAATCTGCGTCCACAACGCCGGCGCTCCCGCCGATTTGGCGATGATTTCCAGCCGCACCAGATGCGCCGCCAGTTCTTCTTCAGTCGCCCGGATGATGCGTGCTGGCTGACGATCGACCGGCAGGCGGCGGATTTCGGTAGCCGAGTTGTCGGCACCCTCGCCCGTGCCATTGCCGTCGGACGCGTTGCCAGCCAGCGACAGGCTGGTCTGGCCGCCGGTCATGGTCAGGTAGACGTCGGCGAGAATCTCCGAGTCGAGCAAAGCGCCGTGCAGTTCACGGCCGGAGTTGTCGACGCCGTAACGCTTGCACAACGCATCGAGGCTGTTGCGCTGCCCCGGGTGACGTTCCCGGGCCATCATCAGGGTGTCGAGGATGGTGCAATGCTGGGTGATATCGGCGCGATCGTGCTGGCCCATCAAGGCGAATTCGTTGTTGATGAAGCCAACGTCGAACGCCGCGTTGTGGATGATCAGCTGTGCGCCCTGGATGAACTCGAAGAACTCGTCGGCGACTTCGGCAAAGCGCGGCTTGCCGACGAGGAATTCGTTGGTGATGCCGTGCACACCGATCGCACCTTCGTCACTTTCGCGATCCGGTTGCAGGTAAACGTGGAAATGCCGGCCCGTCAGGCGCCGACCGATCAGTTCGACGCAACCGATTTCAATGATCCGGTGACCATCGGTCACCGGCATGCCGGTGGTTTCGGTATCGAGTACAACGGATCTGGTGGCCATCAGTGCTCAGCTCTCAACGGGTCAATCGGGCAAAGGCGCGGATGTTAACACGCTGGGAATGAAGCCTGTAGGAGCTGCGGCACGCTGCGATCTTTTGATTTTTCTTACAGCAAGATCAAAAGATCGCAGCCTTCGGCAGCTCCTACAGGGGAATGCATTGCAAATGTGGGAGCGAGCTTGCTCGCGAACGGTCACGCCACAGTTAGAAGCGAAATCAGCTCTGCTTGTAACCGCGAACTTCATCCACCCCACGGTTGGCCAGTTGGTCAGCCCGCTCGTTACCGTGATGACCAATGTGCCCGCGCACCCATTTCCAGGTGACTTTGTGGCGGTTGACCTGCTCGTCCAGCTCTTTCCACAGATCGGCATTCTTCACCGGTTCTTTCGCAGCGGTTTTCCAGCCGCGCTTCTTCCAGTTGGCCATCCACTCGTTGATGCCTTTCATCACGTATTGCGAGTCGGTGACCAGCAGCACTTCGCAGGGGCGCTTGAGCGCTTCGAGGCCACGAATCGCGCCGAGCAGCTCCATGCGGTTGTTGGTGGTGTTGGCCTCGCCGCCCCACAGTTCCTTTTCGACGCCCTTGCACACCAGCAGCGCGCCCCAGCCGCCGGGGCCGGGGTTGCCCTTGCAGGCGCCGTCGGTGAACAGTTCTACGGTGTCGACGCTTTCCACGCTTTCGCTCATGCCAGTCTTTCCAGAAAAATGCCTGTCCTGCCAATCACGGATCGACAATGACCGCGGCCGGGACAGGCCCGGCCACAAATAAAAGAAGATTTACGGTTCGATGCGGCGGCGGTTGACCTTGGCCATCGGCAGCGGAATCAGCTTGCCCATCGGCTCGCGGCGTTCCTGGCGCAATGGCCGCAGCCCCACCACGATCTTGCGCGCCACCAGCAGATAGAAGCCGCCGCCAGACAATTGCCAGTCACCGGCCTTGCGTTCCCAGCCGGCCAGACGGTTCTGCCACTTGGGTGACGCGAGCGGCGGACGATAGCACCCGAAGCGGCGTTTCTCCAGCGCGAAGCCGAGCAGATTGAGCCAGTCGGCGACCCGCGACGGCGAGATGCAGCGCGCCTTGCGCAGGGCATCATTGGCGAAGAAATGCCGCAGCCCCCAGGTGCTCCAGGGGTTGATGCCGATGATCAGCAGATGCCCGCCGGGGCGCACGCTGCTCGCTGCTTCACGCAGCAAACCGTGGGGCGACAGGCAGAAATCGAGGCCATGCTGCATCACCACCACGTCGGCGGCGTGCTCGCTCAACGGCCAGGCCTGCTCTTCGCAGACGATCTCGACCCCGGGCAACGGCGCGCCAAGACGCACGTTGCGCTGCACTTGCGGCGCGGCCGGCGGGGTTTCGGCGGACGGGCCGTAATGCACAAGATAACCGCCGAAGAACCGGCCGAGCTCGTCGTCGAGCATGCGCCGCTCTTCATCCAGCAGAAATTGCCCGAGCGGCCCCGACAGCCATTCGCGGGCGGCGCTGATCAATGCCAGCCAGTCGGGATCGGCCTGAGCGAACGCTTTATCGGTCATGTCATTCTCCAACGCGCCAGGAACTACTAAGATGCGCCAATGTTTTCCGCTTGGCGAATTCCGACGATGATACAGATCAGTGCCCTGCCCGCGTTCACCGACAACTACATCTGGTTGTTACAGGATCATCAGACCCAGCGCTGTGCGGTGGTCGATCCGGGCGACGCCGCCCCGGTGCAGGCGTGGCTCGATGCGCATCCGGGCTGGGTGCTCAGCGATATTCTGATCACTCACCATCACCATGACCATGTCGGCGGTGTCGAGCGCCTGAAAACCGCGACCGGTGCCAAAGTCTACGGCCCGGCCAGCGAACGTATCCCGGCACGCGACGTAGCCCTCAAGGACAACGACAGCGTCAGCGTGCTCGGCTGGGACTTCGACGTCTATGCGGTGCCCGGTCACACCCTGGGGCACATCGCCTATTACCACCATGGCCTGCTGTTCTGCGGCGACACCCTGTTCGCCGCCGGTTGCGGCCGGTTGTTCGAAGGCACACCCGAGCAGATGTACCACTCGCTCAGCCGTCTCGCGGCCCTGCCGGAAGATACGCTGGTGTACTGCACCCATGAATACACCTTGAGCAATCTGAAATTCGCCGCCGCCGTCGAGCCGGGCAATCCGGACATCGCCGCCCGTCTGGAAAAGGTCACGCAGCAACGGCAGAACGGCGTGATGACGTTGCCGTCGACTTTGGCCCTGGAAAAGCTCACCAATCCGTTTTTACGCACTTCTGAAACATTGGTTACACAAAAAGTGGACGAACGGGAAGGCGCGCAAAACCGGGAGCCGAGCGAGGTATTTGCGGCTCTGCGGGCATGGAAAGACAAGTTCTGACAAGCGCGCCGGCCGGGACAAAAATTCTCAATGGTTGACCGCAGGGGGTGCGCTTTCTAGAATCGCCCGACATTTTTGCCCGGAACTTACTTCCAGCCAATGTCGTCATCCATACGTAAGTCCGTCAATTCAGATGCTTTGACCCGCCTGGCGCAAGCCATCGCGGTGGCTGTGTCCGCCACGCTGGCGGGTTGCTCCAGCCACGCTCCGCAGACTGAAGCGACGCACACGCCGAACATTGCTGCGCGAGCCAAGCAGAAGCCGATCTGGCTGACCGAGAAGCCCACTCCCGTGGCGCCCCAGGACATCTGGGAACGCATGCGCCAGGGCTTCCAGTTGCAGGAAGGCCTTGGCGTCAATCCGCGCATCGAGCAACAACGCCTGTGGTTCGCCAGTAATCCCTCTTTTCTCGAGAATGCCGGCGAACGCGGCAGCCTCTACATTCATTACATTGTCGAACGCCTCGAAGAGCGCAACATGCCGCTGGAACTGGCCCTGCTGCCGGTGATCGAGAGCGCGTACAACCCGATGGCCTACTCCCGCGCCGATGCGGTCGGCCTGTGGCAATTCATTCCGTCCACCGGGCGCTACTTCAACCTGCGCCAGACCCGCTTCTACGACGGTCGTCGCGACATCACCGCTTCGACCACGGCAGCGATGGATTACCTGACTCGCCTGCACGACATGTTCAACGGCGACTGGCTGCTGGCTCTGGCGGCCTACAACGCCGGTGAAGGCACCGTCAGCCGCGCGATCGAGCGCAACGAAAAGCTCGGCCTGCCCACCGACTACTGGAACCTGCCGCTGCCGGCGGAAACCCAGGCCTATGTGCCGAAGTTGCTGGCACTGTCGCAAGTGGTACTGGCGCCTGAAGCCTACGGCGTCAACCTCAACCCGATCGCCAACGAGCCGTACTTCCAGGTCGTCGAAATCAACCAGCGCATGGACCTGTCCAAGGTCGCTGCGGTGGCGAACATCGATGAAGACGAACTGTTCCAGCTCAATCCGGCGTTCAAACAGCGCACCACCATCGACGGTCCGCAGCATTTGCTGGTGCCAACGTCCAAGGCGCAACTGCTGACCGCCAGTCTGCAGACCATGCGCCCGGACGAACTGATCAGCCCGCGCTCGCTGAAACCGGTGTTCGAAGGCGCCGATCCGTCGGAAGTGGCACAGCTCAAACGTGCTTATCGGGTCAAGCGTGGCGACAACCTCGGCTCGATCGCCAAGGCCAACAAGGTCGAAGTCAAGGATCTGCAGCGCTGGAACAAGCTGACCGGCAAGAACCTCAAGGTCGGCCAGACCCTGGTCATGCAGGACAACACCAAGCGTGCACCGGCGCGCAAGTCCGGCCGGGTCAACGCCGTGGTCGCGGCCAATACCAAGAGCAAAGGCAAGGACGAGAGCAAGCAGCAGACCCGGTACAAGGTCAAGCGTGGGGACACTCTGTACGTGGTGGCGAAGCGCTTCAACGTTGAGATGCAACATCTCAAGCGCTGGAACCCGGGTGCGGGCAAGGCACTCAAACCTGGGCAGATGCTCACGGTTTATCAGCCGCACTGATTGAAGAGCCCCTGAATTCAGGGGCTTTTTATTGCCGATTGCTTTGTGCCAGGCGAAACACTGTGGCGAGGGGATTTATCCCCGCTGGGGTGCGCAGCGACCCCGTTTTTTTCGGCATCTTGAAGAAGGGGGACTGCTGCGCCGTCCCAGCGGGGATAAATCCCCTCGCCACAGATAAATCCTCCTCGCCGCAGATAAATCCCCTCACCACAGGAACAAATCAGCTCAACATCGTGTAGCGATTAACCCGGCATTAACCCGCATCTTTTTCCTGTCCAGACAAGCTGTTACTGTACGGCCCACAAAGCCCAAGCCGCTGGATCGGATCTGACTTGAAGCGTGCCCTCTCCCTGCTCCTGATCAGCCTGGCCTTGAGCTCACCCGCAAGCGCGACGATTACCGAAAGTCACGGTTATGCGCAGTTCGGCACGCTCAAGTACCCGGCCAGATTTACCCACTTCGACTGGGTCAACCCGCAAGCGCCCAAGGGCGGTACGTTGCGGGTGATGGCGTTCGGCACCTTCGATACGGTCAATCCGTACACTTTCAAGGGCACCAGCCCGGTCACCACCGCCAATTTTCTCCAGTACGGCATCAACGAGCTCAACGAGCCGCTGATGGTTGGCACCGGGCAGTATTCGCCGTCCGGCGACGAACCCGCGTCGAGTTACGGGTTGATCGCACAATCGGTGGAGTACAGCGAAGATCGCAGCTGGGTCGTCTTCAATTTGCGCCCCGAAGCGCGCTTTCACGACGGCGCGCCTGTCACCGCCTACGACGTGGCGTTCTCCTATCGAACGCTGCTCAAGGACGGTCATCCGCTGTATCGCACGGCCCTGCAGGAAGTGCTGCGGGTCGACATCCTCAACAAGCAGCGCATTCGTTTCGTGTTCAAGCGCTCGGGCAATCCGCTGTTGATCCTGCGCCTGGGCGAATTGCCGGTACTGCCGCAGCATTACTGGAAAGACCGCGACTTCAAAGCCACCACCTTCGAACCGCCGCTGGGTAGCGGGCCGTACCGCATCACGTCGGTCACGCCGGGTCGGCAGCTGATTTTCGAGCGGGTCAAGGATTACTGGGGCAAGGACTTACCGGTCAATCGCGGCAAGTACAACTTCGATCGCATGGAAGTCGAGTTCTACCGCGACAGCGATGTCGCCTTCGAAGGGTTCAAGGCCGGTGAGTTCGACATCTACATCGAGCATCAGGCGAAGAACTGGGTCAACGGTTACAACTTCCCTGCTGTACGTCGTGGCGAAGTGATCAAGGTGCAGATCCCGCATCAGATCCCGACCCAGACTCAGGGCCTGTTCATGAACAGCCGCCGCGCGACCTTCGCCGATGTCAGGACGCGCGAAGCGTTGGGTCTGATGTTCGACTTCGAATGGACCAACCGCGCGCTGTTCAGCGATGCCTATAAACGCACCACCAGCTACTATCCCAACAGTGAATTCAGCGCCTCGGGTTTGCCGGTCGGGCATGAATGGCTGATGCTCAAGCCTTACAAAGAGCAGTTGCCAGCCCGGCTGTTCACCGAGCCGTTCACCCTGCCGAAAACCGACGGCCGTGGCATCCCGCGCGAGACCATGCGTAAAGCCCTCGCCCTGCTCGCCGAGGCCGGTTGGAAGCTCCACGGCCAGCGCCTGCAAGACAAAGACGGCCGACCGCTGCGTTTCGAACTGCTGCTGGTCAATCCGAGCCTGGAGCGGCTTTATCAGCCGTACATCGAGAATCTCAACAGCATCGGCATCGACGCGCGCCTGCGTACCGTCGATCGCGCCCAGTACAAACAGCGCCTCGACCAATTCGATTTCGACATGATCTCGATGACCCTCGGCCAGACCTTAAGCCCCGGTCTTGAGCAGTGGCAGTACTTCCACTCCAGCCAGGTAAACGTCAAGGGCAGCAAGAATTACGCGGGCATCGCCAACCCGGTGGTCGATCACCTGCTCGAACAATTGCTCGCCGCGCGCACCCGCGACGAGCAGGTCGCCGCCGGCAAGGCGCTCGACCGCGTGCTGCTCTGGCAGCACTACAGCATTCCCAACTGGTACCTCAATTATCACCGTCTGGCCTACCGCAACCGGTTGGCCTTTGTCACCACGCCGCCCTACACCCTGGGCCTGAGCGCATGGTGGCTGAAGTCTTCGGAGAAAGATCGATGAACGCTGTTCGCACCCTGCTCGTGCAGGCCAGCGGCTTGCTGTTCGCCGGGCTGGCCTGGGCCGCCCCGCAACACGCCGTGACCCTGTACAACGAGCCGCCGAAATACCCGGCCGATTTCAAGCATTTTGACTATGTGAATCCCGATGCGCCCAAGGGCGGCGTGTTTCGTCAGGCCGGGTTCGGCGGCTTCGACAGCCTCAACCCGTTCATCAACAAAGGCGTGCCCGCCGATGACATCGGCCAGATCTACGACACCCTGACCAAACACAGCCTCGACGAGCCGTTCACCGAGTACGGCCTGATTGCCAGCAAGATCGAAAAAGCCGACGACAACAGTTGGGTGCGCTTCTACCTGCGCCCGGAAGCACGCTTCCACGACGGCCACCCGGTGCGCGCCGAAGACGTGGTGTTCAGCTTCGAGACGTTGACCAAGGAAGGCTCGCCGATGTTTCGCGGCTATTACAACGACGTCGCCGAAGCCATCGCCGAAGACCCGCTGAAGGTCTTGTTCAAGTTCAAGCACAGCAACAACCGCGAGCTGCCGCTGATCCTCGGCCAGTTGCCGGTCCTGCCGAAACACTGGTGGGCCAGCCGCGACTTCAACAAGGGCAATCTGGAAATCCCGCTGGGCAGCGGCCCGTACAAGGTCACCCAAGTGAAGGCCGGCCGTTCGGTACGTTACGAACGGGTCAAGGATTACTGGGGCAAGGACTTGCCGGTCAACCGTGGCTTCTACAACTTCGACACGATGACCACCGACTACTACCGCGACAACACCGTCGCCCTCGAAGCGCTGAAGGCCGGGCAGTTCGATTATTGGCTGGAGATGACCGCGAAGAACTGGGCCAGCGCCTATAACGTTCCGGCGGTCACCGAGGGCCGTTTGATCAAGGAACTGATCCCCAACAGCAACCCGACCGGCATGCAAGGCTTCGTGTTCAACCTGCGCCGCCCGGTGTTCCAGGATGTGCGCGTGCGTCAGGCTCTCGGGCTGCTGTTCGATTTCGAATGGACCAACAAGCAATTGTTCAACGGCGCCTACGTGCGCACCCGCAGTTACTTCGAGAACTCGGAAATGGCCGCCACCGGCCTGCCCGACGCCGAGCAACGGAAGATCCTCGAACCGTTCCGCAGCAAACTGCCGGCTCAGGTATTCAGCGAAGCCTTCGAAAATCCCAAGACCGACGCCAGCGGCATGATCCGCACCCAGCAGCGTGAGGCCTATCAACTGCTGCAAGAGGCCGGCTGGAAAATCGTCGATGACAAAATGGTCGACGCCACCGGCAAACCGGTGGTGATCGAATTCCTCCTCGCCCAGACCGAATTCGAACGGGTGCTGCTGCCGTTCAAGCGCAACCTCAGCGACCTCGGCATCGATCTGGTGATCCGCCGCGTCGACGTCTCGCAGTACATCAACCGCGTGCGCTCGCGGGATTTCGACATGATGGTCGGCAGCTTTCCCCAGTCCAACTCTCCGGGCAACGAGCAGCGCGAATACTGGATGAGCGCCGCCGCCGACAAACCGAGCAGCCGCAACAGCATGGGCCTCAAAGACCCGACCGTTGACCAACTGGTGGAAAGCCTGATCAACGCCGACTCGCGCAAAAGTCTGGTGGCCCACGCCCGCGCGCTGGATCGCGTACTGCAATGGGGCTACTACGTGGTGCCGAACTGGCACATCAAGAGCTGGCGCGTGGCTTACTGGAATCATATAGGCCACCCGAAAACCTCGCCCAAGTACGACATCGGCATCAACACCTGGTGGGTCAAGCCTGACGCCAAGCCTGCCGTAGAAGTCGAAACCCAACTGCAAGCCGACCCTGCGGGCACGGAGTAATCAGATGCTGGCGTATATCTTTCGGCGACTGCTGCTGATCATCCCGACCCTGTTCGGCATCCTGCTGATCAACTTCGTGATCATCCAGGCCGCGCCCGGCGGGCCGGTCGAGCAGATGATCGCCAAGCTCGAAGGTTTCGAAGGCGCTACCAGCCGGATTGCCGGCGGCGGTGCCGAGGTCGCGGTGGCCGGCTCGTCCTACCGTGGTGCGCAGGGGCTGGACCCGGCGCTGATCAAGGAAATCGAGCACATGTACGGGTTCGACAAATCGGCCCCGGAACGTCTGTGGATCATGGTCAAGAACTACGCGCAGCTGGATTTCGGCGACAGTTTCTTCCGCGACGCCAAGGTCATCGACCTGATCAAGGAAAAGATGCCGGTGTCGATCTCGCTGGGGCTGTGGAGCACGCTGATCATGTATCTGGTGTCGATCCCGCTGGGCATCGCCAAGGCCACGCGGCACGGCAGCCACTTCGATGTCTGGACCAGTTCGGCGATCATCGTCGGCTATGCGATCCCGGCGTTTCTGTTTGCGATCCTGCTGATCGTGGTATTTGCCGGCGGCAGTTATCTGGACTGGTTCCCCCTGCGCGGGCTGACTTCGAATAACTTCGATGAGCTGAGCCTGGGCGGCAAGATCCTCGATTATTTCTGGCACCTGGCATTGCCAGTGACGGCGCTGGTGATCGGCAACTTCGCGACCATGACCCTGTTGACCAAGAACAGCTTTCTCGACGAAATCAACAAACAGTACGTGGTCACGGCCAAGGCCAAGGGTCTGACCCGCCATCGCGTGCTTTACGGCCACGTGTTCCGCAACGCCATGCTGCTGGTGATTGCCGGTTTTCCGTCGGCATTCATCGGCATCTTCTTCACCGGTTCCCTGCTGGTGGAAGTGATCTTCTCTCTCGATGGCCTCGGCCTGATGAGTTTCGAGGCGGCGATCAATCGCGATTACCCGGTGGTGTTCGGCACGCTGTTCATCTTCACCCTGCTCGGGCTGGTGGTGAAACTGATCGGCGACCTGACCTACACCTTTGTCGATCCGCGTATCGACTTCGCCAGCCGGGAGCATTGAGATGAACCTGTCCCCTCTCAACCGCCGGCGCTTCGAACTGTTCAAGGCCAACAAGCGTGGCTGGTGGTCGCTGTGGCTGTTTCTGATCCTGTTCGGCCTGAGCCTGGGCGCCGAGCTGATTGCCAACGACAAGCCGCTGGTCGTGCATTACGACAACAACTGGTATTTCCCGGCGATCAAGCGCTACCCGGAAACCGCGTTCGGCGGCGAATTCCCGCTGGAAGCCAACTACAAGAGTCCGTACATCCGCGAACTGCTCAAGGCCAAGGACGCGTGGATTCTGTGGGCGCCGATCCCCTACAGCTACCAGAGCATCAACTACGACCTGAAAGTCCCGGCCCCGGCGCCCCCCTCGGCGGACAACCTGCTGGGCACCGACGATCAGGGCCGCGACGTGTTGGCGCGGGTGATCTATGGCTTCCGCATTTCCGTGCTGTTTGCGCTGACGCTGACCGTGCTGAGCTCGATCATCGGCGTGATTGCCGGAGCGCTACAGGGGTTCTACGGCGGCTGGGTCGATCTCGCCGGGCAACGTTTTCTCGAGATCTGGTCGGGGCTGCCGGTGCTGTATCTATTGATCATCCTCGCCAGTTTCGTCCAGCCGAATTTCTGGTGGCTGCTGGGCATCATGCTGCTGTTCTCGTGGATGAGCCTGGTCGATGTGGTGCGCGCCGAGTTCCTGCGCGGGCGCAATCTGGAATACGTGCGCGCCGCCCGCGCGCTGGGCATGCAGAACGGCGCGATCATGTTCCGCCACATCCTGCCCAACGCCATGGTCTCGACCATGACCTTCATGCCGTTCATCCTCACCGGCGCCATCGGCACCCTGACCGCGCTGGACTTCCTCGGCTTCGGCTTGCCGGCCGGCAGTCCGTCGCTGGGCGAACTGGTCGCGCAAGGCAAATCCAATTTGCAGGCGCCTTGGCTGGGCATGAGCGCGTTTGCCGTGCTGGCGCTGATGTTGAGCCTGCTGGTGTTTATCGGCGAGTCCGCTCGCGATGCCTTCGACCCGAGGAAGTGAAATGAATCAGGACAATCTGATCGAAGTGCGTGACCTCGCCGTCGAGTTCGGTTTCGGCGAGCGCGTCCACCGCGTGGTCGAGGGCGTGAGCTTCGACATCAAGCGCGGCGAAACCCTGGCGCTGGTTGGTGAATCAGGCTCGGGCAAATCGGTCACGGCGCATTCGATCCTGCGCCTGCTGCCCTACCCCATGGCGCGGCATCCGGCCGGCAGCATCAATTACGCCGGGCAGAACCTGCTGGATTTGAGCGAGAAGACCATCCGCCACATTCGTGGCAACCGCATCGCGATGATCTTTCAGGAGCCGATGACCTCGTTGAATCCGCTGCATTCGATCGAGAAGCAGATCAACGAAGTGCTCGGCATCCACAAGGGCCTCAGCGGCAAAGTCGCAACCAAGCGCACTTTGGAGCTGCTGGAGATGGTCGGCATCCCCGAGCCGCACAAGCGTCTCAAGGCCCTGCCCCATGAACTGTCCGGCGGCCAGCGGCAGCGGGTGATGATCGCCATGGCCCTGGCCAACGAGCCGGAATTGCTGATTGCCGACGAACCGACCACCGCGCTGGACGTGACCGTTCAGCTGAAAATCCTCGATTTGCTCAAGGATCTTCAGGCTCGATTGGGCATGTCGCTGCTACTGATCAGTCACGATTTGAACCTGGTGCGAAGAATTGCGCATCGCGTATGTGTCATGCAGCGCGGTTGCATCGTCGAACAGGCATCGTGCGCAGAGCTGTTCCGTTCGCCGCAGCATCCGTACACTCGGGAATTGCTCGGCGCGGAGCCCAGCGGCGGCCCGGCGAGCAATGAAATCGGCGCGCCGCTGCTCGAAGTCGAGGACCTCAAAGTCTGGTTCCCGATCAAGAAAGGCCTGCTCAAGCGCACGGTGGATTACGTCAAGGCAGTGGACGGCATCAATTTCAGCCTGCCGCAGGGGCAGACCCTGGGGATCGTCGGCGAAAGCGGTTCCGGCAAATCCACCCTTGGTCTGGCGATTTTGCGGCTGATCGGCAGCAAAGGCGCGATCCGCTTTGAAGGCAAGCAGCTAGACTGCCTGACGCAGAGTGAGGTTCGCCCGCTGCGGCGGGAGATGCAGGTGGTGTTTCAGGACCCGTTTGGCAGCCTGAGCCCGCGCATGTGCGTCAATGACATCGTTGGCGAAGGCCTGCGGATACACAAGATGGGCACCGCGACCGAACAGGAAGCGGCGATCATTGCGGCATTGAAGGAGGTAGGTCTGGATCCGGAAACCCGGCACCGCTACCCCCACGAATTTTCCGGAGGGCAACGGCAGCGAATCGCCATTGCCCGGGCCTTGGTGCTGAAACCGGCGCTGATCCTGCTGGACGAGCCGACTTCGGCGCTCGACCGCACGGTGCAGCGGCAAGTGGTGGAGCTGTTGCGTTCACTGCAAGCCAAGTACAACCTGACGTATTTGTTCATCAGCCATGACCTGGCTGTCGTCAAAGCGCTGAGCCACCAGTTGATGGTGGTCAAGCATGGCCAAGTGGTCGAACAGGGAGACGCGCAAAGTATCTTTGCCGCCCCCCAACATCCGTATACACAGCAGTTGCTGGAAGCCGCTTTTCTGGCACCAGCCACTGCGCAATAACCTGAAAGAGGAGCAACACATGGGTTTTCTCGCCGGTAAGCGCGTACTGATCGTCGGTGTCGCCAGCAAGCTGTCCATCGCATCCGGCATCGCTGCCGCCATGCATCGCGAGGGCGCTGAGCTTGCCTTCACTTATCAGAACGACAAACTCAAGGGTCGCGTCGAAGAATTCGCACAAGGCTGGGGTTCGAGCCCTGAGCTGTGCTTCCCGTGCGACGTGGCCAGCGATGAAGAAATCGCCAAGGTCTTCGAACAACTGAGCAAGAAGTGGGACGGCCTGGACTGCATCGTGCACTCCGTCGGCTTCGCCCCGGGCGACCAACTGGACGGCGACTTCACCGAAGCCACTACCCGTGAAGGTTTCCGCATCGCTCACGACATCAGCGCCTACAGCTTCGTGGCCCTGGCCAAAGCCGGTCGCGAAATGATGAAAGGCCGCAACGGCAGCCTGCTGACCCTGTCGTACCTGGGCGCTGAGCGCACCATGCCGAACTACAACGTGATGGGCATGGCCAAGGCCTCGCTGGAAGCCGGCGTCCGTTACCTGGCCGGTTCCCTCGGTCCGGACGGCACCCGCGTCAACTGCGTATCGGCTGGCCCGATCCGCACCCTGGCCGCTTCCGGCATCAAGAACTTCCGCAAGATGCTGGCTGCCAACGAAGCGCAGACTCCGCTGCGCCGCAACGTCACCATCGAAGAAGTCGGCAACGCCGGCGCCTTCCTGTGCTCCGACCTGGCGTCGGGCATCAGCGGTGAAATCATGTACGTCGACGGCGGCTTCAACACCACCGCGATGGGCAACATCGAAGAGTGATCTTCCTGTAGCCAATAGAAAAACCCGCCGGATCCGGCGGGTTTTTTTATGCCTGCAGAACGGTTGCCGCACTACATATGTACCGCCACCGACCCTGCCCTGCCTTTGATACTCGGCGCTCGATGCTTATCAGCCGCCAGGGAGGCGCAGATGAACGACACACCGGTACATGAACAGACGCTGATCCACAATCTCATCGCAGAATTGACCGCCGTACCGGTGGTCACCGCCGCCACGCCGGCGCGCACGCTGGAGGTTCCTCGTCCATGCCTGCTGCGCGAATGGATGGAGCTTTACTGGACCGCCCTCGAACGCCCTGAGTTTCTCGACTGGGCCAGTCGCTTTCACATCGACCTGGATACCTTGCAAATCAAAGGCGACGTTCTGCAAGCGCGCACACCAGCGAATGGCACCTCCGACGTACGCACCTTCACCCTGGAGGACGACTCTGGCTGGTGGCAGGTGGCGCCGATGCTGCAATCGATTTCCCAACGCATCGACCCTGCCGGGTTGGGCCTGCCTTATATCGGCGGCAAGTCCGCCAACCCGCTGTATCGCTTTCCACGGCAAGTGGTGCTGGCGTTCTACGGTTACCCGGAACCGCAAAACCAGATTCAGGCCCGCGTCATCCTCACCGAACTGAAGAAAAGCGGGCTGGCTGCCATCGATGAAAACGGCCACAGCACGTCGGCTGTGGTGAAGGAACGCAACGCGCAACTGGAGGACTTTCGGGCGATCGCCGATCGGATCGATGCGGTGTTGCTGGCGAGCGATCCGTTTGAGCAACGAGGCTTTCTCGATACGCCGGTAACGCTTGCTTCGGCCTCTGTTTCCGCTCCTGTCAGAGGCCCGCGTCTGAAATTGGGCGAGCTGCTGCGTCGCTATGAATTTGCGCTGCCGGAAGATGCGGGACAAGCCAAAGCGCTTGCGCAACGCCTGCGACAGCACAGTTGGCCTGAGCTGCCCTACGTCAGTGACTACGTGCAGACCGGCACCCCTATCCGCAGCTATCGCGAAGACTTCGGCGATCTGGAGGACGTCCGGCATATTGGGCGACGCCTGGAAGTTTTGAGCTGGAACAAGGCACCCAAAGCCAGAATCGATTACGAGGAATTCAGCGAGCCCCATCCGGATTCCACGCTCGCGGTGCAGATGGCGCTGGGCCAGGAGCGCTTGCAGATATTCAGCTCCAATGCGGATTTTCAAGCCATCTTGCAACAGCACGGGTTGCCCGCCGACAGTCCATTGCTGGTGACCGAGTCCGGTCATGTCGGCACGGCCAGCGCCAAAGGCTGGGTCAACCTGACGACTGAAGTGGAAAAGCATTCCGATCTGAAACTTCATCGCGACCAGCTTAAAGCTCAGGCAGGCGAAGCCGGCGGCGCCCTGCGCTCGAGCGGTAAAGTCACCCTCGGGCAAATGTTGCGTTTCTACGAGCTACCGTCGCCAAAAACTGTCGAGCAAGCCCTCTCCCTGGCGAAATGGGACAAGATCAATCTGCACATGCGTCCCGGGCACATGAATCAGTGGTATCTGCTGGGTCAACCCTGGACGAAGACCGAGCGGTTCACCGCGCAGCAACGTCAGAGCATCATCGACACCACCCAGGCTTTTTTGCCCGAAGACTCGCCGCCACTGATCGACTACCTCAGTGAAGGGGTCGACACCGATCTGCCGCTCAATACCCTCAAGGCAAAAGCCGACTACCTGATCAGTCGTATCCTGATCACGTCGCGCGCACGGACGCTGGGCAATCAGTTGGTGAAGAACCTCGGAGCGCCGTCTCACAAAAAACGCCTTCTGGCCACCAACCGCGAGCGCCTGTTGCTCGCTGCATTGATTCTCAGCCTGGAACCGAGCGCCGGTGAAGACATAAACCGAATCGTCGCCCAGCGCCTGGAGGGCAGTGATTTCTGGGGCGACAGTTATGACGAAGTGCGCCGGTTCATCGACCGGCAACCCCAACTCGCACTGGTCAAGAACAAGACATTGGCGACCCACCTGTTATTGTCCGGCATCTCGCCGGAGTTTCTCATCCGGGGCATTCCTCGATCACTGCCTTATATGAGTTGCCTGCGCTGGGTGAGGCTGAAACAGGTCGTGCTGTATATCGAAAGACGCCTGCCGGGCGCGGCGCGCTTGATGACCTACGAGCAATTGCGCGAGCTGACGAAAGGCCCGGCGCCGGCTGATTTCTACAAGTTTCTGCGCGAGGAGCCGTGTGCCTCGGTCGTAGTGGACTGGGCGGTTGCACGAGGGCTGATCCAGCGCGATGCCGACTTTCAAGTCACGGTCTATGACGCCGCCACGCTCAAGCAAGCCGATCTGCTCTTTCGCAACCACAATCGTCTGATTTACGATTTTTACCGCCGGGCCTTCCAGTCGTCACCGCCCACCCCCGCCACTATTGCCCTCGCGGATCTGCGCAAGATCTTCGCTGATTCCCCTCACCTGACAGAGAAGGCACTGTTTGTTCCAGCCTCGGACGCTGATACAACCGGGCCACATTATTCCCTGAGCCAATTACACATTGCCGGCAAGCTAACGGGTGACATGCAGGGATGGCAATCGAGCAATGCACAATTGCAACTGCCATCGATGATTGCCTCGCTGCCCAGACTGAACAACGTGGCAAGCGCTTTTCATGCAGCGCTGGCGGCGCGCCTCAAGCATATGAAGGACGCGCATGTCGCGATTCTCAAGGAAGCGTTCTGCCGGTTGCCGTTGGCGCAACGGCTCGACCTCGAAGACAACACGCTGGAATTGCTCGCGCTGCGGCCAGTATCGGCAGCCACGGACAAACTTGCCAAGGCCGGCACGGCGCCGTTTGGCATATTGGCACTGCTGCATGGGCGGCCAACCAGAGTCTTCGAGATTTTCACCAGCAGAGATGAAGTGGTGCTGCGTCGCGATATCGACATTGCATTACTCAAACCATCGGTGGCGAAAGAAGCGGCGAAAACGCTGCCCCTCGACGCCGAAGCCTATAAAAACGGCTCCAAGCCTCGCTTGAACGCCACCTGCAAGGCGTTCATTACTCGCCTCGATATTGAGGGCGCACCACTGGCGCAACAGGCACGCACCGCCGTGCCCGATACCTTCGCCTCCAACAGAGTCAACGCCATTGCCAGCACCGCCGTCCGGCATCTGTTCGATGCTTATGAAGCGAAAGCCTTGCAAGACGCGTTGCGCATGCCCGAACTCGAGGATGCCGCGGCCAGTCACGAGAAATGGCTGGCGTTTTACCAGAAGCTGAGCCCGCCCAAGCGCTGAGCACTGGCGAATCCGGCGATGAATCGGCTGACGCCTTCGCGAGCAGGCTCGCTCCCACAGAGATGGTGCTGAACTGAAAAATTCTCCGCGCCATCGAAACCTGTGGGAGCGAGCCTGCTCGCGAAGACATTCGATCAGCCAGCATCAAATTGCCTGACCCACCGCCATCGCGGGCAAGCCCGCTCCCACGGGATTCAAGGGAGTCTGTGGGAGCTGGCTCGCCAGCGATGGTGGCGGTGCTAGCAGCCTTTCAGAGCTTGCTTGTGCGCATACATCGCGCCATCCGCATCGGCCAGCAGCCGATCAACGGTTTCGTGGCGCGTGGGGTCGTATTCGATCTGGCCGACGCTGAAGCGAATCGCGTAACCGCGGTGCAGTGTGGCGTTGCGCTCTTCGAGGATTTCCTTGAGCCGCGCCATGATCCGCGTGGTTTCAACGTGGCTGGAGCCGGTCAGCAACGCGACAAACTCATCGCCGCCCAGGCGTCCGACCACGTCGCTTTCACGAAAGGCAATGCGCAACACATCGGCGAAGGTCTTCAGCGCACTGTCGCCTTCGGCATGGCCGTACAGATCGTTGATCTGCTTGAAGTCGTTGAGGTCGAAAAACAGCAGCGTCGCCGGCCGGTTCAGGCGCGCGCACGCATCCAGTGCATGCTGGGCCAGTTGCTTGAAACCACGGCGATTGGACAGCAGCGTCAACTCATCCATGCTCGCCATCTGCACCGCCATCAACTCTTGCTCGGCCATCTCCGCGAGGTCACGCAGCAGCGCGCGCTCTTCGTCATCGAGATGGCGAGGTTTGGTATCAATCAGGCACAAGGTGCCCATTTTGTTACCGTCCGGCACGGTCAGTGGGTACCCGGCGTAAAAGCGAATATTCGGCGCGCCGGTAACCAGCGGATTGTCATGGAAGCGCAGATCTTCCAGCGCATCGGGGACCAGCATCAGCTCGTTCTGCAGAATCGCATGACCGCAGAACGAGACATCGCGGGACGTCTCGGTGGCATCCAGCCCCACACAGGACTTGAACCATTGGCGATCCTTGTCGACCAGCGTGACCAGAGCGATCGGCACGTTGAACAAACGCTTGGCCAAGCGCGTAAGGCGATCGAAACGTTCCTCTGGCTCCGAATTGAGATTCAGGCCATGCAGCGCGTCGATACGTGCAGCTTCATTGGCAGGCTTTCCGGGCACCAGCATGCGCACACTCCGTAGACAGTCATGCGTTGAGCGTAGCGCTAAATCGCCGAGGCTTCACATTTGCGCCACCGGACACGGCCCGCCGGCATCGGCCCAGAGTTTGAATTGCGCGACGAAAATATCGTGCGGCACTGGCACCGGTGCGCGCCCTGCCCCGGGATTCCAGCCCCAGAGCACCAGTTTGTCTTCGCTGACGTGTTTTAACAGCGCGGCGAAATCCCGGTCGCCATTGCTCGCGCGGTCCTTGATCATCGCGCAGAGCTTGTCCGATGGCAGGCCGATCCAGGCCATTTTGTGCGCCGCCGGCGGTAGGCTCCAGTGCGGCGCACCCGGCGGCGCATGAGGGCCGTAACTGGCCGGCGGGTTGCTTTCGGCGTGGCAGGTCGCGCAGGGCAAACCGGCAGCGCCCTTGCCGTCCATGCCGCGCACCACATTCATCGCGTGCGGGATGCCGGCGTCGAACTGCAACGGCGAATCGCCGGGAATGTGGCAATTCTGGCAGCGCGGGCTCTGAAAGACTTTCTGCACCGTGCCAAAGGCTTTCAGAGCTTCCTGATCCTCGGCAAACAGGTCCGAGGCGTAGCCACCGAGACCGAGCAACACGACGGTGCCCAACACAAGATGTCGTTTCATCTCACACCCCCGACAGTTGCAGTGGCAGTTCGCGCAGGCGTTGCCCGGTCAAGGCGAACACGGCGTTGGCCACGGCCGGCGCGGTCGGTGGAACACCGGGCTCACCGATGCCGCCGGGTTTTTCGCTGCTGGGGACGATATGCACTTCCACCACCGGCATTTCGTTGAGCCGCAACACCTGATAATCGTGATAGTTGGACTGCACGACGCCGCCGTCCTTGACGGTGAGTTTGCTGTGCAACGCCATGCCGAGACCGAAGGTGATGCACGATTCCATCTGCGCGGCGATGCTCTGCGGATTCACTGCAATGCCGCAGTCCACCGCGCAGACCACCCGATCCACGCGGATCGCCAGATTGTCCTGCGACACCTCGGCGACCTGCGCCACATAGCTGCCGAACGACTCGTGTACCGCCACGCCCAGAGCATGCCCGTCCGGCAACGGTGCGCCCCAATTGGCCTTCTCCACCGCCAGATTGAGCACGCCGAGGTGGCGCGGGTGCGCCTTGAGCAGCGTTCGCCGGTACTCCACCGGATCCTTGCCCGCCGCCGTCGCCAGTTCATCGATCAGCGATTCCATGACGAAACCCGTGTGGGTATGGCCCACCGAACGCAGCCACAACACATTGATGCCGGTCTGCGGCGAATGCAGGTCGACCTGATGATGAGGCAGATCCTTGATGTACGGACTGTCGGCCACGCCCTCGACCGAGGTGGCATCGATGCCGTTCTTGACCATCGTCGCCTCAAGCATCGTCCCGGCCATGATCGACTGCCCCACCAGCACATGCTGCCAGCTCATCGGCAAACCATCAGCGCCCAGCCCGACCTGCGCCTTGTGCAGATACATCGAGCGGTAGTAGCCGCCGCGAATGTCATCCTCGCGCGCCCACACAGTTTTCACCGGCAAGCCCGCTGCTTTCGCCACTTGCACGGCTTCGGCGACGAAATCCGAAGTCGGATTGGCACGGCGACCGAAGCCACCGCCGAGAAATTCCGTGTGAATTTCGACCTGCTCGGGCTTGAGCCCGGTGATCTTACTGGCGACCATTTGGTCGAGGGTCTGAAACTGCGTGCCGGTCCAGATCTCGCATTTGCCGGCGCTGATTTTCACCGTGCAATTGAGCGGTTCCATCGGCGCGTGGGCCAGGTAAGGCACGCTGTATTCGACCTCGATTTTCTTCGCGGCTTTGCCGAAATTGGCCTTGGCGTCCCCCGCCTGCGTGGCGGAAGTACCCGGCGTCGCTGCCAGTTTGCGGAAACTCTCCAGCAGTTTTTCACTGCTCATGTCGGCCAGCGGCCCAAGATCCCAATCGACCTTCAGCGCATCACGGCCCAGCTTCGCCGCCCAGAAATGCTCGGCCACCACCGCTACTCCGCTGGGCACCTGCACCACCTTGTGCACGCCGGGAATCGCCAGCGCTGCGGCGCCTTCGAAGGATTTCACCGTGGCACCGAACACCGGGGCGCGGGCGACCATTGCGGTCATCAGGCCTTCGAACTGCACGTCCATGCCGAACTTGGCGCGGCCGGTGATTTTCTCCGGGGTGTCGAGGCGCTTGGTCGGTTTGCCGATGACTTTCCAGTCCTTGGCTTCCTTGAAAGTGATGGTTTTCGGATCCGGCACCGGCAGTTGCCCGGCGGCATCGGCCAGTTCGCCGTAGGTCGCGCGTTGGTCTCCGGCGATCACCACGCCGGACTCCGTGCGAATCGTCGACGGCGCGACGTCGAAGCGTTTCGCAGCCGCTTCCACCAGCATCTGCCGCGCCGTCGCCCCGGCCAGTCGGTAGCGGTCGAATTCCATCCAGGTCGACGTCGAGCCGCCGGTGATCTGCATGCCGCCAAACGCCGGCAAGCCGTAATCGGCCGCCGAGGCTGGCGAGTGTTGCACGCTGATTTTCGACCAGTCGGCGTCCAGTTCTTCGGCGATCAGCATGGTCAGGCCGGTCCAGATGCCCTGGCCCATTTCCGAATGGCCGAGCAGCACGGTGACGCTGTTGTCCGCCGCGATGCGCAGGAACGCGTTGGGCGCGAAGGTCTTGTTCTGATTTTCTGCCGCGCGGGCAAAGCGATTGGCCCCGGGTACCACGAACGCCACCATCAAGCCGCCGCTTAACAGTGCGCTGCCCTTGAGAAACCCGCGACGCGATACGGGACTGTTCATCGTTCCTCTCCCAGAGAATGACTCAGCCGATTTCGGCGGCGCGTTTGACCGCAGCGCGTATGCGCGGATAGGTGCCGCAGCGGCAGATATTGCCGGAGAGCGCCTGATCGATATCGCTGTCGGTGGGCTTGGGAATTTTCGCCAGCAATGCGGCGGCGGACATGATCTGCCCTGACTGGCAATAACCGCACTGCACCACATCCAGCTCGGCCCAGGCCTGCTGAACCGGGTGCGAGCCATCACTGGACAAGCCCTCGATGGTGAGGATTTTCTGCCCGTGGGCGACGGCAGTCGCCGGGGTGATACAGGAGCGCAAAGGCGCGCCATCAACGTGCACGGTGCAGGCGCCGCACTGGGCCATGCCGCAACCGAACTTGGTCCCGGTCAGGTGCGCGACATCGCGCAGAACCCAGAGCAGCGGCATGTCGGCGGGGACATCGAGCTCCTGATCCTTGCCATTGATATTCAGGGTCAGCATCGGCGGATTTCCTCAGGCTCACGGGGGTGCGAAGGGGCGTCGCTGTGGTCGGAAAAACCTACGGAAGCCCGCGCTTATCCCTTTCAGCAAAGCCTAATTTGCGCTTGAAGCCAGACGTTGTGACCAGCGGTCATGCAGACCCCGGCATTGCTCCTACAGTTGATAACGGCTCGCACTGAGTCGTCGTACCTCTGCGCAAACGGTCCGCGTACATCGCGGTTGTCCATCACAGGTCAGGAGTAACGAATATGGGCTTTGTCACCACTCGAGACGGCGTCGATATCTTCTACAAGGACTGGGGCCCGCGCGACGCGCCGGTAATCCACTTCCACCACGGCTGGCCGCTCAGTTCCGATGACTGGGATGCGCAGATGCTGTTCTTTCTCGCGCAGGGCTTTCGGGTGATTGCTCATGATCGACGCGGGCATGGCCGATCCAGCCAGGTCTGGGACGGCCATGACATGGATCACTACGCCGACGATGTGCTGGCAGTGGTCAATCATCTGGGTACGAGCAACGTTGTGCACGTCGGCCACTCCACCGGCGGCGGCGAAGTGATCCACTACATTGCCCGACATGGTCAGGACAAGGTCAGCAAAGCGGTATTGATCAGCGCCGTACCACCGCTGATGGTGCAGACCGAAAGCAACCCGGGCGGTTTGCCGAAATCGGTGTTCGATGGCTTTCAAGCGCAGTTGGCGGCGAATCGCGCACAGTTCTATCGCGATGTGCCGAGCGGCCCCTTCTACGGCTACAACCGCCCGGGCGCCGAGCCGGCGGAAGGGATCATCGCCAACTGGTGGCGCCAGGGCATGATCGGCGGCGCCAAGGCGCATTACGACGGCATCGTCGCGTTCTCGCAGACCGACTTCACCGAAGACCTGAAAAAAGTCACCGTGCCGGTGCTGGTCATGCACGGCGAGGATGACCAGATCGTGCCCTACGCCAACTCCGCACCGTTATCGGCGAAACTGCTGCCCAACGGCACACTGAAGTCGTATCCCGGCTTCCCGCATGGCATGCCGACGACGCAGGCTGAAACCATCAATGCGGATTTGTTGGCGTTTATTCGCGGCTAACAGAGCTGAGGATGTACCCATAGCAGCGGACACCACAAAACAAATTGTGGGAGCGGGCCTGCTCGCGAAAGCGTTCGTTCAGCCACTTACGTATTGACTGACCCAACGCCTTCGCGAGCAGGCTCGCTCCCACAGTTGAAATTGGGTATACCCGTCAGAGACTGGTCGGCTGGAAGGCCGCCATCGCTGGCAAGCAAGCTCCCACAGGGATCAGGGTAGATCCGCTGCACACTCGTATCTCTGAGATAGCTATCGCGAGCAAGCTCACTCCCACAGAAATTGCAAGCGTGCTGAAGGCTGAATCAATCCCCTACCCCTCTGCCCGCCCTTTGCGTTCACGATCACCACGGTAATGCCTGGCCAGCGGAAAATCCGGCAACCACGATTCACGCCGCACAATCCAGCTCTCATAGGTCGGCTTCAACTGATCCGGCGCATCCAGCGCGCCGAGGTTCACCTCGACCTCATCACCACTGCGGTTGAACACCGAAGAACCACAGCGCGGACAAAAGTGCCGCCCTTGATACTCATGGGTTTCACCGCTGATGGTCACCGCGTCCTCAGGAAAAATCGCCGAGGCATGAAACAGCGCGCCGTGGACCTTGCGACAGTCCAGGCAATGGCACAATCCAACCCGGTAAGGCTCGCCAGAGGCTTGAAAACGCACATCGCCGCACAGGCATCCGCCGGTAAATGCAGTCATGGTTCAGCTCCATCGCGCTCGTGGTGTCATGCCCCCAGAGCCTATAACAGTCGGTGCTGCAATGCAGGCGATGTTTCAGATGAAAAAGCTTGATGTGGCGACACTGCAACGGGCATTCACCGGCCAGAGCTAATACACTCAGACGCTGACCTGCCGGGACGATCACGATGAAACACCCCACAGCGAAAAACCCCGAGAAAGCCCCGCGCTTCTGGCGCGACGACGCCCTGCCCTTCATCGAAGCGCGGGCCATCGCGGATGGGCGTGAAGTCTGTTATGCGCGGCATTCCCATGCGCATTTTTCCATCGGCGCGATCACCGCCGGGCGCAGTACCTATGTGCATGAGCAGGCGCAATTTGAGGTGGCGGCTGGCACCGTGGTGCTGATGAATCCCGGCGATGTGCATGCCTGCAATCCGATCGATGATCAGCCTTGGTCGTATGTGATGTTGTATGTCGAAACGCCGTGGCTGACGGATTTGCAGCATCAATTGGGGTTTGCCGGGGAGCTGGAATTTCGCCGATTTTCCGACACGCATCTGACTGATGCCGAGCTGTTTGGCAAATTGATGGGGTTGTATGAGGTTCTGCTCGACGACCAGGTGGAGGCGCTGGCGAAACACAGCGCAGCGGTTGAGTTTTTCAGTGATTTGCAGGTCCGCCTGAATCCAGCGGACGAGCCCGTTGCCGAGCCGAATTTCAAGCTGGAGCGCGCCGCTGATTTCATCCGTGGACATTGCACCGAAGTGCTGAGCCTCGAGGCAATTTGCGCGGCGGCGCAACTATCGCCGTCATACCTGATTCGTGCGTTCAGGCAGCGTTACGGGATGACGCCCCATGCCTTCCTGGTCAACCAGCGCATCCAGTTCGCCCGCGAGCGCTTGCGCAGCGGCCAGTTGATTGCCGACGTCGCGCTCCAGGCCGGGTTTGCCGATCAGGCGCATTTTCAGCGAGCGTTCAAACAGCATCTGGCGGCAACGCCGGGGCAGTATCGCGGCTGACTTCATACTCGAAGTTGAACCCAGCCCCCCTTGTGGGAGCGAGCCTGCTCGCGAAAGCGGTGTGTCATTCAACACTTCACTGACTGATCCATCGTATTCGCGAGCAGGCTCGCTCCCACAGGGGGTTGTGGTGGGCCTGTGAATCAAGTGAACAGCAAATAAAGCGCACTCACCGCCAGCAACAACGCCATCAATCGATTGAACCAGCGCATCCCCGCTGCATTGCTCAGATACCCGCGCAAGAACGTCCCGGCATACGCCCAGCAGCCCACCGACAGATAGCAGATCACCAGATACACCGCCGCAAACTGCCAGACCAGCCGCGCCTCGCCATCAGCGACAAACGCGCCCATGCCGGCCACGCATGCCAGCCAGGCCTTGGGGTTGAGCCATTGCATCACCGCGCCATAGAGCAGCGACGGCGCGCGGCCGGACTCGCTGGCGTGCAACTGGCCGTCATCGCTGGCCAGTTTCCAGGCCATGAACAACAGAAACGCCACCCCGGCCCATTGCACCACGCGGGTCATGAATGGCCACAACTGCAAGACCTCATGCAGGCCCAGGCCCATCAGCACCAGCAACAGCACAAAACCCAGCGTCGCCCCGGCCACGTGCCGTTGGCTGGCGCGGAAACCGTACTGCGCGCCTGAACTCAAGGCGACGATATTGACCGGCCCCGGCGTGATGGATGCGGCGAGGGCAAACGCCGCCATGGAAAGAATCAGACTCATTGCACACCTGCTTCAAACGAGGAACGAGGTGGCTACGGTAGCAAGCGGGGGATTTGCGGTATTGAAGAAAATGACCCTGAGGCTGCAAATCTGATCGTTCCCACGCTCTGCGTGGGAATGCAGCCCGGGACGCTCTGCGTCCCATTCAGAGCGTGGGAACGATCGAAACCTACAAGGGGCAATCAGGCCAGGCGCGGCACGGTGAAGCGGAATTCGCTGCCCTGCCCCGGCTCGCTCTCGGCGACGATCTGCCCGCCATGGGCTTCGACGATGCCTTGGGTGATGTACAAACCCAGGCCCGTGCCGGTCGGGTTGCCTTCCTTCATCGTCCAGTAACGATCAAACACATGCGGCAAGTGCTCCTTGGGAATGCCTTCGCCACTGTCACGCACGATAAATACAATCTCATCGCCCACCGATTTGGCGTGCACGCCGACCGTGCCCATGCGCGGGGTGAATTTGATGGCGTTGCCCACCAGGTTCGACAGCACCTGAAACAACCGCTCAGGGTCGGCGTGGATGCGCAGGTCAGGATCGGCCTGGAAGGAAATGCTGATGTCCTTGTCATGGGCCAGCGGCGACAGCAACGCTTGGGCCTCTTCAAAGATGTGCCCGACCTCCAGCGCCTGCGGGGTGATGGAGTAGCGCCCGGCGTCGATTTTCGAGGTATCGAGCAGGTCTTCCAGCAACGTGTTCATCCGCGCCGTGGCCTGCTGCATGGTGTCGATTGCAGTGGAGATACGCCGCGAAGTGTGCGCGCCTTCCGAGCTGAAGGCTTTCTGCATCATGCCGCAGAGCATCGAAATCACCGTCATCGGGTTGCGCAGGTCGTGGGAAACCACCGCCACCAGATCATCGCGCGCCTGCACCGCCGCCTGCTCACGACGTACCTGACGGGCCAGATCGTTTTCCAGCGCCGAACGGCGCAGGTCATTGGCGGCGAACCGGTCACCATGGCTCCACTTGGTGGAGATCCCGGCCATCTCGACCTTCCAGATCTCGAACGAGGTACGCGGACGCAAGCGCATCCCGGCGTCGGAGTTTTCCAGATCCAGCGGCTTGCGCGGGTCACCGCTCCAGTTGATGTTTTCCTTCACTTCCGGACGGAACCACAACACGCCGTTGTCCACTGGCTTGGGCAGGCTCATGGCGAGCACACCGCTGGCCACCGACTGATACTGCGCCGCCGGCGGATAAACGCTGGACAGGTGATGGCTGGCAAACACCGGCTCGCCGCGCGCCTGCAACCACTTGTGCAGCGCGCGAATTTCTTCCGGTTCAGGGCAGTTGCCGTAACGATGCAATTGCTTGTCTTCGATGATCGCGATGCCGCCGGCATTGACCAGCGCCATCAGCGTCGCTGGCTGCTGGGCGAGGCCGTCGAAAACATTTTGCGGCGAATCGACCATCGCCTGATTGAGCCGCGCCAGCGCTTCGACCTTCTCTTCACGCTGGCGGGTCAGTTCAAGGGTTTCCATGGCACTGATCTGCAATGAAAGGACCTGGCCGATGGTCTGGCAAGCCATGCGCAATTCATGCGGCACGTGCAGCGGCTGGCGGTTGCCGCAGCTGATCAGGCCCCAGAGCTTGTCGCCCTTGAGCAGGGAAATGCTCATCGACGACAGCACGCCCATGTTCTTCATGTACTGGCAGTGAATCGGCGAGACGCTGCGCAGCGTGGCGAAACTGAGGTCCAGCGGCGTCTGCGTGTCCGGGCGCAGCTTCGGCACCAGCGGCACTGGCTGATAATCGGCGTTGGGGATGATCCGCAGCCAATTGGTGCGATACAGCTCGCGCGCCTGCTCGGGAATGTCCGAAGCCGGGAAGAACAGGCCGTTGAACACTTCCATCGATGGATCGGACGCTTCGGCGATGACCTGACCGTGGCCCTCCTCCTCAAAGCGATAGATCAGCACCCGGTCGTAACCGGTCATCGCCTGGATTTCCTTGACGCTGATGTCGTACAGGGCCTGCAGAGTGGTCGCCGCTTGCAGGCGCTGGAGCATGCGGCCCAAGTGAGTATTGACCCCGGCGACGTTGCGCGGCTGGAAATTCTTCACGTGAATTTCCAGCTCGAGAATCAGCACGCCCTGATGGCGGTGCAGCAAACCTTCGAATTCAGTGCCGTTAAGCTCGAAACGCAGGGGCGCCGCCTCGGAGAACGTCGCCTGTTGCAAGGCTTGCAGCACTTGCGCGGTGTGTTCGGCGCCGATCAGGCTGTGCAGCGGCTGGCCGATCAAGGATTCGGGCGCGCGGGCCAGCAGGGTTTCGACGTTGGCGCTGACCTGGATGATCTGCAGCGCAGGCTCGGTCAGGGTCAGCAGCAGACCATGGGGCTGGATCGCGCCGGGAAAGCGGATCGGCTCGTCGGCACAGTTGGCCAGCAGTTCTTCAAAGGCTTGTGGGTCTTGCGGGTTCATGCCAGTACCTCCTGGCGCTCGAGCCACTGCTCGAAACAGCTGAATGTGATTTGTGCTGCGCTGACCACGGCCGCGCGTTCGCCGGCCGCCATGGGCCGGTTGCTCAGGTATTCGATGAACTCGCGCCAGCGCCGCCCGGTGGCCGCGCCGTAGACATCGAGGAAAGCAGCGCCATTATCGGCGTCCAGATTCAGCCGCGCGGCGATCTCCCGACGCAGGATCTGCCCGCCGAGAGTCGCGCCTTCGAGCACGTACAAAACGCCGAGACTGGCGGCGCTGGAGTCAATGACTGGCAGATCTTCACACAGCGGCAAATCATCAGCGGTTGCCCCCAGTGCGCGCAGGTCCGCACGCAGGGTGTCAGCCTTCAGACGAGGCAGCAGATTGAAATCGTCCGGGACCGCGCCACTGGCGAGCAACGCCTGTTCGAGCGGCTGATAGAACCCGTAATAGGCCTGCATCAAGCGCTCGAAAGCGGGGGTATCGAGGGTGTCGGAGAAAAAAGGAAGGCGTTTTTCCAGTGCAATGTGCAGTTCGGCTGTGCCGGCCCGCAGATCTTGCAGCACCGGTGGCACATAAACCTCACGGGCCTTTGCTTGCATGTAGATCGCTCTTGGTGGGACCCGGCAGGGGCCATTCTGGGTGGGCTCGACGTGGGGGGAATTTATCACGCCACGCAGCTTTTTCTGCCTGCCGAAGCGTTTTTTCTGTCGAATTGCGACCCTATGACAGGTTCAGAGTGGCGCCGGATCAGAAAAGTTCGACCGACGCCATTATCCTGCCACTGCTGACCACCTCAATCAGCGCCGTCGTTCTGCACCGATGGATCGCCGTTGGCCGGTACGCTGCTGTCGACAACGGGTTTCGAAGGATTGTTTTTTTCGGCCCCGGGATAACCGGGCAGACCGCGAGTATCGTCCGGCGTCATGACATCCTCGTTATCGCGGCTGACATCCCAGTCGGTGGTGGCGTTGGGGTCTTCATCGCGCCCGGCCGTGCCGATGGCGAAGCCGTCGTCGTTGGGATTGACGGTTTGGTTAAGCGCTTTGTCGTTGCTGGATGGGTTGCTCATGTCTGCCTCCAGAACACGTTGATCGGACTAGTTTGGAAACGTCCTGGCCGCTCAAGTGCAATGGACAAGACCAACGGTGCATTCGCGGGGCACTGGTCGCCTGGCGTGAACCACCGCAACGGCGCACGGTTCTCAAGAGAAACACTTGCTCGAGCACTGTCATGAGCCACCCGCGATTCGGCATTGAGGAAGAGTACTTTCTCACTGACCTGCAGAGCCTGCGCATGATCGGCAGTCCCCCGCCACAGGCCATCGAGGCTTGCGGGGCGGCGCTGGGTGTGTGGTTTGCCACGGAGATGTTTCAGGGCCAGATCGAAGTGGCTTCGCCGGTATTCAGCGATTTCGAGCACGCCAGCGATTTTCTGCGAGGCAGCCGTCAGGCCTTGCGCGCGGCCCTGGAGCCATTTGCTCTGGGCATGCTCAGCGCCGGCAGTCATCCGTTGGCCGACTGGCGCGAGCAGGTTCCGACCGACGAGGACCATTTCCGGTATCTGTTCGAACGCTACGGCCATGTCGCCCGCCGCAGCGTGCTGTCGGGCCTGCATGTGCACGTCGAGGTGGCAGAGCCGCTGGATCGCATTGCGGTGATGAACGAAGTGCTGCCGTGGACGCCGCTGCTGTTGGCACTGAGCTGTTCGTCGCCGATCTGGGATGGCGCCACCAGCGGCTTCATGAGCTATCGGCAGACCGTGTGTGACGAGTGGCCACGCATGGGCATCCCGCCGCTGTTCGCCGATCAGCGCCATTACGACGAGCACTTGGCGTTTCTCACGCGCATCGGCGCGATCAGCCAGCCCGGCGAGTGCTGGTGGGGCGTGCGCCCGGCCGCGCGTTTTCCGACCCTGGAACTGCGCATGACCGACGCTTGCCCTCGGGTCGATGATGCGCTGACCCTGGCGGCGTTTTTCCGCGTATTGGTGGCTCATGCCAGTGCGCAGCGGCGGCCCGGTTTGCTGTACGACCAGACCGCGCGTTCGATGCTGGAGGAAAATCGCTGGCGCGCCAAACATCAGGGGATTCATGCGCGCTTTCTGGTCGAAGGCATCGACGGCGACTGTTCGCTCGCGCAGTGGCTGGAGCTGGCCGAGCAGCGCTTTGCCGAGACGGCGCAGATACTGGGTGCAGCGCAGTTGTTCGAGCGTGCCCGGGCGATCATCGACAGCGGCACCAGCGCCGATCGGCAACTGGCGCTGTTCAATCTGGCGTCTGAACAAGCGCAAAACGGCCGTTCGGCCCTCGGGCAAGTGGCCGAGCAGCTGCTTCAAGAAACCGCTGGCTGATCGCTCTCGGACGGGCCTTTGAGTTCGACCTGATTGCCGTCCGGGTCAAAACAGTACAGCGACAAGCCGTAACCCTCGGCGCCAAAACGCCTGGCCGCTTGTTCAACGGTCAGCCCGAACGATTGCAGGTGAGCGATGAGCGCGGCTTCGTCGAACGGTTCGATGCGCAGGCAGAAGTGGTCGACATTGCGTCGCTGCGCCTGCGCCGCGCCACCGCCCTTGCGCCCAAGTTCGCCCGCCAAATCGACGAGATCGATCATCGACGTACCGGCCCGCAAATGCACCAGCCCCAGCGCCTGGTTATGCCTGACCACGTCGGCGCCGAACACCCTGGCGTAGAAATCGATGCTGCGTTGCAGGTCGGCGACGCGCAGGACGATGTGATCGATGTGCTGAATGGAAAAGGGATGCATGGTTTGGCTTCCTCGAAAGCGGCGACCCGCTCATTGTGCTGCACAAGGGAAAAAATTCACTGTCGATTTTTCGGTGGAGCCATCGACAAAGCGGATTTACTCTCACGTCATGAACATACCAGCCGCTGCCCTGCCGCCCCACGCCGAAATGGTTCGCGCCATGCTCGAGCGCGACACTGCCTATGAAGGCGTGTTCTTCACCGCCGTGAAAACCACCGGGATCTTTTGCCGTCCCAGTTGCACGGCGCGCAAGCCGAAACCGGAGAACGTCGAATTCTTCGCCCACGCCGACGAGTGCCTGTGCGCCGGTTACCGCGCCTGCCTGCGCTGCAAACCGCTGGACGCAGCGGCCATCGCCCCGGACTGGGTGCAGCGCCTGCTCAATGCGGTGGACGCCGATCCCGAACGGCGCTGGAGCGATGCGCAATTGCTCGCCGAGGGTATCGAACCGCTGAAACTGCGGCGCTGGTTCAAGCAGCATTTCGGCATGACCTTCCACGCCTGGCTGCGCACACGGCGCCTCGGCATGGCCCTGGGCGGGATCAGGCAAGGCACTTCGATCGATCACGCCGCGTTCGACTCCGGCTACGAGTCGCTCAGCGGTTTTCGCGATGCGTTTCAGAAGTCCTTCCACATCACCCCGGGCCGCGCGGCCAATAGTGAACCGTTGCTGTTCACTCGCCTGACCACGCCGCTGGGGCCGATGATCGCCATGGCCGAGCGTCGTGGGCTGGTGTTGTTGGAATTTCTCGATCGCCCGGCCCTGACCCGTGAAGTCGAAGCGCTGCAGGACCGTTATGGCTACGCGGTTGCGCCGGGTCACAACGCCCACTTGCAGCAGATCGAGGTGCAACTGGCGGATTACTTTGCCGGCAAACTCACTCAGTTCAGCGTGCCGCTGCACCTGCCCGGCAGCGCTTTTGCCCGGGAAGTGTGGGCGGCGCTGCTGCAAATTCCCTATGGCCACACCAGCACGTACGGCGCCATCGCGGCAGGCCTGGGCAAACCTGGCGCCAGCCGTGCCGTCGGCCTGGCCAACGGGCACAATCGCCTGTCGATCGTGGTCCCGTGCCACCGAGTGATCGGCGCAGACGGCTCGCTGACCGGTTATGGTGGCGGACAACCGCGCAAGGCGTTCCTGCTCAGGCTGGAAAACGCCGCACTGCAAATGACTCAACAATTGGCTTTTTGAGCCATGCAATCCAACGCGCAAACAGGGATTTCGATGGGTATGTCCGAATCACCGCAACATGGCTGACATGTATGAGATGGCCAGCGCTTTTCTGGCCGCGATAGACACTGACTGGCAGCGCCATGTCAGCGCCGTCGGCCCGTGCCTGCATCAACCACATCCAGCGCGCGATCCCTATGAATCGCTGGTCCGGGCGATTGCCTATCAGCAACTGCACGCCAAGGCCGGCGATGCGATCCTTGGGCGTTTGATGGGGTTGTTCCCCGGCCAGTCGTTTCCGCGTCCGCAGCAGATTCTGGCTACCGAGGTCGAGCGACTGCGTGCTTGTGGCTTTTCAGCGCGCAAGATCGCGACGATTCAAGGGATTGCCCAGGCGACGCTGGACGGCGTGGTGCCCGATTACCCGACTTCACGGGCGATGGACGATGAAACCCTGATCGAACGCCTGACCAGTTTGCGCGGTGTCGGCCGCTGGACCGTGGAGATGCTGTTGATCTACAGCCTCGAACGCATGGACATCCTGCCGGCGGATGATTTTGGCGTGCGTGAGGGATATCGGCGCTTGAAGGGACTGGAGGTGCAGCCGACGCGCAAACAGATGATCGAGATTGGCCAGGCGTGGAAGCCTTATCGGACGGTTGCAGCCTGGTATCTGTGGCGCGTGGCCAAGGCTTAGACCGCGTTATCGTTCTTCGCGAGCAGGCTCGCTCGCACACTGAATCAGCGTTCGGCGCTCTGTTTCCGCGCTTCTGGAGTGAGGGGGAAATCGAACTGGCGCTGCAAATCTTCAGCCTTGAGAATCTCGAACAACGCCTGCGCCGCCGCCGACAGCTCATTGCCCGGCTCGGTCAACACGCCAATCGCCCGTTCGACAGAATCATTCAAGGTCAGGCAATGCGCACCGAGCTCGCGCATCTGCCCCGCGCACAATGCCGGCACCGCGCTGACCCCAAGCCCGCTGGCAACCATTCGCCCGACGGTCGCCAATTGATGGCTCTCGAACTCCACCGGCAACTTCATTCCGCGCGCCTGCAAATGCTCTTCGAGCATGACCCGCACGGTCGATGGCCGCTGCAGGGTGATGAACGGTTGCTCCAGCAAGGTATGCCAATCGATATCGGCGCGACCGGCCAGCGCTGAATCGGCCGGCACCACGGCGACAAAGCGATCGACATACAGCGGCGTGAACGTCATCGATGTGCTCTGCATCGGCGCGAACGCCACACCGAGTTCAACCTGACGATCGCGGACCATTTCCAGCACTTGCTCGTTGATCACGTCGTTTACCGTGACGTTGACGTTCGGATAACGCGCGCGGAAGCTCTTGAGAATCGGCGGCAGCAGATTGCCGGCAAACGACGGCATCGCCGCCAGCGTCACGCGTCCGCGTTGCAGGCTGAAACGCTGGCGCATCTCGTCTTCGGCATTGTCCCAGTCGGCGATCAAGCGGCGCGCCAGCGGCAGCAGGGACTCGCCTTCCGGGGTCAGCGCGACATTACGCGTGTTGCGGCTGAACAAGCGCCCTCCCAGCCCCTCTTCCAGGGCTTTGATGGTCAGGCTCAGCGCTGACTGCGACAGGTGCAGACGCTCGCAGGCCACGGCGAAGCTCAGGCTATGGGCCACGGCGAGAAAGGCACGGATCTGTTTGATGGTCATGGTCGCTTTGCTCCAGTTGCAAGCTGCAAGCGTCAAGCTGCAAGCCGTGATGCGATGGCCCTGATCGTTCCCACGCTCCTGCGTGGGAATGCAGCCCGTGACGCTCCGCGTCACTGGACGCGGAGCGTCCCTGGAGGCATTCCCACGCGGAGCGTGGGAACGATCATCCCCGAACGCGTATTAGTGAGCTTTATCAATCAATCAACCGCAAAAATCAACTTAACAAATATATTCCGCAGAGAGACACTCCAGTCATTCGGCTAGCCAGCCGCCCGCAAATAATAAAAGAGGTGCCTATGGCAGGTTTCGACAAGCGTGTGTATTCCTACGAGGAAGCGATGGCCGGGCTGGAAGACGGCATGACCGTTATCGCCGGCGGTTTCGGCCTGTGTGGCATTCCGGAAAACCTGATCGCCGAGATCAAGCGCAAGGGCACCCGTGATCTCACCGTCGTTTCCAACAACTGCGGCGTTGATGGTTTCGGCCTTGGCGTGCTGCTCACCGACCGCCAGATCAGCAAAGTCATCGCTTCCTACGTCGGCGAGAACAAGTTGTTTGAAGAGCAACTGCTCAAGGGCGAGATCGAAGTCATCCTTACCCCGCAAGGCACCCTCGCCGAAAAAATGCGCGCGGGCGGCGCCGGCATTCCGGCGTTCTTCACCGCCACTGGCGTTGGCACCCCGGTTGCTGAAGGCAAGGAAGTGCGTGAGTTCAAGGGGCGCAAATACCTGATGGAAGAGTCCATCACCGGCGACTTCGCCATCGTCAAAGGCTGGAAGGCCGACCATTTCGGTAACGTCGTTTACCGTCACACCGCGCAGAATTTCAACCCGCTGGCCGCGACCGCCGGCAAGATCACCGTGGTCGAAGTCGAGGAAATCGTCGAGCCCGGCGAACTCGACCCGACGCAGATCCACACCCCGGGCATCTACGTCGACCGGGTCATTTGCGGCACGTTCGAAAAACGCATCGAACAGCGCACCATCCGCAAATAATTCAGGCCTACGGAGAACAACATGGCACTTACCCGCGAACAAATGGCTCAACGCGTCGCCCGCGAAATGCAGGACGGCTACTACGTGAATCTTGGCATCGGCATTCCGACCCTGGTTGCCAACTACATCCCCGAAGGCATGGAAGTCATGCTGCAATCGGAAAACGGCCTGCTCGGCATGGGCCCGTTCCCGACCGAAGAAACCATCGATGCCGACATGATCAACGCCGGTAAACAAACGGTGACGGCACGGATCGGCGCCTCGATATTCAATTCCGCCGAATCCTTCGCGATGATCCGTGGCGGCCACGTCGACCTGACCGTGCTTGGCGCCTTTGAAGTGGATGTTGAAGGCAACATCGCTTCGTGGATGATCCCAGGCAAACTGGTCAAGGGCATGGGCGGCGCGATGGATCTGGTGGCCGGCGCCGACAACATCATTGTCATCATGACCCACGCGTCCAAGGACGGTGAGTCCAAGCTGCTGGCCAAATGCAGCCTGCCGCTGACCGGTGCCGGCTGCATCAAGCGCGTGCTGACCGACCTCGCCTATCTGGAAATCGAAAATGGCGCTTTTGTCCTCAAGGAACGCGCTCCTGGCGTCAGTGTTGAGGAAATCGTCGCCAAAACCGCTGGTAAACTGATCGTCCCGGATCACGTACCGGAAATGCAGTTCGCTGCCCAGTGAGGAATTCGCACATGCAAGACGTCGTCATTGTTGCCGCCACGCGTACCGCGATCGGCAGTTTTCAGGGCTCCCTGGCCAATGTATCCGCAGTAGACCTGGGCGCGGCGGTGATCCGCCAGCTGCTCGAGCAGACCGGCCTCGACGGGACGCAGGTCGATGAAGTGATCATGGGCCAGGTGCTCACCGCTGGCGCCGGCCAGAACCCGGCACGTCAGGCCGCGATCAAGGCGGGGCTGCCCCATGCCGTACCGGCCATGACCCTGAACAAGGTTTGCGGTTCGGGCCACAAGGCTCTGCACCTGGGCGCGCAAGCGATCCGTTGCGGCGACGCCGAGGTGATCATCGCCGGCGGTCAGGAAAACATGAGCCTGTCCAACTACATCATGCCGGGTGCGCGCACCGGTCTGCGCATGGGCCACGCGCAAATCGTCGACACCATGATCAGCGATGGCCTGTGGGATGCGTTCAACGATTACCACATGGGCATCACTGCCGAGAATCTGGTCGACAAATACCAGATCAGCCGCGAACAGCAGGACGCCTTCGCTGCCGCTTCCCAGCAGAAAGCTGCCGCTGCGATCGAGGCCGGGCGCTTCGTTGATGAAATCACGCCGATCCTGATCCCGCAGCGCAAAGGCGATCCGGTGGCGTTCAAGGTCGACGAGCAGCCACGCGGCGATACCAGCGCAGAATCTCTGGCAAAACTGCGTCCGGCGTTCAAAAAGGACGGCAGCGTCACCGCTGGCAACGCCTCGTCGCTGAACGACGGTGCCGCTGCTGTGATTCTGATGAGTGCCGAGAAAGCCAAAGCGCTGGGCCTGCCGGTTCTGGCGAAAATTGCTGCGTATGCCAACGCTGGCGTCGACCCGGCGATCATGGGCATCGGCCCGGTATCGGCGACCCGCCGCTGCCTGGACAAGGCCGGCTGGAACATCGACCAGCTCGACCTGATTGAAGCCAACGAAGCGTTCGCTGCGCAATCGCTGGCCGTGGCCAAGGACCTGCAATGGGATCTGGACAAGGTCAACGTCAACGGCGGCGCCATTGCCCTCGGCCACCCGATCGGCGCATCAGGTTGCCGCGTGCTGGTGACATTGCTGCACGAAATGCTCAAGCGCGATGCGAAAAAAGGTCTGGCAACCTTGTGCATCGGCGGCGGTCAGGGCGTGGCTTTGGCGCTGGAACGCGGCTGATACGGAGTTCAAGGTTGACGGCGGATCCACGACATCCGCTGTTGGCTGGCAACAAAAAACCCGGTGCGATTTGCGTTGCACCGGGTTTCTTTTTGCCTGTCTACGATCGGTGGTGAATGTTCTGGCCCCTTCGCGAGCAGGCTCGCTCCCACATTCTGCAACGCATTTCCCTGTGGGATCGAGCCTGCTCGCGAAAGCGCTTGTTCAGGCAGCCAACCACTCAAGGCTTGCGCAACAGATAGGTATCCATGATCCACCCATGCTCCGCCCGCGCCGCTTTGCGCACCCGTTCGATCTCATCGGCGACATCCGCCAGCCGGCCGCTGAGCAGAATCTCGTCCGGCGTGCCCAGGTAAGCGCCCCAGAAAATCTCGGTCTGCCGATCCGCCACCCGCTGGTAGGAATCCTCGGCATCGAGCATCACCACCAGACTGTCCGCTTCACTCACCTGCCCCGCCGCCAATCGCCGGCCTGTGGTGATTTCTACTGAGCGACCAATCGTGTTCAAAGGTATTTTGTGCTGCGCAGCCAGGGCCTGAACGCTGGTGATCCCCGGTATCACTTCGTATTCAAACTGACAGCGGCCTGATGCCTGAAGCGCCTCAAGAATCCGCAATGTGCTGTCGTATAACGCCGGATCGCCCCATATCAGAAACCCGCCGCACTGGCCGTCGGACAATTCTTCATTGATCAACCGCTCGAAGGTTTGCTGCTTGGCGCGATTCAGTGCATCGACGCTCGCCGTGTAGTCGACATCGCCGCGCTCGCGCTCCGGGCTGCTGGCTTCGACAAAGCGATAAGCGTGGTCGGTGATGTAGCGCTCGCAGATCTCCCGGCGCAGATCGATCAGCGTCTGCTTGCTCTGGCCTTTATCCAGCAGAAAGAACACATCGACCCGATTCAGCGCTTTCACCGCCTGCATGGTGATGTAGTCCGGATTGCCGGCGCCAATGCCGATGACCAGCAGCTGTTTCATCAGAATTCCTCGTCAAGGGCCATGCCCGGCAAGCGTAGTCGCCAGATGCCATTGAAGCGCAAGTCGATCATCCCCAGAGGCTCGATGTCGATTGCATTGAACGCCGCGCCTTGCAGCACCTGCATCAGCGCCGCGCGCATGACGAACGGATGGGTGACCGCCGCTATATGCCCTGGGGTTTCGGCGATGGTGTCCAGCCACATTGAGACCCGCTGCGTCAGTTGCCTGACTGATTCGCCGCCATGGGGCGCCGCTTCAGGATCGGCCAGCCAGGCTTGCAAAGCCTGGTTTTCGTTGGCTTGCAGATCCTTGATCGACTGGCCGTGCCAGCGTCCCCAATCGCAATCGCGCAGGGCTTGATCAATCTGCGCATCGACGCCAAACCATGCCGCCGTTTGCTGAGTTCTCAACTCCGGGGCACACACCAGCCGCCGTGTTACCGCCAATCGCGCCCTGAACGCGTCGGACGGAACAGCCAGATTTTCAACAGGCTCGTCCGTAGGAAAACGCGCTAGTTTCTGTGCGACGGTTCGCGCATGGCAAATCAGTGTCAAACGGCTACTTGGCACAAGCAGGTTCTCGGTCGAAAGATAAAACAAACAATGGCACATGGCCGATATGCGTCGCATTGTGCCGCAAAACCTCGGCGTTCAGGGTTGTCACCGGCCCGTCGCTGAGCTTGGGATAGGCAATGTCTGACACAGCAATCGGCAAAGGACTACAACAGTGCGCTACTTCGACGTAGCCCTTATTACACGGGCACCTTGCACAGTTTTGGTGCTCGAAAAACCTGTACAAAAATTAGCTAGACATGTAACACCCATTACATAAATACTCGTTTAACGGATTGTGAAACGAATTCGACACCCCATCCAGCAGGAGCCCGGATGCCCCCTCTCAGAGACCTGATCACCGATCCCGGCCTGGAACTGACGCCATCGGAGCGCAAAGTCGTTCGCGCCCTGCTCGATCAGTATCCACGCAACGGTCTCGGGCCTATGGCGCGACTGGCCGAACATGCCGGCGTCAGCGATCCGACCATCGTGCGTCTGGTGAAAAAGCTCGGTTTCGGCGGTTATGCCGAATTCCAGGAAGCCCTGCTCAGCGACATGGACCATCGCCTGCGTTCACCGCGCACGCTGTTGCAGCCGCGCTCGCAGCAGAACAAGGACGATGCCTGGGCGCATTACCTGGCGGACAGCCAGCGCTTGCTGATCGACACCCAAGCCCTGACCCAGCCTGAAGATGTGCGCATCCTCGTGGAATGGCTGCTCGACAGCCGCCATCAGGTCTACTGTTTCGGTGGCCGCTTCAGCATTCTGCTGGCCAATTACCTGCTCAACCACTTGCGTCTGCTGCGTCCCGGCTGCTTCGCCCTGGAAGATAACGCCCTGCTGCCCGACCGTTTGTACGATCTGCAACGTCAGGACGTGGTGCTGGTGTTCGACTACCGGCGCTACCAGACCCAAGCTTTGCGCGTTGCGCAGGCGGCGAAAAACAACAACGCGCGAGTGGTGTTGTTCACCGATGTCTACGCCTCGCCGCTGCGCGAATTGGCCGACCTGATCATCAGCGCGCCAGTGGAATCGGCGTCGCCGTTCGACACCATGGTACCGGCGCTGGCGCAGGTCGAGGCGTTGATTGCCTGCCTGACCTTGCGCGTGCCGGACCCGGCCGATCGCCTGGAAGGCATCGATGCCCTGCGCAACGATTTTGCGACTCACCTGCTGGAGGACAAATAAGGATGTTCAGCCTTCCCCACCGCTCGCCTCGGGATCTGCCGTTTGCGACCGACCACACCGCTTTGTTGCTGGTGGACATGCAGCGCGCCTGGCTCGAACCGCAATTCGACCCACACCTGAGCGAGCCGGATGCCGAGTATTTTCTCCAGCGCACGCGCAGCCAAGTGGTGCCCAACCAACAGCGTCTGCTGGGCGCCTTTCGTCAGGTGCAGCAGAACGTGCTGCACACGATTATCGAAAGCCTGACCGCCGACGGTCGCGACCGCTCGCTGGATCACAAACTGTCGGACATGCACCTGCCCAAGGGCAGCGTGCAAGCTGAGGTCATCGCTGAGCTGACCCCGACCGAAAACGAAATCGTGCTGCCGAAGACCTCCTCCGGGGTGTTCAACTCGACCAACATCGATTACGTGCTGCGCAATCTGCAGACCCGCCATCTGATCATCGCCGGCATTGTCACCGACCAATGCGTCGACATGGCCGTGCGCGATGCCGCCGACCGCGGCTATCTGGTCACGCTGGTGGAGGACGCCTGCGCCACTTACACAGCTGAACGCCATCACGCCTGCCTCAACGCGATCAAGGGTTATTGCTGGATCACCGACACCGACACTGTGCTCGGGCGTTTACAGGAGATGCAGCCATGAGCCCGCGCCTGACGCCTTTACCGATGACCACGCTGGTGACAACCGATCTGATCGGCATCACCCGGGGCCGCTCGTTTCCCAGCGATGAGCTGGAGCACTACCAGGCAGCGGGTTGCGGCTGGGTCCCGGCCAACAGCGCGTTGACGCCGCAAGACATCATCGCTTCGAGCAATCCCTGGGGCGCGTATGGCGACCTGCGGCTGATTCCCGATCTGAGCAGCCGCGTCACTGTCGGCAGCGGTCCGGATGCCAATGCGCCGGTGCTGGATTTCATTCACGCCGACATTCGTGAGACCGACGGCCAGGCATGGGGCGCCTGCCCGCGCACATTGCTGCGCGATGAAATCGAGCGCTATCACGATGAGTTGGGGTTGCAAGTCAACGCCGCCTTCGAACATGAATTCAACCTGCACGCAGGTATTGCCGAACACGCGGCGTTCTCTCTCGAAGCGCAGCGTCAGGGCGCCGAATTCGGCGGCTGGCTGCTCAGCGCCCTGCGCGCCGGCGGCGTCGAGCCGGAAATGTTTCTGCCGGAATACGGCAAGCACCAATACGAAATCACCTGTCGACCGACTCTTGGCGTAGCCGCAGCGGATCGCGCAATCAACGTGCGCGAAATCACCCGGGAAATCGCCCGGCAAATGGGCCTGGATCTGAGTTTTGCGCCGAAGACCGCCGCCGAGGCGGTGTGCAACGGTGTCCATCTGCACGTCAGCCTGCTCGATCTGGCCGGCCAGCCGATGCTCTACGACGCTGGCACCAGCAACGGCCTGTCGAGCATCGGTCAGCACTGGGCTGCCGGAGTCCTGCATTTTCTCCCGGCGCTGTGCGCATTCACCGCGCCGACGCCGCTGTCCTACCAGCGTTTGCAGCCGCACCACTGGAGCGCGTCGTACGCCTGCTTGGGGCAGCAGAACCGTGAAGCGGCGCTGCGCATCTGCCCGACTGTGACCTTGGGCGGCAAGTCCGCCGCGCAGCAGTTCAACCTGGAATTCCGCGCCATGGACGCTACCGCCTCGCCGCATCTGGCCATGGCTGCGCTGCTAATTGCCGGGCGACTGGGCATCGAACAGCGTCTGGCGCTGAACGCGGTTACCGATGAAATTCCCGATTCACTCAACGACGAACAACGCAAGGCCCGGGGCATCGTCGCCCTGCCCGCCTCGCTGGCCCAGGCGCTGGATTGCCTGCGTGACAGTGCAGCCTTCAACGAATGGCTGCCCAAGCCGTTGCTCGACACTTATTACGCCCTGAAAACCGAGGAACTGGCGCTGACGGAACAGCTCTCGCCCGCTGACCTGTGTGAGCACTATGCACGCCTGTACTGAATCCGCCGAGCTTGGGTTGTACACCCGCCCGGTCTACAACCTGAGCCGCGAGGACTCGACGAACCCGTTGATCCTGGTGTGCGAACACGCCAGTCGCTACATCCCCGACGCCCTGAACAATCTGGGCCTGGACGAGGCGGCCGCGCGCGAACATATCGCTTGGGACATCGGTGCGCTGCAACTGGCCGAACAGTTGTCGGAACAACTCGGCGCCACGTTGCTCAGCGCCAATTATTCACGGCTGCTGATCGACCTCAACCGCCCGCGCCATGCGCCGGACAGCATCCCGCTGCAGAGCGAGATCTACCCGATACCTGGCAATCGCGAGCTGGATGAGGCGACCCGCGAGTACCGGCGCCAGACGTTGTTCAAACCGTTTCACGCGCGCTTGCAGACCTTGATCGACGAGCGCATTGCCAAAGGTCTGCCGGTGCGGGTGGTCGGTGTTCACAGTTTCACCCCGGTGTATTACGGCCAGCCGCGACCACTGGAAGTTGGCGTGTTGTTCGGCCAGGCCCAGGACTATGCTCAGCGCCTGCTCGACGGGCTGCAAGCGCACCCGCTGAAAGTCGCGGGCAACCAGCCGTACAAAATTGACCCGCTGGGCGACATGACCGTGCCCGTGCACGGTGATGCCAGGGGCCTTGAGGCAGTGCTGATCGAGGTGCGCAATGATCTGCTGCGCAGTCCCGAAGCGGTTTCGCGCTGGGCAGGTTACCTCGCACCTTTGCTGTAAACGATGGACCGATAAAACATAAACCGACCGATGGCTGACAAGGAGTTGCGCTTCATGGAAATTGAAGAATTCGGCTACAAGCAAGAGTTGAAACGTAGCCTGACGCTGACCGATCTGGTGGTGTACGGGATGATCTTCATGATCCCCATCGCCCCGTTCGGTGTGTATGGCTACGTCAACGCCGAAGCACCGGGGATGGTGCCGCTGGCGTACATCATCGGCATGGTGGCAATGCTGTTCACCGCGCTGAGTTACGGCAGCATGGCCAAGGCCTTTCCGATTGCCGGCTCCGTATATTCCTACGCCCAGCGCGGCCTCAATCAACATGTCGGTTTCATCGCTGGCTGGCTGATGCTGCTCGATTACCTGCTGATTCCACCGCTGCTGTACCTGTATTCGGCGATGGCGCTCAACCATTTGTACCCGGACATTCCCAAGGTCGGCTTCATCCTGGCGTTTCTGGTCAGCGCGACGTTCGTCAACCTGCGCGGCATCACCTTCACCGCGCGGATGAACATGCTGTTCCTGCTGGCACAACTGGTGGTGCTGGGCATCTTCCTGTTCTACGCCTGGAACGCCCTGCACAACGGTGGCGGTAACGGTGAGCTGACGCTGGCGCCGCTGTATCACCCGCAAACCTTCAACTTCGCCCTGCTGATGCAAGCCGTGTCGATCGCCGTGCTGTCGTTCCTCGGCTTCGACGCGATCTCCACCCTCGCCGAAGAAATCAAGGAAGATCCGGGCCGCAGTGTCGGCAAGGCAGCGCTGATCACTCTGGCAGTGATGGGCACGATTTTCGTCGTACAGACGTGGATTGCCACCGATCTGGCGGCGGGCATGGGCTTCAAATCCGCCGACACCGCGTTCTATGAAATCGCTGAAATCGCCGCCGGCAGCTGGCTGGCGACCCTGACCGCCGTCGCCACGGCGCTGGCCTGGGGCGTAGCGGTGGCGATCACCTCGCAGGCCGCCGTCTCGCGTCTGCTGTTCGGCATGGCCCGCGACGGCAAGCTGCCGAAGGTGCTGGCCAAGGTCCACCCGAAACACAACACGCCGTACCTGAGCATTTATCTGGTGGCGGTGTTGTCGCTGCTGATCTGCTACCTGTTCATCGACGCGGTCGACATTCTCACCTCACTGATCAACTTCGGCGCCCTCAGCGGTTTCATGCTGCTGCACCTGACGGTGATCAACCACTACTGGCGTCGGCAGAAGTCGGGGCAGTTTGTGCGCCATCTGCTCTGCCCGGTGATCGGCTTCGTCATCGTTGCCGCCATCATGTACAACATGGGCGTCGATGCGCAGAAACTCGGCCTGATCTGGATTGCCTTGGGCCTGGTGTACCTGTTCTTCCTCAACAAGCTCGGCGCCAGCACAGCGCTGCCCGATCCGAGCAAAGGCTGACAAGAAAAAGAGCGGCGTCTGACAACAAATCAGGCGACCGCCGATTCAACGCGTGGAAACCGACAGTGATAGTCAGGTTCGGCGAATGGGCCGAACCTTTTGATACAGGAGTACATCCATGCTGGTCTTACGCCCAGTCGAGCAGAATGATCTGCCCCAGCTACAGCGCCTGGCCCGCGAGAGCCTGATCGGCGTGACCTCGCTGCCGGATGACAGCGAACACCTGCGCGAGAAAATCGCCGCGTCGTGCGCGTCCTTCGATAGCGCCGCCCAGGCGCAGGGGCCGGAGAACTACTTCTTCGTGCTGGAAGATCTCGAACGCCGGCAATTGGTCGGCTGCTCGGAAATCCTTGCCACCGCCGGCTTCAAGGAGCCGTTCTACAGCCTGCGCAACCGCCATTTCACCAGTGCTTCGCGGGAATTGAACATCGAGCACGGCGTACCGGCGTTGTCGCTGTGCCATGACCTCAGCGGGCATACCTTGCTGCGCGGTTTCCACATTGACGCCGCGTTGGTGCGCACGCCGTTTTCCGAACTGCTGTCGCGGGCGCGCCTGCTGTTCATTGCTGCGCATGCACAGCGGTTCTCCGAGGCGGTGATCACCGAAATCGTCGGCTACAGCGACGAGCAGGGTCATTCGCCATTCTGGGATGCGCTGGGCAAGCATTTCTTCGACCTGCCCTACGCCGAAGCCGAGCGTCTGTGCGGTTTGCAAAGCCGCACGTTCCTTGCCGAACTGATGCCGCAATACCCGATCTACGTACCGATGCTGCCGCCAGCAGCGCAGGACTGCATCGGCCGCGTGCACCCGGATGGCCAGGAAGCCTTCGACATCCTCGCGCGGGAAGGCTTCGAAACCAACAGCTACATCGACCTGTTCGACGCCGGCCCGACCCTGTATGCGCGCACCGTAAATATTCGCTCGATCGCTGGCAGCCAAACGGCCATCGTCCGCCAACAAGCATCGACCGACGCCCGTGGCCGTTACCTGCTGAGCAACGACGCCCTGCATGACTACCGCGCGATGGTCACCGAACTCGACTATCACCCCGGTCAGCCGCTGTCCCTGACACCCGCCATCTGCGCGGCGCTGAAGGTCAGCGATGGCAGCTCGATACGGCTGGTCGCTCTGTGAGCCGCGTTAGCCATCCGCGCCTGAATCGGTCCGCCAAAGGAGTTGGAGCATGATTGTCCGTCCGGTAAAAGTCAGCGACCTGCCTGCCTTGATGACCCTCGTCGAACAGGCAGGGCCAGGTTTCACCACCCTTCCTGCCAACGAGGACCGCCTCGCACATCGAGTGCGTTGGGCACAGCGCGCATTCGCCGAACAGGTGGAACGCGCCGATGCCGATTACCTGTTTGTCCTCGAGGATGATGAGCAGCGCGTGGTCGGTGTCAGCGCGATGGCCGGCGCCGTTGGCCTGCGCGAGCCCTGGTACAACTACCGGCTCGGCGTCACCGTCAGTTCGGCGCCAGATCTGGGTATTCAGCGGCAGATTCCGACGTTGTTCCTGAATAACGAGCTGACCGGCCAATCAGAGCTGTGCTCGCTGTTTCTGCGCCATGACCAGCGCAACGGCAGCAATGGCCGCCTGTTGTCGCTGGGTCGTCTGTTGTTCGTCGCCGAATTTCCGCACCTGTTTGGCGAGAAGATGATCGCCGAACTGCGCGGCAGTGCCGATGAAAACGGTTGCTCGCCATTTTGGGACAGCCTCGGCCGGCACTTCTTCCAGATGGATTTCACCCACGCCGATCACTTGTCCGGCCTGGGCAACAAAGCCTTTATCGCCGAACTGATGCCGCGCCAGCCGCTGTACACCTGCCTGCTCACCGAACAGGCGCAGGCGGCGATCGGCCAGACGCATCCGAACACTCAACCAGCGTTGAAAATTCTTCAAGCTGAAGGCTTTGCGCACAAAGGCTACATCGACATTTTCGACGGTGGCCCGGTTATCGAAGCGCCGATCCGCAGCATCCGCACGGTACGCGACAGCCTCGAACTGACCCTGAGCCTCGGCACCCCCGACGAGCAGGCGCCGCTGTGGCTGATTCACAACCGCCGGCTGGAAAACTGCCGCATCACCGCGGCCCACGGTCGACTGGTGGGCAACAGCCTGGTGGTTGATCGTCTCACCGCCAAGCGCCTGCAACTTCAGCCGGGAAATTCGGTGCGCGCGGTGCTCCTGCCCCATCAACAGCAACATGCCGTGGCGGCCTGATATTTCCGGCACGGGAGATTAAACCTTTCAGCCGCCAGTCCTGCCGCGCAAATTCGTCATGATTCTTGACCCATTCGCGTGATAGCCTTTTCATTCTTCGGCGTTGACACCTTTGCTCAAGCCTTTCCATTCCTTATGTATTGGTGGAACTCGTATGACCAGGCTTTCCCATCAAGATTTGCGCCGCAATTTCCGTCAGCTGCTGGCCTCCGACACCTGCTACCACACCGCTTCGGTGTTCGACCCGATGTCGGCCCGCATCGCCGCTGACCTGGGTTTTGAAGTAGGTATCCTCGGCGGTTCCGTGGCCTCGCTGCAGGTGCTTGGCGCACCGGACTTCGCCCTGATAACCCTCAGCGAATTCGCCGAACAGGCCACGCGCATCGGTCGCGTCGCCCAATTGCCAGTGATCGCCGACGCCGATCACGGCTACGGTAACGCTCTTAACGTGATGCGCACCATCGTCGAACTGGAACGCGCCGGCGTCGCTGCACTGACCATCGAAGACACCCTGCTGCCCGCGCAATTCGGGCGCAAATCCACCGACCTGATCACCGTGGCCGAAGGCGTCGGCAAGATCCGCGCGGCGCTGGAAGCCCGGGTCGATACGGAAATGGCGATCATCGCCCGCACCAATGCCGGCATTCTGCCGAACCAGGAAATCATCAGCCGCACCCGCCAATATCAGGCGGCGGGCGCTGACGGTATCTGCATGGTCGGCGTGCAGGACTTCGATCAACTGGAACAAATCGCCGAGCACCTGACCGTGCCGCTGATGCTGGTCACCTACGGCAACCCGGCGCTGCGCGACGACAAACGCCTCGCCGAACTGGGCGTGCGCGTGACCATCGACGGCCACGGCGCCTACTTCGCCGCGATCAAGGCCACCTACGACAGCCTGCGCGAACAGCGACAGATCTTCACCCAGGCCGCCGATTTGAGCGCGACCGAGTTGACCCACACCTATACCCAGCCGGAGGAATACATCCTCTGGGCCAAGGAATACATGAGCGTCAAGGAGTGACGCATACGCTGCACCGGCCCCTTCGCGAGCAGGCTCGCTCCCACAGTTGAAATGCACTCCCCTGTGGGAGCGAGCCTGCTCGCGATAGCAACAGCCGCTACACCGCTAAACCGGCGTCTTGTAAGCCTCTTCCCGCTGCGCCGCCCGCGCCTGAATCACATTCAGAATCGCGCAACCCTCGCGCATCAGCAGATGAACCGCGCTGGTCACCCGCGTCAGATCACAATCGGAGATGCCCTTGAGGTTGAGGCTGGCGAAAGTGTCAGCCAGATCACGCACGACCACAAACCGGTGCATCGCACAGGCGGCCATGTCGCTGAGTTCAGTGTGGGTATTGATGAAGAGCACCGGGGATTCGGCGTCGTAGGTGTCGATGGGGAGATAGCGCGGCATTACTTGGTCGGTCATAAAGTTCACTCCAAAGAGGGGTCTGGTGCTGTATTCGACCGGCCAAGATCGTCGCAGAGTTATCTGCGAACGGAGACTATAAAAGTCGCGCCCAACGGCCGCAACCAGAGCTTCTGTCGGACTTTTCGGTATTTTTTGTACGCCGCCCTCGACTTCCACACTTCCCACAAAAAGCCCCTCACCCTAGCCCTCTCCCAGAGGGAGAGGGGACTGATTGGGGGATGCTCTGGATCTACGCCGACGTGAGAGATCGCGTTGAATGCGAATTTGAATTCAACTTGATCTGGCGGTTGCCACATGGACCACAAACAACGCGGTCAGTCCCCTCTCCCTCCGGGAGAGGGGCCGATTTTTCTGGCACCCCGCCCGGCCTCGTCACACCGCAAACCCCATCACCGCGGCTTCGCCAACTCCATGATCATCCGCGACAACAGATAAATCCGCGGTGCCACACTCGCCACTTCGGCATATTCCTCAGGCGTGTGAATATTGCCGCCGACAATGCCGAAGCCATCCAGCGTCGGCGTTCCTACGCCTGCGGACAAACTGGCATCCGCCGCGCCGCCGCTGCCCTCCTCGGTGAGCTTGCGGCCAATTTCGCCGTAAATGCCTTGGGCCATGGCCATCAAGCGATCCGACTCAGCGGTCTGCGGCATCGGCGGCAATCCGCGCTGCAAGGAGGTTTTCACTTCGGTATCGGCAATCAACTTGTCCTGCGATACCCGCGCCAGATCCTTCTCGATGCGATCAAATTCCTCCGGCACTGCCGCGCGCACATCCGCCTTGGCCGTGGCCTGATCAGGAATCACGTTGGTGCGATCGCCGGCCTTGAGCACGGTGAAGTTGATGGTGGTTTTCTTCGCTTCATCGCCGAGCTTGCCCAGTTGCAGAATCTGATGCGCCGCTTCCATCGCCGCGTTCCGTCCAAGCTCTGGCGCGACGCCGGCGTGGGCGGCCTTGCCTTTGACTTCGACCAGCGCCGTCGCACTGCCCTTGCGCCACACCACCAGGCCATCGGCCGGGCGGCCCGGTTCGAGGTTGAGGGTGACGTCGTGCTGTTTGGCGGTTTTCTTGATCAGGTCGGTGGCGACGTCCGAGCCGGTTTCTTCGCTGGCGTCCAGCAGGAAAGTGATCTGCGCGTAGTCTTTGAAGTCGAGGTTCTTCAGCACTTTAAGCGCGTAGATGCCGGCGACGATGCCGCCCTTGTCGTCCATCACCCCCGGCCCGTAGGCACGCCCGTCCTTGATGTGGAATGGCCGCTCGGCCGCGGAGCCTTCCTTGAACACCGTGTCCATGTGCGCCATCAGCAGGATTTTCGCCTTGCCGGTGCCTTTGAGCGTGGCCAGCACGTGGTTGGATTTTTCCGGGGTGTTTGGCACCAGTTCGATAGTTGCGCCGAGTTTTTTCAGCTCATCGATGGCGATCTCGCTGACCTGTTTCAGGCCCGGTTCATAACCTGAACCGGAGTCGATATTGACCAGCCGTTCCAGTAACTTCAGGGCTTCGGGCTGATACTGCTCGGCATCGGCGAGCACTTGTTTATGCGGTTCGGCGAAAGCGCTTACGGCCGAGAACGCGAGGGACAGACCGAGACTGGCAGCCAGCAGTGAGCGGGGAAATGAGAACGTCATGAAGCAGTCCTTGTTTCGTGTCGGGGGACTTCAACCGTAACCGACATCGGCGCGAGGCTCTATAGCGGATGCGACACTGATCTAACCGACAACACATACCCCGGTGGGAGCGAGCCTGCTCGCGAAGGCGTCGTGGCAAACGATATTGATACCGCCTGACCCAGCGCTTTCGCGAGCAGGCTCGCTCCCACAGGTATCAGCTCGCCCGTTAGACCGAATCCAGCAGCGCCTGCCTCGGCTTGTTGTCGCTGTTGCAGATCACCCGATTGCGCCCACTGGCCTTGGCTTCGTACAACGCCTGATCGGCCTCATCCAGCCAACGCGTGGCGTCGGCATGGCTCGGGTCGTAGGCGGCCAGACCAATGCTCAGACTGACCTTCAACGCCGGGTTCTGCTCGTAGCCCATCACCGCGAAGCGCTCGCGCAAGGCTTCCATGGCCTGAGCGGCATTGAACAGCGGCAGCTCCGGCAGGATCACGCAGAACTCATCTCCGCCATAGCGCCCGGCCACATCCGTGGCGCGCAGATTCTGTTTGAGCAGTTTGCTCAACTGGCGCAGGACGATATCGCCGGCGACGTGGCCGTAGGTGTCATTGATCGCCTTGAAGTGATCGATGTCGATCAAGGCAATCGCCGCGCCCTGCTGCTGGCGTTTGCAGCGCTGGAACGCGAGGTTCAGTTGATCCTTCCACGCGCCGTGATTGAGCAGGCCGGTCAGGCTGTCGGTGCGACTCAACGCCAACAGCTCACGCTTGTGCCGACCGAGGGTCGAGGCCTGACGAAAGCAGATCCAGCCCAGCGCCAGCGGATACAGCAACAGCAGCGGCAAACAGGCGTACAACTGCAGCGGCGTTGTTGGCGGGATGAACGTCGGCGCAAACACCACCAGCCCGACGCCGATGCCCAATAGCTGCGCCGCCGTGCCCGCCAGCAAAAACCGCCCACCGCCAATGGCGACGTTGTTCATCGCCATCATCGAAATCGTGGTCGCGCTGGGCAAGGGATTGAACTGCATGGCGGCGACCCAGAAGCCGCCCATGAATGCGTCGATCAGCAAATTGCGGTGTTCGGCGCGAAACGGCACGCTCGAGCGGCGCGCCCATTGAAACGCCAGATGCGGCCAGATCAGACCATTGAACAGCATCAGGCCCCACACCCACAGCGGCGGATCGAGGGCATACATCGCCACGCTGACACACATCAGCCCGAGCAGCAGCCCGAACACCCGCGACCTGTAAAGCCTCCTGGCCAGTGAAAGTCCCTTTCCTCGCGTATTTCCCATAAGGGCCTCGACCGCGCGATGCATGGTTACATCCCGACAAGGATGTGTCCGGAGTCTATCAGGGCGCCGTTAAATAGCCATCACCGGCCAGCGGCCTGAATAGAGCGCTATCAGCGCCGCACGCGCGGCCCAGAGTTGGCTATAAATGAAAGAGGGGAAATGGAAAAACAACTATAAAAAGGGGGCACATGCATACCTACGCTGTGTTGATCATCGGCAGCGGTTTCGGCGGCCAGTGCGCGGCGGTCAACCTGCTCAAGGCCGGAATCGACGATTTTCGCATTCTCGAGCGACGCGATTTCTTCGGCGGCACCTGGTGCCAGAACACCTACCCCGGCGCAGCGGTGGACGTGCCGTCGCCGCTGTATTCGCTGTCATTCGCGCCCTACCGCTGGTCGCAGATGTTCGCCGAACAGGCGGAACTGCGTCACTACACCGAACAGCTGATCGAGCAGTTCGGTTTACGCGAGCGCGTGGAACTGGGGGCCGATGTCGAGCGCGTCGAGTGGGACGAAGCGGAAAAGCATTGGTTGGTGCACACCCGCGCCAGAGGTACTTTCCGAACCCAATTCCTGATCAATGCTTCCGGGCCATTGAGTCAGCCGGTCATCCCCAACTTTCCCGGGATGGATCGCTTTCAAGGCAAGACTTTTCATACAAATAATTGGGATCACAGCTACGACTATCGCGGTAAACGCGTGGCGATCGTCGGCAGCGGTGCCAGCGCAGCCCAGGTTATTCCGGCGATTGCACCCCAGGTCGAACATCTGCATGTGTTCCAACGCACGCCGCATTGGGTGCTGCCGCGTGCCGATCGCAAATTCGGCCGTTTCCAGCGCTGGCTGCTTGGCCTGAAGCCGGCGTACAAGCTGCTGCGCTGGCTGATTTACTGGCAATTCGAAACCCGGGTGATCGCCTTCAAATACTCGAGACCGGCGATTCATCTGGTCCAGCGACATGCGCTGCGGTTCCTCAAGCGTCAGGTTCCAGACCCGGTACTGCGACAGAAACTCACCCCGGACTTCACCATCGGCTGCAAACGCGTTTTGGTGTCCAGCACGTACTACCCGGCGCTGAGCCGCGCCAACGTCACGTTGCACAGTCGCGAGCACGGCATCGCTTCGATCGACGATAGCGGGATCAACACCGTGGACGGCGAGCATCTCGATGTAGACCTGATCATCTGGTCCACCGGTTACGACGCCACCGACGGGGTGATTTCCTACCCGGTCAGCGGTAAAAACGCGGTGCAACTCAGAGATGTCTGGGCCGAATACCCGCGCGCCTACCTCGGCACCAGCCTGCCGGACTTCCCCAACCTGTTCATCGTCACCGGGCCGAACACCGGCATTGGCCACACTTCGGCGCTGTTCATCATCGAATCGCAGATGAACTACATCCTCGACTGCATCCGCACCGTACGGGCCAAAGGCGTGCGCAGCATCGAAGTGCGCCGTGACGCAGAACGTACCTACACTGCAATGATCCACCGGGAAATGCAGCGCACGGTGTGGAAGTCCGGCGGTTGCCACAGTTGGTACCAGAGCAAGAGCGGTCATGTGATCGCGATGTTTCCCGGCTTCAGTTTCAGCTATCACCTGCTGACCCGGGCGCTGAAACCGGCCGACCATATTTTGTCCTGAACACGTAAAAGGAAGACGTCGATGCTTTTGCTGTTTGTCGCACTCGCGGTTTTCGTGGCCTGGAGCTGGTTGAGTTACCCGGCGGTCGGCCATTGGTTGTACAACCTGGCCATGGCCAGCGAGGCCAGGTTGTACAAATTGCACAAGATCGAAGTGCCGATCGCCGAGATGACCGTGTCGACCTGGCAAGGCGGGCCGTACGAGGCGTCCAGCGCGATCCTGATGCTGCACGGCTTCAGCGCCGACAAAAACCTCTGGCTGCGCTGCGCCCGGCACTTCGTCCGTCAGTATCGGGTGATCATTCCGGATCTGGCCGGCCACGGTGAGACTGGCTTCAAGGCTGGCGGCGGTTATGACATCGCGGTTCAGGCCAAACGCATGATTCAACTGCTCGATGTCTGCGGCGTGGAGAAAGTCCATGTCATCGGCAATTCCATGGGCGGCTATATCGCCGCGTGGCTGGCGGCGACCTATCCGGAGCGGATCGCATCGCTGGCCCTGATCGACCCGGCCGGCGTCACCGCACCGGAGCCGAGCGACATGGAGCGCCATCTGGCGCGCGGGCATAATCCGTTCCTGATCAACTCCCGCGAAGAATTTCAGCGCTTTTATGCGATGACCATGGAGTCGCCGCCGTGGGTACCGAAGCTGGTGCTGGACGCCGTCGCCCAGCGCTATGAGCAACAACGTGACGAGCTCGAAGAAATCTTCCGCGACTTCCGCGCCAGCCCGCCGATGGAGCCGAAACTGGCCGAGATCAAATGCCCGGCGCTGTTGCTGTGGGGGCGCAAGGATCGCCTGATCGACGTCAGCAGCGTGCCGGTGTGGAGCAAAGGCATCGCCAATCTCGAAGTGGATGTGTGGGATCACGTCGGGCACATGCCGATGGTCGAACAGCCGGGAAATACCGCGCGGCTGTACGGGGAGTTTCTGGAACGACAGCGATGAAGATGGATATTCGCAATGCCCCAGGTGGCGCAACTGATCGTTCCCATGCTCTGCGTGGGAATGCCTCAGGGGACGCTCTGCGTCCAGTGACGCAGAGCGTCACGGGCTACATTCCCACGCAGAGCGTGGGAACGATCAACGGAGACAGAAGGTTGGCGTTCCCATGAACATTCTTTACGACGAACGCCTCGACGGTCCGTTGCCCAAGGTGAACAAGGGCGAATTGCTCAAGGCCCTGCAACAAGCCCTGCCGGACCTGGACATCCTCTGGCGCGAAGATGAACTCAAACCCTACGAATGCGACGGCCTCTCCGCCTACCGCACCACGCCAATGCTGGTCGCCCTGCCCCGGCGTCTGGAGCAAGTGCAAACCCTGCTGAAACTCTGCCATCAGAACAATGTGCCCGTGGTCGCGCGGGGTGCCGGTACGGGATTGTCCGGCGGCGCGCTGCCACTGGAAAAGGGCCTGTTGCTGGTGATGGCGCGGTTCAACAGCATCCTGCACATCGACCCCGCTGCACGTATCGCGCGGGTTCAGCCGGGGGTGCGCAATCTCGCCATCTCCCAGGCGGCGGCCCCGTTCGGCCTGTATTACGCTCCGGATCCGTCATCGCAGATCGCCTGTTCAATCGGCGGCAATGTCGCGGAAAACGCTGGGGGCGTGCATTGCCTCAAGTACGGCCTGACCGTGCACAACGTGCTGAAAATCGAAGTGCTGACCATCGAGGGCGAACGTCTGACGCTAGGCTCCGAGGCGCTCGATTCAGCCGGTTTTGACCTGCTCGCCTTGTTCACCGGCTCCGAAGGCCTGCTGGGGATCATCACCGAAGTCACGGTGAAACTGCTGCCCAAACCGCAAGTTGCCAAGGTCCTGCTCGGCAGTTTCGACTCAGTGGAAAAGGCCGGCCGTGCGGTTGCCGAAATCATCGCTGCCGGTATCATTCCGGGTGGTCTGGAAATGATGGACAACCTCGCCATCCGCGCCGCCGAAGACTTCATCCACGCCGGCTATCCGGTCGACGCCGAGGCGATTCTGCTGTGCGAACTCGACGGCGTCGAAGCCGACGTGCACGACGATTGCCTGCGCGTACGGGAAGTGATGACAGCGGCCGGCGCCACTGAAGTGCGCCAGGCCCAGGACGAGGCTGAACGCGTGCGTTTCTGGGCCGGACGCAAAAACGCGTTCCCGGCGATTGGTCGATTGTCGCCCGATTATTACTGCATGGACGGCACCATTCCGCGCCGCGAATTGCCCGCTGTGCTGCAAGGTATCGCCAGCCTCGGCGAGGAATATGGCTTGCGCGTGGCCAACGTGTTCCATGCCGGCGACGGCAACATGCATCCGCTGATCCTGTTCGATGCCAACCAGCCGGGGGAGCTGCATCGCGCCGAGGCATTGGGCGGCAAGATCCTCGAACTGTGCGTGAAAGTCGGCGGCAGCATCACCGGCGAGCACGGCGTCGGCCGCGAAAAAATCAATCAGATGTGCGCGCAGTTCAACAGCGACGAGTTACTGCTGTTTCATGCGGTGAAAGCCGCGTTCGATCCGCAGGGCCTGCTCAATCCCGGCAAGAACATTCCGACCCTGCATCGCTGCGCCGAATTCGGCGCGATGCACATTCACGCCGGGCAACTGCCCTTCCCCGAGCTGGAGCGATTCTGATGGCTGATTTCGATGCCGCCAACGCCCTGCTCGATCAGGTCAACGCAGCGCGGGCCAATGCCACGCCGCTGAAGATTCAGGGCGGCAACAGCAAGGCCTTTCTCGGCCGCGAGGTGGCTGGGGAAGTGCTCGACACCCGCGCCCATCGCGGCATCGTTCAGTACGACCCGACCGAACTGGTGGTCACGGTGCGCGCCGGCACGCCGTTGTCCGAGCTGCTCGCGGCGCTGGATGACGCCGGGCAAATGTTGCCCTGCGAACCGCCATCCTTTGCCGACAGCGCCACGGTCGGCGGCATGGTCGCCACGGGACTGTCCGGACCACGCCGGCCGTGGTCCGGCTCGGTGCGCGACTTCGTTCTCGGCACGCGGGTGATCACCGGCCTCGGCCAGCATCTGCGCTTCGGTGGCGAAGTGATGAAAAACGTCGCCGGTTATGACCTGTCGCGGCTGATGGCCGGCAGTTTTGGTTGCCTCGGCGTGCTCACCGAAGTGTCGCTGAAAGTCCTGCCGAAACCACGCCAGTGCCTGAGCATTCGCATCGACATCGACTGCGCTCGGGCCTTGAGCAAACTTGCCGAATGGGGCCAGCAACCGCTGCCGATCAGCGCCGCGTGCCACGATGGCCGGAGCCTGTACCTGCGCCTGGAAGGTGGCGAAGGTTCGGTAACGGCGGCGCATCAACGCCTCGGCGGCGAGCCGCTGGATTCGGTTTTCTGGCGCGACCTCAACGAACAGCGCCTGAGTTTCTTCGACGAAGGTTTGCCGCTGTGGCGCCTGTCATTGCCGAACAACCTCGGCCCGCTCGAGCTGCCCGGCGAGCAACTGATCGACTGGGCCGGTGCGCAACGCTGGGTGAAATCCGAAAACCCTGAGATTCACGCACTCGCCCATTCCTTGGGCGGCCATGCAACGTGCTTTACCCACGGGGCCACCGATTCGCCGTTCCAACCCTTGGCGCCAACCCTGCTGCGCTACCACCGGCAACTCAAGGCGCAACTCGACCCGCAAGGGCTGTTCAACCCCGGACGAATGTACGCGGAGGTCTAGCCATGCAAACCACCCTGAGCGAGCAATCGCGGCAATTGCCCCGGGCTGGCGAAGCGGAAAAGATCCTGCGCACCTGCGTGCATTGCGGTTTCTGCAACGCGACATGCCCGACGTATCAACTGCTCGGTGATGAACTCGATGGGCCGCGCGGACGCATTTACCTGATCAAGCAAGTGCTGGAAGGCGCACCGGCCACCGAGCAGACGCAACTGCATCTGGATCGTTGCCTGTCGTGCCGCAACTGCGAAACCACCTGCCCGTCCGGGGTCGATTATCACAACCTGCTCGACATCGGCCGTGCGGTGGTCGACAGCGCGGTGCCGCGCCCGGCCGCCCAGCGCTTGCTGCGCGAAGGCTTGCGCGCGTTGGCGCCGAATCCGGCTGTGTTCAAAGGCTTACTGCGCATGGGCGCGACCTTTCGGCCTCTGCTGCCGCGCCTGCTGGAAAGCAAACTGCCGCAGCGCTTGGGTGTTATGGGAGCGCGCCCTGCTCCTCGGCATGCGCGCCGGGTGTTGTTGCTCGAAGGTTGCGTGCAACCGGGTCTGTCGCCGAATACCAATGACGCGACCGCGCGGGTGCTCGATCGCCTGGGCATCAGCGTCACCCCGGTGAGCGAGGCCGGTTGCTGCGGCGCGCTCGACTATCACCTCGACGCTCAGGGCAAAGGTCTCGACCGCGCTCGGCAGAACATCGACGCCTGGTGGCCGCATCTGCAGAACGGCGCTGAAGCCATCGTGCAGACGGCCAGTGGTTGCGGCGCGTTCATCAAGGATTACGGGCATTTGCTTGCGGACGATCCGATCTACGCGTTGAAAGCCCGGCGGATCAGCGAAATGACTCGGGATCTGGTGCAAATAATCGCTGAGGAACCACTGGAGCAAGTATGCGCCGCCAGCGAACGGCGCATCGCCGTGCATTGCCCGTGCACCTTGCAGCACGCACTGAAACTCGGCGGCGCCGTGGAAACAGTGCTGACCCGACTCGGCTTCAACCTCACATCGGTGCCGGACGGCCATTTGTGCTGCGGCTCGGCGGGCACCTACTCGCTGACCCAACCGGTGCTGGCGCGGCAACTGCGCGATCAGCGCCTCAACGCCCTGGAAAGCGGCCGGCCTGAGTTGATCGTCACTTCCAACGTGGGCTGTCAGAGCCATCTGGCCAGCGCCGGGCGCACGCCGGTCAGGCACTGGATCGAACTGGTGGATCAGTCGTTGGCAGAATGAAGTTCGTAGGATTCTTCGTTTGCCCGCCTGGGCGAAGGCTGCGATCTTTTCCGGCATCCATTTCGTCACCGTGGCAGGAATTTTTTTCATGACCGTGCAGCCGTTCGTCAGCCCCGACCTGATCCGCCAACGCTTCTCCCGAGCGATGTCCGACATGTACCGCGAAGAGGTGCCGCTGTACGGCGCGCTGATGGAACTGGTGGAGAAAACCAATCGCGAACTGCTGGCACGTCAGCCTGAGATTGCCAGACAGCTCAAGCGCACCGGCGAAATCGAGCGGCTGGACATGGAACGCCACGGCGCCATTCGCGTCGGCACCGCGAGCGAACTGGCCACCCTCGCCCGCCTGTTCGCGGTGATGGGTATGCAACCGGTGGGTTATTACGACCTGACCCCGGCCGGTGTGCCGGTGCATTCAACGGCGTTTCGCGCGGTGCATGAAGAAGCGCTGCAGGTCAGCCCGTTTCGCGTGTTCACCTCGTTGCTGCGCCTGGAGCTGATTGAAGATCCTGAATTGCGTTCGTTTGCCAAGTCGGTACTGGCCCGTCGTTCGATTTTTACTGAAGAGGCGTTGCGCCTGATTGAACAGGCGGAAACGGCAGGCGGACTGAATGAAGCGGAGGCCGTGGAATTCGTCCGACAGGCACTGGAGACTTTTCGCTGGCACCACAGCGCCACGGTCAGCGCCGCGCAATACCAGAAACTCAGCGCCCAGCACCGCTTGGTCGCCGATGTCGTTGCGTTCAAAGGCCCGCACATCAACCACCTGACCCCTCGCACGCTGGACATCGACACCGTGCAGGAGCAGATGCCTGCCCATGGCATCACACCGAAAGCGGTGATCGAAGGCCCACCGCGCCGCGACTGCCCGATCCTGCTGCGCCAGACCAGCTTCAAAGCGCTGGACGAGCCGATCGCCTTCACCGATCAGCCCGAAACCCGTGGCAGCCACAGCGCGCGTTTCGGCGAAATCGAACAGCGTGGCGCCGCCCTCACGCCCAAGGGTCGCGCGCTGTATGACCGCTTGTTGAATGCCGCTCGCGATGAATTGGGCGACTTCCCTAACGAAGCCAATGCCGCACGCTACGACGCGCTGATGACTCAGCACTTTGCCGAATTTCCTGACAGCATCGAGGGCATGCGCGAACAGGGGCTGGCGTACTTTCGTTATTTCGCTACGGAAAAGGGCTTGGCCGCTGAAGGACTTGGTGAGTCGTCCCTGGAGGACTTGCTGCGCGATGGCTATGTGAAAGCGGAGCCGCTGGTGTACGAAGATTTCCTGCCGGTGAGCGCAGCGGGGATTTTTCAGTCGAACCTCGGCGATTCTGCGCAGACGCATTACGGCGAACACTCCAATCGACAGGCTTTCGAACAGGCGCTGGGGCGTTCGACCATTGATGAGCTGGGGTTGTATGCCGAGACGCAACGGCGGTCGATTGAGGAGTGTTTGACCCGACTCGCGCGTTAAACATTAAAAGATCGCAGCCTACGGCTGCTCCTACAGGGGAAACGCATTCCAAATGTAGGAGCTGCCGCAGGCTGCGATCTTTTGATCTGAAGCTATGAGGCAATCTTTGCCTCTGGACGACTTGCAAAAATGGATGGAGTCCAGCGTCTGGGGGAACAAAACTAAGAATCGCAGCATGCAGGACGAATGGAACGAACTGGCAAAGGTCGTGCAAAAACCTACTTGTGAAATGATTCGCGATGCCAAGCAGACCTATCTGAAGTTTATAATTCCAGGCGTTAGCACGCAGGAAATGGATACTCGAAAATTGCAATTGAAAGCGTACCAGCAATATCGCGATGCTCCAAAGAAAGGGGGTTACGCGCCCGGCCCTTTTCCCTTGAGATGGCGGGAGTGCACGACAACCTGGATTAGTCGATTAGTCGTAGCCAGTAAAGGCAGCGAAGCGTTGACAATTCATTTGCCGATCAGTGACTCATTGCAGACCACAGATTTTTCCTTGGCATTGACCATCGCTTATCAATTGGAAGCTGAACGTGACGTAATGCACGAAACCTGCTTTGTGCTGCGTGACCTGCATATTGTTAGCTCACCTTATAGGCGCGATCCAACGCGCGGTGTCTTTAAGCTTGATTCTGCTGACTCGTTGCCGATTGGCACAAGTAAATCCCAATTCATATTGTTCAAAAAAGAAGATTTGGGGACCATCGATGCTTAAAAGCCTTTTCAAGCGCGGCGCTAAATTCACTACTTCTGAAGCCGCAGCGGACATCCGTAGCGAGAGGCCAAGGGCTGGAGAAGTCCGCGTCCGTGGAATGAATGAAACTCTGTTTCTATCGCCATTACCGGTCTATACAGGGCAAACTCAATCCTCTCGCCGGAATTTTTCAGGGATGAACGAAGTATTCCTGGAACTCGGTGGAAGTAATTGCGGAATGGTTGAACAAGGAAAAGTAACTTGCCGCTGGAATTTGGATGGCATTGACGACAGCATTCATTGCTCCGGTGCTTATCTGTGCTTGGCTCGCACTTTTCAGCCCTCACGGAATAGATCGAAGGTTCGTCGACCTAATTGGTGACTCGTTACTGGTTTTTGCTAGCGGCTCTCTACTGTTTATTCTCCCTCTTGGTGCGTACTTATACGGAATGCTCTCCGGCGTCTTTAAAGCAGCAAAAACCTACCCCGTCCGCTTCAACCGCCAACGCCGCGAAGTCTGCTACATCGACAGCAAAACCCGCCGCGTCCTCATCGTACCTTGGGAAAGCGTCGTCGCCTGGGTCTCCAACACTCAGGGCGTGACCAGTTATGGCGCTACTCGCCAGTACACGTTCGGCATGGGTCTGGAGGATGAGGAGCAGGACAAAGGGCAATTCCTCCTGCTACCACAACCCAGCGATGCACATGCTTTAGGGATGTGGACTTCAATTCGTAATTACATGGAAGACGGTCAGCTGGTAGATGCTCCAAACCCGATGCTCAAGGCACTGGGTTTGACTCCATCCGGTGATCGGCTCAAACCGTACGAAGGCCTACACACTTTTGAAATCGAACGCGAAGACGCACGCGCGATGGGGTCGCTGGACGAGGGTGGCGACGAACTGACGCCCGAGCAGCGCGAGCATTACGGTTACTCGAAAAAATCCCGTTGGCCACTGCGCCGCTGGTACATGTGGCGCGTGCTGAGCTTCTGGAAGATGCCTTACATGCTAGCCGAATGGGCGCATCGCAAAGGGCGGCCTACCCTTCCGGAGCAAGTGCAGACATGGTCTGAGGCGTTGCCACCAGAGCAATGGGCCAAGCCCACCGCTGCATTGGTGAAAGCCAATCAAATGGTCAAGACTGCCATGGACAAAAAAGGCACCACGTTCGTCGAAGCGTGCAAAGCGGCGGGTTTGCATGGATGAAATGTGAGCAACCAAGTTCGTCTATTTCTTTGGATTTTTAACATCTGTTAAAACGTAAAGCCGATTTTTTTCGGTTTATCCGACACCATAAATCGGAAATCTCGAGTCTGAAAACCCAATGAATACCCGTCAGATAACGCTTGCCAATCGATGGACCGCAACCTTTCAAAACATCGGCGAGTTTCGCATGGGCGTCGAGGGCTGGGGCTTGCTTCTACAGGGGCCGAATAACCAGACGATCAAATACTTCGCAGACCAGATTGTTCTAGCGAACGACGAGGACGGCAACCAAGCCAACACCTGCATCCTGCTCTCGGTCGATGGTGTTTACGGCTGTTTGCATACGGCCGTAGACGGCGACTGGGTGATCGATTTTGCGCGAGGGATGATTGCCCCTCATCGAGTAACGATTCGCCACCATCACGATGCTTACGACGAAAGCCTTTCAGTATACGAACAGCCGGCCTTCAAACGTGCGCGCCAGTACGTCAGTGTTGTCGGAAAACACATCTACCTGACTTTTCCGCTAACCAGAGATGAGGACTTTCCCAAGGTATGGGACGAATACCTGGCAATCCGCAAGCGCCAACTGGATGAGCTTTACTTCGCAACCTGATGAACGCATGGCTACATCCGGTACGCATCCCAACCGTTTTACGTCCTCACACTTCTCCAGTGTCCGACCCTGCCAAATTAAGCTTCACCTAAGCTTCCCCCGCTAGCATCCCGGCTCATCAACCTGTCGTCTTGAGCCGTGGATGAGTCCCTCCGACATGAAAGCCTTTGATCTACCTACCCGACCGCATCCCAACTTCAGTCTTGTTCTGGTCAATTACAAAACCCCGGACATTACCCGCATGTGTCTGGAGCTGTTGCGCGAGCATGTTCAGGCGCAGGGCATTGCAGTGTGGGTGGTGGACAACGATTCGGCGGATGCCAGCCTCGATTATTTGCGTTCGCTGGACTGGATCAATCTGATCGAGCGGCCGTCGCCGGGCAAGGAAATGGGGCATATCGCCCATGGCAAGGCGTTGGATCTGGCCTTGGCGAAAGTTGAGACCGATTACTTGTTTCTGCTGCACACCGACACCTTTGTCTACGACATGGAAGTGTTTGCGATGATGTTGCGCGAATGCACGAAAAATGCGGACATGGCGGCGGTGGGTTGTGTTGAGCAACTTGATCGTGGGTTACTGCGTGATACCTGGCGTTTAACTTCGCGGTTCTGCAAACATCATGTTCGTCGGCTCAAAGTTCATCTTGGCCTGCGTTCGAAGCCGCCACGCCCGTATATAGAAACCCATTTGAAAAGTTTCTGCACGCTGTGGAATGCGCGGCTGATGAAGTCGCTGGGTTTGCACTTCTGTATGGATGAGGAGGTGCCTGGTTACACGCTTCAGGATCGAATGGTCGGGTTGGGCTATGGCGTCAGGTTCCTCTCGCCGCGGAAGATTTTCCGCTATCTGGACCACATTCAGGCCGGCACCGTCGCGGCGGCGGGCACGTATGGCAAGGATCATCGCCGCACAAAAATGTACCAGCAGACCCTCAAACGCTTGCAGGGGCAGCACGGCAAAGCCGGCATGCAAGCTTCGACTTGATCGAAAACAATAAAAAAAGGGCGACTAAAAAGTCGCCCTTTTTGTTTGCAGATTCTGTATACAACTTTTGCAAGTAATGGAGTTCGCCCAGTGTAATGGCCTGGCAATCCTTGCACCGGTAAAGAGCCCTGACACTGGGCGAACGCCGAGGATTTTAATTCAAACAAGTGGACCTGTCGTCATGGGCAAACATGAAATTTTTGGACTGAAAAGTTAAAAACTGTGTTTTGCCGATTTATCCCGGGAATTGTCTTACAAAAACCTTTATATGATTGCTCTCATACATAAAGTTGTACAAGAGCAATAAACTTGTAGAGTTAATACTCAACTATCGTGCTGACTGGTCACTTTCAGGATATCGGTATAAGTGACAATAACGCTCTGCCCTACTTTCAGATCTTTCAACTTGGCCTGAATCTCCGGCTTCTTCACATCGAGCGTCTTCGATTGTCCGGACGGATCTTGGAGGGTGACCTGATTGGTCTTCAAATCGATTTTGCTGATTTTCAGCTGCACCTGAACCTGACGATAGGCCTCGCCGCCCGGGTTATCGCTGCCCGGGGCCTTGCGCAGTTCGCCGGTACGTTCGGTGGTGCCTGGCAGACCTTTATCCACGTCTGTATCGAGATAAGCGGCGACAGATCGCTGCACTTCGATCTTCACCAGGTCCCCTACTTTGAGATTGGCGAGATTTTTCGCTTTGTCGCTGAGCTGAACGTGGACCTGGCGTCCCTCGGGGCCTTCCAGCACGACCTGGTGATTGGCCGGGTCGACGGCGAGCACTTTGGTGGTAACGGAATCGGCCTCAACGACGGCGGATAACGGAATGTCGGCAGCCAGAGCGCCGAAACTCGTGACAGAAAGCAGCGTTGCGAGAGTGATGGCCTTGGCCAGAGCGTCGAGCTTCATATGCATTACTTTCCCTGTGATGAAATGGCGACACCCGCCACCGAAAACACTTCAGCGGCGGGCGTGCCAGTGAGCATAGACGCTGTTCAGGGCTTGACTTGGGTTTGTGGGCCTCGGGTGTGTGGCTTGGCGGTCTCCTGCGCAGTGGATTCGCCACTCGGCGTGCCTTTGCCGCTGTCCTGCCGCTGCTTGGGATCGGTCGGGCGCAGCGCATCGTTATCGCGTTCGGTTTCGCCGGCCGGGCGCGGTTCGTCGGGATTGTCGTTCTGGTTGCTGGTCTTGTTCATGGCAGAAGTCCTCAGGCTTCGGGATCGTCGAGTTCGCGGGCGACGTTGACCTCGGGTGACTGCTTGTGCAGATCATCGGCTTTGGCGCGCAACAACTGCCATTGCTCAAGATCAATCGCGCCTTGGCCGAGCAGGTCATCGGCGATGCGCTGCAGATCGAAATAGTGAGCGTCGGGCGATTGCTGCCAAAGCGTCTGATCGTCGAACAGGCGTTGCCAGGTGTTGAGGTCTGGGAGTTGCACGTCGTCGCTCATGGGTGAGTCCGAAAATGGCGGGTTTCTGGGTAGAGCCTTTTGGCGAAGGGAGAGTTCCGAGCGGTTTGATTAGTGGCGACCTTGCTGACGCCATCGCTGGCAAGCCAGCTCCCACAGGGATTGGGGTTAAGCTGTAATTCATCGGTGTTTTTGAGATAGCTATCGCGAGCAGGCTCACTCCTACAAGAGCAAGAGCAAGAGCAAGAGCAAGAGCAAAAGCAAAAGATCGCAGCCTTCGGCAGCTCCTACAGTCCCACGTTCACCTATAGGCCGAGTGTCAGCTCGCCTGCTCTTGATCTTGATCTTGATCCACCGGCGACGTCGGAAGGCTGAGTGGAGGGATTGATCCGGGCGCGGGAGTGCAGCGACCGTCTGGCGAAGCCAGACACAGCGGAAGGAGGTGCAGCGAAGCAAACCGTAGCCGCTACGCCCGGATCGATCCCGCAGCGAAGGAACCCGAGCCTGCGAGGGCCGAACGTAGGAGCTAGCGTTTTTTGCTTACTTTTTTTGGCGCTTGTAAAAAAGTAAGTCGCCGTAAGGGCGAAACCCTAAGCAGCCGTTACCGCAGCAACGGATATGTACCCGGTCAAGCAGAACAAATCATCGCTCGACAAAAAGCCTTCGCGAGCAAGCTCGCTCCTACAGGGAAACTGCACCTACCGTTAATATCCGGTCATTTCCAGATAGCCCTGGCCAGGATGGCTGCCGTCAATCTTCACCGGCCCCTCCCAATACGGAATACGCAAATCCATCCAGGCATTGCGGTTGATCGCGTCAACGCTGATATCGAGTTGCTTGTCGGGAATGCGGATCGACCATTTCACCGGCATCGGTCGATCAGCCACCTTGGCCGTATCCTGAGGAACGAGGCTGATCTGCTCGCTGTGCAATGTCTGAATCTGCCCGTCAGCGGCGATCCAGGTGCCGGTCAGATAAGGCGCGCCGTCCTTCTGCCGCATGCGGTAAAGCATCACATGTTCGCCGCTGTCCAGATGCAGGGAGAACCAGTCCCAGCCCGTCTGATTGGCGGTGAGTGGCTGACTGCTCCACTCGCGATCGAGCCACGCCGGGCCGCTGACGCTGTAGGTCTGGCCGTCGATCTGCAGCGTGCCGCTGGCCTGGAAAAATGGCTGGCTGTAGTAATACGAGGCCTGACCTTCTTCGGATTTCTGGCTGAAACCGTTGTCGCCTTGCAGCACCAGCGGGCGGCTGGAGGTGAGGCGCAGTTGATAAGCGAAATTCTTGTCACGAGCACTGAGTTGCATATCGCGCAACGGATCCTGCGCCTGACTGGCAAACATCCAGTCATCGATCCACGCCTCGAACGGCGCCAGGCGCACGCCGGCCTGGCCTACTCCGCCCCGGGCGTAGCGCTCGGCGGCGTGGTGCACCGAGGGCGAGGTGACTGCCGCATGGCCCAGCCAGATCGTTTGGTTGCCCCAACCGGCCTGCTCAGCGACTGGTTTCAGGGCGCTACGGAACAGCGTCCATTGCACGCCAAAATCATTGCCCTGTTGATCCTTGAGATTGGCGGTGACGTACCACCACTCGATGCGAAAACCATCATGCGCGCCGTGATCGGCCGGGAAGCTGAACACCCGACCGGGCACCACCGGGGTGAACGATTGCGCCTGATCGCCCATGCCGGCAAAACCCTTCTCCTCGGGTGCAGGCTGATCGCAGCCAGCGAACAGCAGCGCAATCATCAGCACGAGCCATTTAGTCCTCATGGGCAAACGTCCTCAGCAAGTCCGCCGGTTGCGTGCGGTACAGCGAATACAGCGGCCATGCCGAGGCCAACAGAGTCGCCAGCAAGGCCAGGCCCATCAGTTGCAACAACTGCAAAGGAAACACCCGCAACGGCAAGCGCCAGCCGAATGCCTGCACATTGATCACCGCATCCAGGCACCACGCCAAAGCAATGCCCAACGGCAGCGCCAACAGCAACGTCAATACGGCGAGCAGCCAGGTCTGGCCGAGGTTGAGCAGCATCAATTGTTTGCGCGTCACGCCCAGCGCCCACAGCGGTGCGAGTTGACTGAGGCGACTCTGGCTCTGGGTCAGCAGACTGATGAACAGCGCCACGCCAGCCACGGCCAAGGTCAGGCTGTTCAACGCCGCCGTCGCGGCAAAGGTGCGTTCGAAGACCTGCACCGACCAGCCCTTGAGCCGCGCCTGATCGACGATGCGGTTGTCATCCAGCGCAAAACGCGCCTGCAAGGCGTTGAGCAGCGCCGGAATCTGTGCTGGATCGATACGCAAATTGAAGCGATTCGGCGTGAGTTGCGGCCAGCCGCGCAGCAGGTGCTCACTGCTGATCAGCAGGTGCCCTTTCGGATTGCCGTAGTCAGCGTAGATGCCGACGATACGCGGCGACCACGTACCGTTTGGCGTGGGAATGTTCAGATGCTCGCCCGGCCGCAACTTCAGGCGTCGTGCCAGTTGTTCGCTGAGCATCACCGCATCATCCGTGGCCAGTTTGCCCCACGGATGGCTGCCACTGCTGTCGAGCAACGGCCAATGCTGGCGATAGTAAGAGTGGTCGATGATGCCGTAAACATCGGCCGGCCAGCCTTGCAGTGTCACCGAAACCTGCCAGTTGGGCAGCACCGCGGTCACATTGGGCTGCTGCTTGAGCCAATTGTGCATCTCGCGGGCCTGCGCCGGATTGGCGGGGTTGATGTACAACTCGGCGCTCAGGCGTTGTTCGAGCCAGTCGTTGAAGGTCTGGCGAAAGCCGGCGGTCATGCTGCCGGCGCCGATGTTGGCGGCGAGCGCCAACAGCAGCGCCATCAGCGCCAGACTCAGGGCTGGCAGTTGCTGGCGGCAGTCGGCGAGAAACCATTGGCCGAGCACCGACCGACTGCGCCCGAGCAACGGGTTCAACAACGCGCTGAGCAGCACCGGCAAGGCCAGCGCGGCACCGAGCAACAGCCCGGCCATCAACACGAAACCGCTGCTCAGGCTGTCGCCCCAGATCAGCGCCGCCAGCGCAATCGCCAGCAGCACCATCGCCAGCCAACCCTGCCGGCGCAACCAGCGCGAATACTGTTGATGCCAGGCCTGCGGATCGGCCACCGCCAGCAACGGCAGGCGCGCCGCCCGCAGCAGACTGTTGGCCCCGGCCAGCAAGGCGCCAAGCAGGCTCAGACCGATGCCGCTGAACCACCACCAGGGGCTCAAACGCAACTGCCCCGCCACTTCCGCGCCATACAGACCGCGCAGGCTGGCGGCGACGTCCGGCAGCAGCACGCTGGCCAGCCAATAGCCGCTGATCACACCGAACAATCCACCGATCAGCGCCAGCACACCCAGTTCAACCACCAGACACGCAATCAGCATTCGCGCACTGACGCCACAGGCACGCAACGTGCGCAGCAAGCCTCGACGCTGTTCCAGAGCGAGGCCGATGGCGGCGTGGACGATAAACAAGCCGACTAGAAACGATAGAAATCCAAGGGCATCGAGATTGAGGTGAAAGCTCTCGGTCAGCCGCGCGAGATTGTTTTCTTCACCGCTGCTTTTGAGCTGCAAGCGATCGGTGAAACTCGCTGGTAATTCTTGATGAAAGTCCTTGGGCAGCAGCAATCGCGACAATTGCTCGGGTTGGTCGAGCAGTCTTTGCGCTGCGCCGATGTCGACCAGTAACAGGCCCGGCGCCATGTCCTTCTGCGCGAGCAGCGGCGGCAGGGTCTGGCCGTTCACGGTTTGCGGTGTATCGCCTTCGCGCAAGCCGAGCATTTGCATCGTGTCCGGGGAAATCCAGGTGCTGCCCGGCGGGCTGAAAAATTCGACGATGCGCTCGATCGGCATCGCCTGCCCGGCTACCGCGGAATCCGACGGCAGCGACACCGGCTCGATGCCCATCACCTGAATCCGCTGGTCTTCGTGGCCCTTGAGCGTCAGCCGGCCCTGCAACACCGGTGACACCGGCCAGCCCTGACGGCGCAGCTCGATAAACCAGCGCTGGGGAAACAGTGCCCCATTCGGCGTGCTGAGGCTGGCCTGTGGTTCGCCGCCGATCATCTGGCTGGCCCGCGCGTAGCTGTCGCGCGCCTGACTGTTCAGCGCCTCGACGCCAGTGAGCAGACTAGTGGCCAGCCACAGCCCGGTCAGCACACTGAAAAACTGCACGGGATGGCGCCGCCAGTGGCTGAGCAGCGCGCGCAGGGTTTGCCGCCAGATCATCAGGCGACCCGTCCGTTCGACAACACCACGCGCTGAGCCAGACGCGCCGCAACGCGCTGACTGTGAGTGACCATCAACAAAGTCGTCGGCGTGTCATCGAGCAATTCCAGCAACAGCCGCAGCACTTCATCGCTGGTCGCTTCATCGAGGCTGCCGGTGGGTTCATCGGCCAAGAGCAATTTCGGCTGCGAAGCCAATGCGCGGCCCAATGCGACTCGTTGCTGCTGGCCGCCAGAGAGTTGCTCGGGATACCGCGAGAGCAGATCGCCCAGACCCAGACGCTGCACCAGATGCGCTTGCCAGCGCGGCTCATGGCGCCCGGCGAGGCGCGCCTGAAAGGCCAGGTTGTCTTCCACGCGCAGGCTGCCGATCAGGTTGAACTGCTGAAACACCAGACCGATTTCCGTGCGCCGCCAGTTCGCCAGTTGCGCTTCGCTCATGGCTTCCAGGCGATGTTCGCCGCTGCGAATGCTGCCGCTGTCGACCTTGTCCAGCCCCGCCACCAGATGCAGCAGCGTGCTTTTGCCACTGCCCGACTCGCCCATCAGCGCGAGGCTGCCACCGGCCTCCAGCGTCAGGTCGACGCCTTGCAGCACCGGCAACAATCCCTGTGGCGTGGCATAGCTTTTGAAAACGTCGCGAACCTCAAGCATGGGCAAACCCGATCAGTGAACCTGGGCCTAGGATAGCGGCCCTGAATGGTTTTTGTCCGCTGATGATCATCGCCAACTCCGGGACGCGCCATACGCTGCTGGCTGTTCGGCCATAACGATAAAAAACCGGAGACACCCATGCCCCGTTTCATCCTGAGCCCGCGCGGCCTGCTGACCTGCCTGATCACCGCTTGCCTGAGCCAACCGTTGCTCGCTGCTGACGGTCCGGTTGCGCCGAGCATGCAAACCGCCGCAAGCAACGCTGCCGTGCTGCAAACCCTGCCTTTCAGCGACCGCACCGATTTCGAATCCGTCAGCAAAGGCTTGATCGCACCCTTCAAGGGTCAGATCAAGGACGCTGCCGGCAAAGTCATCTGGAACGTCAATGCCTATGATTTCCTCGCCAAAGACAAGGCGCCGGAATCGGTCAATCCAAGCCTGTGGCGACTGGCCCAGCTCAATGCCCACGCCGGTCTGTTCGAGGTCAGCCCCAAGCTCTATCAGGTGCGCGGCCTCGACCTGGCCAACATGACCATCATCGAAGGTGACGACGGGCTGATCATCATCGATCCGCTGACGATGGCCGAAACCGCCAGGACTGCGCTGGATCTGTACTACGCCCATCGCCCGCGCAAACCGGTCGTCGCGGTGATCTACAGCCACACCCATGTCGATCATTTCGGCGGCGTGCGCGGGGTGATCGACGAGGCCGATGTCAAGTCCGGCAAGGTCAAGGTCTACGCGCCGGTCGGCTTCATGGAACACGTGATGAGCGAGAACGTCATGGCCGGCAACGCCATGAGCCGCCGCGCGCAGTACCAGTTCGGCAGCCTGTTGCCGCGCAGTGAAAAAGGTCAGGTCGATGCCGGCCTCGGCAAGAGTGCGCCCAGCGGTGGCACGGTCACGCTGATCGCGCCTACCGATCTGATTGCCGAACCGTTGGAAACCCGCACCATCGCTGGCCTGCAAGTCGAATTCCAGCTGACCCCAGGCACCGAAGCGCCAGCGGAAATGAATCTTTATCTACCGGGGTTGAAAGCCTTGTGCATGGCCGAAAACGCCACGCAGATGATGCACAACATCCTCACCCCGCGCGGCGCGCAAGTGCGTGATGCCAAAGCCTGGTCGCAATACCTCGACGACAGCCTCATGCGCTACGGTGACAAGGCCGACGTGCTGTTCGCCCAACACAACTGGCCGACCTGGGGTGGCGAGCGGATTCGTACTTTGCTCGCCGATCAGCGCGACATGTACGCGTTCATCAACGACCGCACCCTGCACTTGCTCAACCAGGGCCTGACGCCGCTGGAAATTGCCGAAGCAATCAAGAAACTGCCCGGCTCGCTCGATCAGAAGTGGTACACCCGTGGTTATTACGGCTCGCTGAGTTTCAATACGCGCGCGGTGTATCAGCGCTACATGGGTTTCTACGACGGCAACCCGGCCAACCTCAATCCGCTGCCCCCGGTGGATGCGGCTAAACGCTCGGTCGAGGCCATGGGCGGTACCACGTCGGTGCTGGAGAAAATGCGCAGTGCGATGGCCAGCGCTGACTACAGCTGGGCCGCGCAGTTGGGCAACCAGTTGCTGTTCGCCGATCCGGACAACGCGGATGCCCGCACCGCTCAAGCCGAGACGCTGGAGCAGTTGGGTTATCAAAGCGAGAACGCCACCTGGCGCAACATGTACCTGACCGGTGCGATGGAACTGCGCAACGGCGTACCACCGCAGTCTGCCAATACCGTATCGGTGGACATGGTCCGGGCGATGAGTCCGGAAATGTTCTTCGACTACCTCGCGGTACGCCTGGACAGCGACAAAGCCGTGGCCCATGACCTGACGCTGAACTGGACGTTCGACGATGTGCAAAGGGATTTCACCCTGACCTTGCGCAACGGCGTGCTGACTCACCGCGCCGGCTTGAATCCGGCGGCGGATGCGAGGGTAAGCCTGAGCCGCGATACGCTGGAGAAGATCAGCCTGAAACAATTGGACTTCCCGACGGCGATGCAAAAAGGACTGGTGAAGTTGCAGGGCAATGGTCAGAAATTCGGATTATTGATGGGCAGCCTGGATACGTTCGGGCCGCAGTTCAATATCGTCACGCCTTAAGTCAAAAGCCCCTCACCCTAGCCCTCTCCCGGAGGGAGAGGGGACCGACCGAGTTGCATGTACGAGATACGCCGACGTGGGATAACGAGTTGAATGCAATTTTGAATAACACGCACATCAGCTCCCATGATTCATAAGCCCCCTTCCCGGAGGGAGAGGGGACTGACCGTGTTGGACGTACGAGATACGCCGACGTGGGATACCGAGTTGAACTCAGATTCCGACCGCCATGAAGATCGGCTCCCTTTCCCCCTCGCCCCCTTGGGGGAGAGGGCTGGGGTGAGGGGGTAAATCTTGCTGACACCCTCGATAACGATCAATCACCTCAATCCTGCTTTCAACAAACCTGCCCCGGATTCAACCGAAACTGCTTCGGCGTAATCCCGAACTGTTTGCGAAACGCGCGGATAAAGTTGCTCGGCTGGCGATAACCCAGCCGCTCAGCTATCCGTTCGATCGGTTGATCACCCGCCGTCAGCCAGTGCCGCGCCATTGTCAGATTGTCCTCACGCGCAGGTGCGCGAGTTTCAGCGTGCCAGTGACGCAGCATGCTCTGGTGCAGAAACGGGTTGGTGCCCAGCAAGACCTGATCGAGGCTATATCTCGGCAAGGTCAGGCACAGATGTTCGCCCTGCTCCACCGCGATACCCACTCCACGCAGCCAGCCACCGGCCAATTGCGCCGGGCGCAGGCTGACACTCACAAACAAATCTCCAGGCGCCCCGCCCAATCGACGGGCAATGTTGCGCACCAGCGTTATCACTGCCGCATCCAGAGCGAAATGATGCAAATGCCCCTGCTGCGAACGCAGGCGCAAATGAGCCACGTCGCCCGCCTCGACGAGTTCCACCGCAACGTAATTGATCACCCTTGGCAAGCAGTCGATGAAGCACTTCAGACTGGCCCGCAAGGTCGCGGACGAGTCGAGCAGGATATTCAGTCCTTGCAGGCAATCGGTCGCCATCCCGTCGGCCAGTTCACAGCCAAACGTCGGCGCTACCCCTGACCACTCACACTCACACCACAACTGTTCAAGCGCTTGTGCGGCGATCAATTGATGCTGCCCGGCGAGCACTGACGGGCAGATCCCGACGCGCGCCATCAAGCGTTGCGGGCACAGTCCGGACTGGCGAGCATGCGCGAGAATCGTGCGGGTAAAGGCGCTTGAGGCGAACAGAGGCTGAGACATGAAGGCGTGCCATCGAAGAACAGGCGTGTACTTATGCCAGCGGACGTGCTATCGATCCAATGCATTAAAAGTATCCGCAAAATGCAGGAGACGCATGATGGATCTTCGCCAGCTTCGCCACTTGGTCGCCCTCGCTGATTACCGCAACTTCGGGCGCGCCGCCGAGGCGATCAACCTCAGTCAACCGGCGTTCAGCCGCAGCATCCAGACTCTGGAGCGTGATCTTGACTGCGAGCTGGTCGAGCGCAGCAGCCGCGAATTTCGCCTGACCGGGCAAGGCGAGCTGGTGCTGCAACATGCGCGGCGCCTGCTCGCTGGCAGTCAGGCGCTGCACAACGAATTGACGCAATACAACGGCCTCACCGGCGGCGAACTGCAATTCGGTTGCGGTCCGTATCCGGCGCAGGTGCTGGTGCCGGAAGCGCTGGCCGACTTCATTGATGCGCATCCGGCGATTCGCACGCGGTTTCATCAGGGCGACTGGCAGCAATTGACGCTGTGGTTGCGCGAGCAGCAGATCGAGTTTTTCGTCGCGGACGCGCGGCACTTTGTCAGCGATCCGCAGTATCAGGTGCACCTGCTGCGCACGCGGCCGGGACGGTTTTTCTGTCGCGCCGGCCACCCGCTCCTCGCGCAACGAGACCTGCGATTGCGCGCCCTGCTCGATTACCCGATCGTCGGCACGCGCATTCCACCGATGATCCGCAAGGTGCTCGCCGATATCCTCGGTGAGCAGGACTTTACCCCGAGCGTCGAGTGCGCACAATTTGACGCGATCCAGCGCGTGGTCCTGCGCTCCGATGCCGTGGGGCTGGCCACGCTGGAGTCCTTGCGTGAACAACTTGATCGCGGCCTGATCGAGCTGCTCGACTTTGTCGACGTCCCCCATGACGAGCCGGCGCTGCAACTGGGTTATGGCATCGTCAGCCGCGCCGGTTTTACCCTGACGCCAGCAGCGCGGGCGATGATCGAGGCGATCCTCAGCGTCGATCAGCGTTTGCTGGCGGCTAACGGAGCGACGGGAGACGCGCGCACAACATGAGCAAAATCCATCCGCAACCCGCCAACGCTTTTTACGCGCCGACCCTGCTGCCGGCCATTGAAGAATTGCTCGCGCGCGGCATTAGCCAAGGCGCAATCGAAGCACAACTGCGCCGCAGCCTGTCCGATCTGCGCACGCCGTTCACGCGCATGCCGCTGCTGATGTCACGGCGCTTCTGGGCGTTTGCCGTGGAACAGAGCGGCGATCCACTGATCGGTCTGGCGGCGGGTGAACGCTTCGTTTCGACGGCCACCAATGGACTGACCTATCTGTTCGATGTCGCCGTGTCGCTGGAACGTGCCTGTGAGTTTTTCGCCGAGTACTTTGCGTTTTTCAACGGACACTTCCGTGTGCAAATCCTGCGTGAAGATGGCGGCGTAACACTGCGCCTGGTCGAAGCCGGCAGTCTTGATGCTCCGGCGGCGCTGACCGATTACATCCTCGTCAGCCTTTGCAGTCTGGTGCGGCGCAAGTTGCTCGCCAGCGGCGTGCCCGATGATCCGGTGCTGGGTGTGGCACTGGCATCGGCAAGCCGCGAGGAACATGCATCGGCGTTGCGCACCCCGGTGAGCGCAGAGCAGTCATGGGCGGCGATTTATCTGGATCCTCAGCTGTTCGTAATGCCGTTGACACCGGGTAATCCGGGATTGGAAACAACGCTTGTCGATCTGCTGGAACAGACCCGACGTCTCAGTGAATCGACCTTCCTCGGACAGCTCAGCGATTATCTGATCGAAGATCTGGCGACAGCGGATTGGCAGCAGTTCTGTGTTACACAGCATGTGCTTGAGCGCACGGCGGCAAGGCGTTTGAAGGCGTTGGGCTGGACTTTCAGCGAACTGCTTGATGAGCATCGCCGCTATCGTGCCGAGGACCTGTTGCAATCCGGGGCGCTGGAGCTGGTCGAAGTGGCGGATCGGTTGGGTTACAGCGATGTGCAGGGATTCAACCGGGCTTTCGCGCGCTGGCTGGGGTGCGCGCCTGGGGAGTATCGGGCGCGGTGGCTGAAGCTTTGAATTGGCTGATGTCAGTGCTGGTCCCATCGCTGGCAAGCCAGCTCCCACAGAGGCCAGTGCTGACACAGGATTTGTGAACAACCTCGAACCCTGTGGGAGCTGGCTTGCCAGCGAAGAGGCCCGCCCGAGCAACCCAAAACTCACTGCCCCGAAGCCACACTCGCCGGCGCCCGCTCAGGCGTAACGATGCTGCCCAGATCGATATGCTTCCACTCAGGCTTGGCGCCCAAACGCGCATTGAAGCGGTAGTTGAAGGTGAACTCATCCGCCGTCGGCACGCTCAGCGGTTTGCCATACACCGCTTCGATTGCGCCCAAGTCGTAGCCCATCACCTGCAACAGTGTCGGGAAGATGTTGTAGTGGCTGGAGCGGTCCTTGTTTGCCGGCAGATTCGCCGCCCAGTCCGGCGCCTGCAATCCACGACCCTGGATCACCACCAGCGGCACCAACCCCTCCTCTTCCACCGGGTCGCCGCCGCAATGGGTATTCAAGCCCGGGTTGCCGCGCTCATGCAGATCCTGGCCATGATCGGAGGTGTAGATCAGCAGCGCGTTGTTCAGGTTGGCCTGGGCAAAGACCCTGGCGAAGAACTCGCCGACGTTCCACAACAGCGTGTTCTTGTAGGCGTTGCGATACAGCACCCAGTCATCCGGATGGCCGTTGAAACCGGTGCGTTCGCCAGTGTCGGCGACTTCGGTGAACTGTCCGCGGGGCAGCGTCGGCCGGTAGGCCATGAACGCGTCCGGGTATTTGTCATGCACCGGAAAATGCGCGCCGACCTTGTTGATCACGATCAGCTCGGGGCGATTGTCGTTGAGCAGTTCAATCAGCTTCGCCGCTGCCGCCATGTCGCGGTCGCGCACGCTGGTCTGGTCGAATTGCACGAAACTGTCGATGTCGTTTTTCTCGGCAGCGGTCATCAGGTTCTGCAGGTTGCCGGCGGTGCGCTGGGCATCGATGTAGACCGTGCCGAGCCCGGCCTTTTTCGCGTACTGCCAGATCGACGGCAACGTGCTGTTGATGCGTCTGTAGTCGGCGCGGGTGCCGCCGTAGCGCAAGGTGACGTTGGTGTCGGCGCTGCAATTGGCAATGGACGCGGCATAACCGAAGTTGAAGACATCGACCCCGGCCGGCGCTTGCTTGAGGTTGCTGTGCACGCCGAACGGCGCGTTGATGTCGAGGTAATTGCCGGAAATGCTTTCGTCAATGATCAGCACAATGTCATGGCCGACGGCGGGCGTGGCGCGCGCAAGCGTCACCGCTTCACGGGGGCCAACGGTATCGTGTAGCGCCTCGTAGGCAAACAGGTTCAGGTAGGCCAGCGGCGTGTACATGATCGGCAGGCCACGTGCGCCCTCACCCGCTCGTACAAACAATAATCCGCTGAGCATCAATACGCCGACGAGGGGCGCCGCGACCCGCAACGTGTTGGGTATGAACAGCGCATGACGCGGCTTGAGTCCGATGCCGAACAACAGCAGCAAGCCACTGAGCACCGCGCGCAGGATCGCATCGCGATACTGATAGGCCGCTTCCTGAATGAAGCCGCCGGAGTACACCAGCGAGACAAAATCGCTGTACCTCAGGTAATCCGCGGTGACACGGGTGTAAACATCAAAAAAAACTGCTGCGGCAAACATCGTTAATGCGAATGCATGTCGAACGAGAGCCTGACGTATATAGGCAGTTAGATATAAAGCAAAAGTAAGCGCCAAAAACATCGCGCCAAAAACAAGTACATTCAAACCCCACCCGATAGCATTTAACCGATCAAGGTAATAGTCGGAAAAGAGCAATAGATAGGCAACTAAAAGCAGTTCCTTGGCGTATTTGAACATGGCGATACCGGCCGTCCGAAATGGGAGGTTGTCAAAGCTTTGTCGGTCAGAACCTGACACTAGCACCCGGCCATCAAAGCGCAAGAAATGACTGATAGCCGGATAAAGCGTCAAAAAAACGGTGACTCAAATCTGACACACCTGTAGCGATTAAAGCCTTTGATTTCGGGGACTTAGACCGTCTGTCGGTTAAATAAAATCTGAACAAATCTGCAAGAAAACAACAAATTCAATCGCAGCAATGACTTGATGGCCAATCGCCAAAAACGCCTCAAGTGTTATACCCGTGCAACATGTCATTTTGCTGACACGCTTTCCAAACCCTGCGCTATACCCCTTTAACAATCTCATCCGTAATTAACTTTTCTGGTTTTATTGAGGTGCGCAGATGGACGTGAGCGTATTTGGCACTGGCTATGTCGGACTTATACAAGCCGCTGCACTTGCCGATGTCGGCCATCGGGTTTTATGCATTGATATTGATCCGAACAAGATCAAACAACTGCAACAAGCGGTGCCGCCCATCAGTGAACCAGGCCTGTCCGCAACACTTGAAGAAAACATCAAGGCCGGGCGCTTGTTGTTCAGCACTCAGGCCAGTGACGCGGTGGCTCACGCCGAGCTGATTTTCATCGCCGTCGGCACCCCGGCGGACGAAGACGGCTCTGCCGACCTCAGCCATGTGCTCAACGTCGCCCGGCAGATTGCCGGCCTGATGGAGGCTGATCGCACGCTGATCATCAAATCCACGGTGCCGGTCGGGACTGCCGATCAGGTTCTGGCCACGGCCACCAGCGAATTGCTGTTGCGCGGCAAAACCGAGCTGCAGGTGCGGGTGGTATCCAACCCGGAATTTCTCAAGGAAGGCAGCGCCCTCGCCGACTGCATGCGCCCGGACCGGATCATCATCGGCACCCGCGACGACGCTGCCCGCGAGCAGATGAGCGAGCTGTACGCGCCGTTCTGTCGCAACCACGAAAAACTGATGTTCATGGACAACCGCAGCGCCGAGCTGACCAAGTACGCGGCCAACGCGATGCTCGCCACCCGCATCAGTTTCATGAACGAACTGGCCAATCTCACCGAGCTGCTCGGCGCCGACATCGAAGCGGTGCGCAAAGGCATCGGCTCCGACCCGCGCATCGGCTACCACTTCATTTATCCGGGCTGCGGCTTCGGTGGCTCGTGCTTTCCCAAGGATCTGCGGGCCTTGCTGCACACCGCCGAACACAACGGCATGCCGCTGAAATTGCTGCGCAGCGTCACCGACGTCAATGACAGCCAACGGCACATCCTGTTCAGCAAATTGCGCGCGCAGTTTCCGCAAGGCCTGGCCGGCAAATCCATTGCGGTCTGGGGCCTGGCGTTCAAACCGAACACCGACGACATGCGCGAAGCCCCCAGCCGTTATCTGATGGATGCATTGTGGGCCGAAGGCGCCAGCGTGCAGGCCTACGATCCGGAAGCCATGTCCGAGTGCCGGCGCATCTACGGCTACCGCAACGACCTGCATCTGTGCGCGACCCGCGACGACACCCTCGAAGACGCCGACGCGCTGGTGATCTGCACCGAGTGGAAAAACTTCCGGGTGGTCGATTTCGAGCTGCTCGCCGAGAAGCTGCGTTCGAAGGTGATCATCGATGGGCGCAACCTGTATAACCCGGAACAGGTTGCCGCCGCCGGCCTGCATTACAGCGGCATCGGTCTGCGCCACATCGCCCCTGAAGGGCTGCGGCCATGAAGATTCTGGTGACCGGTGCCGCCGGTTTCATTGGTGCCCATTGCGTCCTGCGCTTGCTGCGCGACGGGCATTCGGTGGTCGGCCTGGACAATTTCAATCACTACTACGACCCGCAGCTCAAGCACGACCGCGTGCAGTGGGTGCGCGAGCAGGTCGGCGATTTTCCGCTGGCCACGGTGGATCTGGCCCACGCTTCGGCGATCGACGCATTGTTTGCCCGCGAGCAGCCGCAAGTGGTGATTCATCTGGCCGCGCAGGCCGGGGTGCGTTATTCGCTGGACAATCCACGGGCGTATCTGGACAGCAACCTCAACGGTTTCCTGAACATTCTCGAGAGCTGCCGGCACCACCCGGTCGAGCACCTGATCTACGCCTCGTCGAGTTCGGTGTACGGCGCCAATCAGCACACGCCTTACTCGGTCAAGGATGGCGTCAACCATCCGCTGTCGCTGTACGCCGCGACCAAAAAAGCCAATGAACTGATGGCGCACAGTTACAGCCATCTGTTCGGCATTCCCTGCACCGGCCTGCGTTTTTTCACCGTGTACGGGCCTTGGGGCCGGCCGGACATGTCGCCGATCCAGTTCGCCCGGGCGATCAGCGAAGGCGAGCCGCTGAAGCTGTTCAATTACGGCGAGCATCAGCGCGATTTCACCTACATCGACGACATCATCGAAAGCATCGCTCGCCTCATCGATCAGCCACCGCAAGCCAATCCGCAGTGGGATCGCGAGCAGCCCGACCCCGCCAGCAGCATGGCGCCGTGGCGCCTGTTCAACATCGGCGGGCAGCAGCCGGTCACGCTGAAAACCTACCTCGCGCTGATGGAAAAACATCTCGATCAGCAAGCCATTGTCGAGCTGCTGCCACTGCAACCGGGCGACGTGCTCAACACCTGCGCCGAGGCCAGCGATCTGGCCCAGGCCACCGGATTCCAGCCCCGGATAGAACTGGATGAAGGACTGGGCCGCTTCATCGCCTGGTTCCGCGACTACTACCCCACTGCCCGTGCGCCGCTTGCGGCTGATTGAATGCGGAGGACGCCATGACTGGACATGAAAGAAGTGTGTCGATTGCACAGATGCGCCCTGACAAGCGCGTCGACCCGGAACATCGCATGCGCCTGGACGCGGCGATCCACCGTCAGGGTCGCGGCTGGCTCAGCGGCCGCGATGGTGGCCGCCCATGGCAGCTGTCGCGGACCAACCGGGTGGTCGCCTGCCTCGGCGCGCTGACGATTCTCGTGCTGATCTCGCCAGTGCTGCTGGGCCTGGCCCTGGCCATCAAGCTCACCAGCCCGGGGCCGGTGCTGTTCGTGCAGAAACGCACCGGTTATCGCGGGCGCAAGTTCGGCATGTTCAAGTTCCGCACCATGGTCAGCAACGCCGAAGAACTCAAAGAGTCGCTGCGCCACCTGAACAAGCACGGTGCAGACGCCATCGACTTCAAGATCGACAAAGACCCGCGCGTCACCGGCATCGGCAGTTTTCTACGGCGCACCAGCCTCGATGAGCTGCCGAATCTGATCAACGTGGTGACCGGCGACATGCGCCTGGTCGGCCCTCGCCCGACCTCGTTCAACGCTTACCGCTACAAGGACAATCACCTCGCGCGTCTGGCGATCTACCCCGGCATGACCGGTCTGTGGCAGATCTCCGGACGCAGCAACATCGACTTCGACCAGCGCGTTGAGTTGGACCTCAGCTACATCGCCGAGCAGAGCCTTCTGCTTGATCTGAAGATTCTGTTGAAAACCCCCTTCAAAGTATTCAGCGGCCACGGAGCAAGCTAATGGACGGTTCAACCAATAAAAGCCTGAGCATCGCCAGCCCCAGCGAATCGAATCTGACTTCGACCGTGCTGGATCTCGATCTGCGCATTCTGTTCCTGACCGCCGCCAACCCCGGCGCCGGCACCACCACCAGCGCGCTGGCACTGGCCAGTCAACTGGCGCAGATGAGCAGCGGCCAGGTGCTGCTGGTCGATGCCAGCCAGTCGGCGAACAACCTCACCCAGCAGATGAACCTCGGCAAGGAGCGCGGCCTGCGCGACCTGCTGTTCAACCCGGGCAACCCGCCGCTGTTGCAGGACTGCGTGGTGCAGGTCTCGAGCCTGCCCTTCCATGTGCTGCCCAACGGCCGGCCGATCCGCACGCTGGAACACCTGACCGCCGAGCGCCTGAGCCCGTTGCTCGACCAGTTGGGCAGCCAGTACCGCTTTGTGGTGATCGACGGCGACGCGGTGTATTCCGCCGCCGACACCCTGGTCATCAGCACTCAGGTCGACGGCGTGGTGTTTGTCGTACGCGCCGAAGACACCCGCTGGGAAGTCGCCCAGGCCGCTGTGCAACGCCTGACTCAGGCCGGGGCGAAAGTGGTCGGCAGCGTGTTCAACCGGCGTAAGTACTACATGCCCAAATGGCTTTACAAAAACCTGTAAGCGAACGCAAAGGATGACGCCATGAACGCCAGAATGCTTGTCCTGCTGTTGCTGCCGCTTGCGGGCTGCACCAGCACTTCCGAGACCCGCAACATGCCGGTGAATATTCTCACCGCCACACCGGCCAACGCCCAGGCCACCGACATGCCGCGGGTCGAACAGACCCTGCGCCCGAAAGACGTGCTGGATGTGATCTTTCACATCAGCACCAGCGGTTCGGACGCTTACCGCGTGCAATCAGGTGACCAGATCGGCCTGAATTTCACCGCCGCCAGTCAGCTCAACGGCACGCAACTGGTGCTGCCCGACGGCACTATCGAACTGCCGGGCGCCAACACCTCGGTGAAAATCGCCGGGCTGACCAGCGAAGAAGCCCGTCAGGAAATCCAGCGTGCGTATCAGCGCAAGCAACTGTTCCAACCCAACCGCAATCAGCTCTCGGTACAGATTCTCAGCCCGCTGAGCAACGAGCAGAACCTTAAAAGTGCGCTGAACCATCCGGCCACCGGCATGAGCCGCGAGATCACCGTCGGCACTGATGGCTACGCGAGTTTTCCGGAAATCGGCGCGGTGCCGCTGCAAGGCATGACCGTCAATCAGCTGGAAACCTTCCTCAATCAGAGATACGCGCAACTGCCGGGCCGCATGACTGTGGATGTGCTGCTCAAGTCCACCGCCGGCAACGAGATCTACGTGCTCGGCGAAGTCGCACAACCGGGCTCCTACCCGATCCGCCGGCCGGTGTCAGTGCTCGAGGCGCTGACTCTGGCGCGCGGCACCAACGTCAAGGCGCGGCTGGATTCGGTGGTGATCATGCGGCGCAACGGCAATCAGGTGCAGGCGATGAACTACGACGTCGAAAAGGCCTTGTCCGGGGACGCGCCACAAATCGCCTATCTGCAGCCGGACGACATGCTCTACGTGCCAAAAACCAAACTGGCCAGCGCCGGCGAACTCGCCCGCCAACTGGCTGATGTGGTGCTGTTCCAGGGCGTCGGTTTCAGCTTCGGCTACCGCGTCGACAACAAAGGCAGTGACAACTGACTCTCAGGTGACCGACATGAACCCAAAAGAAAATTACCTGCACGAGTTCTTCAGGATTTTCTTCGCCAACAAGCAAACGGTGAAGCGCATCTTCCTGACCTTTGCAGTGATCGCCCTGCTCCTGCCGTTGTTGCTCAAACAGAGCTTCGATATCACCGCGCAGGTCATCGTGCAGTCGAAAAAGCTGTCTCAGGGCGATGCGACCACCTCGCTGACCCAGGACAGCGCCACCTTCATTCCGCCGTCGCTGGCGGACATGGAAACCGAAAGCAACATCCTCCGTTCGCCGGCGCTGATCCGTCAGACCATCAGCGAACTGCGCGACATGGGTCAGTACAACCCGCCGCCGGGGATGCTCAGCAAGCTGGCGGGCGAGCCGTTCAAGCGTTACGTCAGCACGCCGCTGCGCGAATACGTGATCAATCCGCTGCGTGATGCGCTGGGCATGCAAACCGATCCGGTGCGCGACACGGCACTGGACGGTTTGACCCAGGACGCCATCGACAACCTGAAGATCGAAACCCTGCCGGGTTCCAATGTGATCTCGATCGTCTACAGCTTTCCCGATCCGGCCCAAGGCACAACGTTTGTTGCCGCGTTGCTGCAGAACTATCTGGTCGATCGTCAGGCGTTGCAATCGATCGAGCTGCCGCATTCGTTCTACGAAACCAAGAAGCATCAGTATCAGGTGCGGCTCGATGGTCTTGAAGGCGCGCGGCTGAGCCTGCTGGAAAGCGTCGGTTCTTCCGACCCGAAAGAGGAAATCACCTTTCGCCTCAACGCGATCAACACCGAAGAGCAGGCACTCAACCTGTATCGCGATCGCTTGCTGCAGAGCCAACGCTGGCTCGATTACCTGAAAACCAGCCTGGCCGCCGCCAACACCAACAAGCTCAACGACTACACCTTCCCGTTCACCTTCACCACGACGGTGGACAACATTGCCTTCGAGGACCGCGAGATCAGGCAGATGGGCGAGGCGCTGACCACTCAGGTCAGCCGCTATATGAATGACCTGGCGGTATTCCAGCCTGGCAGCGAGCCGATGTTGCTGGCCCGCGAGCAAATTGCCCGCACCCGCCAACAGTTCCTCAAAGTGGTCAACAACCGCATCCAGGAACGCACGATCGACCTGTCGGTGGTGAGCCAGGTCATCGAGCAGAAAACCGCGCGCATTGCCGAGTTCAAGAATCGCATCCATCAGTTGCAGCAGACCCAAAGCAAGCTGCGCCAGATGGACACCGAGATCGGCGCCTTGCACGCAGCGTTTTCCACCTATGCGCAACGCTTTGCCGAAAGCAGCACGACACGCGCTTTGGACAACGACTTGTCCAACGCCCGGGTATTGAGTCCACCGTTCGAGCCGACCGAAGCGGCTTTTCCCAAGCCGATGCTGATCATTCCATTCGGGCTGTTCACCGGGCTGCTGCTGGCAATCGCGTTCGTCTATGTGCGTGAGTTCTTCGACCATCGCTTCAAGCATCCGGCGCAAATCAGCCATGAACTGGGCGTGCCAGTGTTGTTGGTGCTCAACGAAGAAACGTCGCAGCCGGGCAATCCGCACAAGAACTGGACCATGCCGAGCCTGGTTCACTGGGTGCGCAATTGAACGCGGTGTCCACCCCAATCGTCGCCCTGCCGATCATTCATTTGCTCAGCAGCGGCGGCTTCTACGGGGCCGAACGGATGTTGCTGGATCATTGCCTGGCCACGCCGGGGCAGCACCAGGTGCTGTTCCTCGACGCGCCGCCAGAACTGATCGCGCGCTTTCGTGAGGCCGGGGTGGACGCTCGCGCTTGTGCCGGGCTCGGCGAATTGCTGCGGCACTTGCGTCAGCGCCGTGGCGACAAACCGTTGCTCAACACCCACAACTTCAAAGGGCTGTTGTTCGGCTGGGTCAGCGCCACGCTGTTGCGCCTGCCGCTGGTGATCACCCAGCACGGCTTCACGCCGCGCAGTCGCAAACAGAAGTTCTACACCTGGCTGAGCCTGCAACTGTGCCGCACGGCGTCGGTGAAACGGGTGGTTTGCGTGGCACAAAGCATCGCCACGCTGCATCTGAAGGCCAGCGTCAGCGCGGAGAAGTTGCAGGTGATTCCCAACGGTTTGCCAGCGGCGCCAGCGATGCCGCCGCTGGCAGAGCGGCAACGCTGGCTGGCCGGTTACGTCGGGCGGTTGAGCAGTGAAAAAGGCCCGGATCTGTTTCTCGATGCGCTGATTGCGTTGTGTCACCAGCATCCGCAACTGGACGCGGTGATGCTCGGTGACGGCCCGGAACGCGAGGCCTTGCAGGCGCGTATCGACGCTGCCGATTTGCAGCAGCGGATTCGCCTGCCGGGCTATCAGACGGCGATGCAAGGCTGGTGGCAACAACTCGATGCGCTGGTGATCAGCTCGCGCACCGAGGGCACGCCGATGATTCTGCTCGAAGCGATGCAGGCCGGCGTGCCGGTGGTGGCGTTCGCGGTCGGCGGCATTCCTGATGTCCTGCAGGACCGTCACAACGGCCTGCTCGCGGCGCCGACGGATACCGCCGCCCTCGCCCGCCAGCTCGACACACTGCTGGCCGAACCGAAGCTGGCCGCGCAGTTGCGCGACAACGCCAGACGCACCCAACAGGAGCGCTACGACCTCAAGGCTTTGGCCGAACGCTGGTCGCAGCTGTACATCCACACGGCACGGGAGACACGCGCATGATTTTCCCGCTCTCGATCGTCAGTCTGTTCGCCCTGGTCAGCCTCGGTCTGCTGGCCAGTCCCTGGCCGTATCTGGCGCCAGGGGCGGTGATTGGTCTGGTCGGTTTCACCGTTCTGTACCGCAAGCCGACCTGGGGCCTGCTCGGCATTGCTGCGCTGGTGCCGTTCGAAGGTTTCTTCAAGGACAGCTCGGTATCGGGCAGCAAATTGATCGGTGCTTCGCTGGCGGTAATCGTGATGCTGCAACTGGCGCTGCATCAGATTCCGTCGCAGCGCCTGCGCAGCAATCTGTGGCGCTACCTGATCGGTTTCATGGCGCTTTACCTGCTGAGCCTGTTCGCCAGCGACAATCTGGGCATGTCGCAAACTCATCTGCGGGAACTGAGCGTGGGTCTGGTCCTGTTCGTGATCACCCTGTTGATCGGCCGTGAGTTGAATCTGGATCTGTTCGCCCGACTGGTCACGCTCAGTGTCAGCGCGACCTGCGCGATGGCGATGTTTTCCAGCCGATTCCAGGACAAGGGCCGCGCCGCCGGCCTGCTCGAAGACCCGAATGCCTTTGCCCTGCTGATCGCTTTCGCCGTGCCGCTGGGCCTGCTGCTGGTGATTCGCAGCCCGAACCTGCTGCACCGTTTGTTCTGGGCTGGCTGCTGCCTGTTGCTGCTCGGCGGCATGACCAAAACCGAGTCGCGCTCAGGGCTGGTCGTACTGGCGTTGAGTCTGGCAATCGGGGTCTGGCACTACCGCCAGCAGTTGACCCGCATTCGTCCACGACATTTCGGCTTCGCCATGCTCGGTGCTGCGATCATCCTGCCCTTGGCGATCTATGCGATGCCGGCCGGTTATCTGGCACGTATTCAATCGCTGAGCATCCTCAGCGCCGGGGCCAAGGCCCAGGACGAATCCCTCGGCCGTCGCGCCTCCTACATTGTCGTTGGCAGCCAGATCATTCGCGAGCATCCGCTGCTCGGCTCCGGCCCTGGCACCTTCCCGCTGCACTACGCGACCACCGGTTATGCCAAGGCGTTCTCGGCCAACCGCAAGATCGGCGACCTGTATCGCCGGGCGCATAACACTTACCTGGAGATCTTCAGCGAACTGGGGATCCCCGCCGGCCTGCTGTTTGTCGGCATGCTGGTGCAGGGTTTCTACAACCTGATCCGTGCACGACGCACGTGGTTGCAACGGCGCGAGTGGCAGCACGCAGGCATGGTTACCCATCTGGGCATGAGCTTTCTGTCATTGACGCTGTTCCTGATGTTCCTCAGCGCGCCGAACCTGAAATACCTGTGGATCATGCTGGCGCTGACCTGGGTGCTGCGCCTGAAAGCCGAGCAGGCAGCGCTGACGGAGGCCAAAGCATGAGCCGGATCAGCATTGTCATTCCGATGTACAACGAAGCCCGGCACATTGGCCGAACGCTGCTGGCCGCCAGCAAGGCCGCGCACGCAGCCGACATCGACTGTGAACTGATCGTCGTCGACAACGGCTCCACCGACGAAGGGCCGCAGATTGCCCGCGCATTCGGCGCGCAGGTTCTACTGCTGCCCGGGCTGCTGATCGGCGCCTTGCGCAATCGTGGCGCAACGGTTGCCCGTGGTGAATGGCTGGCGTTCATTGATGCCGATATCGAGATGCCGGAAGACTGGCTGAAGCAGATGTTGGCTTTGGCTGCGGACGACCGGGGCGACGTCTTCGGCCTCGACCTGCACACCCCTGCCGCCGCGCCATGGTTCGCCGCCGCGTGGCAGCGCCGCTCTTTGCGGCCGTCGAGCCGCGCCACGCGCACCGTGCAATGGCTGCCCAGTGCCAACCTGCTGATGCGCAAACAGTGGTTCGACAAGGTCGGCGGTTTCAACGAAACCCTGCGCACCGGCGAGGACAAGGAATACACCCTGCGCCTGCACAGACACGGTGCTCGCCTGCTGTCGGTCAATACCAGCGTCGCTCTGCATTGGGGCTACGAAATGACCTGGCGCGAGTGGGTCGGCAAGGAACTGTGGCGTCAGGGCAGTCATCTGCAATTGGTCCGGGCCCACGGCATGAGCTTGCGTCTGCTGCGGTTTCCGCTGCTCTCGTTACTGGTGTGGCTGCTTGATGCTCTGGCGATTCTTGCGTTGCTGGGCGGCTACGCGCAGCAGGCGTTACTGCTGCTGATGGCAGGCCTGCTGCCCAGTCTGCTGCTCAGCCTGCGGCAAAGCATTCGCCAGCATAACCTCAGCCTGACCTTGCAGCTCTGGGGCCTGCACTGGGTGCGCCTGCACTTGGCAAGCGCAGCATTGATTCTCGGTCTGTGTCATTGGAATGCAAGGAGGCCTGCCCGTGGCTGAACTCATTTTTTGCCTGTGCCTGTTGTTGCCAGCATACGCCTACATCGGCTATCCGCTGCTGCTCACCTTGCTCGCGCCACTGTTCCCGGCCTGGCGACATGCCCCCGCACCGCCGCTGAACGTCAGCATCGTGATCGCCGCGCACAACGAGGCACGCCATATCGAGCACAAGCTGCGCACGCTGCTGGCTCAGGACTATCAGCCGGCCGCGTTGCAGATCATTCTGGCCAGCGACGGTTCGACCGATGACACCGTGGCTTGCGCGCACAAAGTGATTGATCCGCGCATCACCGTGCTCGACCTGCCGCGCCAGGGCAAAGCCGCCACCCTGAATGCCGGCGCCGCCCTGAGCACCGGCGACATTCTGGTGTTCACCGATGCCGACAACCAGTGGTCGCGCGACACCCTCGGCCACTTGCTCGCGCCCTTGAGCGATCCGCAGGTCGGCGCCTGCGCGGGGCACATGGTGATCCCGGTTACCGGTGGCGGCCTGAGCATCGGCGACAGTCTGTATCGGCATTACGAAGGCTGGTTGCGCCGGGTCGAGAATCGCACCGGCTGCATGGTCTCCGCCGACGGCGCCCTGCTCGCCTTGCGTCGCGAGCTGTTCCAGACCGTGCCGGCCGAGGTCAACGATGATTTCTTCATCAGTACCTGCGCACCGGTGGCGCATAAACGCATCGTCTACGTGCCCGAGGCGCAGGTGATCGATAAGGGCGTCGACGAAGCGGACAAGCAATGGCGTCGTCGCCAGCGGGTCACCGTCGGTGGCCTGCAGAGCCTGGCGCAACGCCGTGAACTGCTCAATCCCTTCAAGCACGGCCTGTATTCGATCGCGTTGATCAGCCACAAACTGATTCGTCGACTGGCGCCGGTGCTGTTGCTGCCGCTGCTGCTGAGCAATTTCTGGCTGTGGAACCAGCACGGTTTCTATCGCCTGAGCCTGATCGCGCAATTGCTCGGTTACTCGATTGCCATCGCCGGCCTGCTGGATTCGCAACACCGTTTACCGAAACCGTTCCGCCTCGCGGCCTTCCTGCTGGTGACGCTGGCAGGCATGAGCGTCGGCCTGTGGCAGTTCCTGCGCGGGCAACGGTACGCACAGTGGAATCCTGACCAGAATCGTTGAGAGGGCGCATGCCATGGCTATCAAACAACTGATAAAACGCACCAGCGGCTGGCTCTATCTCAACTCGTCCGTGGGGCGCAGCCAGTTGCACGGGGCCGGGGTCATCCTGATGCTCCACCGAGTGCTGGCCAACGACCGTGCGGCCAACCTGCCGCACCGCAATGAACTGTGTGTCGGCCCGCAGGCGTTCGAACACTTGCTGATATGGCTGCGCAAGCATTTCGATTGCGTGCCGCTGATGGAGTTGTTGCAGCCCAACGCCCTGCGCACCGAGCGCCCGCGCGTGGCGCTGACATTCGATGACGGCTGGCGTGACAACGCGGTCAATGCCTATCCGCTGTTGCAGAAATATCAGGTGCCGGCGAGCATTTTTCTTTCCACCGATTTCATTGGCAGCCGGCAACGTTTCTGGTGGGAAAGCGTCGGTGAAACGCTGTGGGGCAGCCATGGCGAAAAGGCCCGTATGCACCTGATCGAGCACCTGCGCATCACCGGTCATCCGTTGCCGGTGTTGCTCGACGATATCGATGTCGACCGGCGCAGCCTGGCGCTCCTGCATTACCTGCAAGGGCTGAAGAGCCTCGATCCGCAGGAGCTTGAACGTCTGACCAATGAGTGTCCGCCGGATTCTCTGCCGCAAGCGCTGGACTGGCATCAGGTGCGCGCCATGGAAGCGTCCGGTCTGGTGCGCTTCGGCCCCCACGGCGCCAGTCATGCGATCCTCACTGGCCTGGATGACATGCGTCTGCACGAAGAAATCAGCCGCAGCCGCGACGCCCTGCACAACGGCTGCAATCGGCCACTGCCGGTGTATTGCTACCCCAACGGCGACAACGATGAGCGCGTGCGCGAGCAGGTCGCCAATCACGATTATCCGTTTGCCCTTGGCACGTCCACCGGACTCTATCGCGGCGCCGGCGATCCGCTGAACCTGCCGCGCTTCGGCGTCAGCCAACGCACCGCGCGCAATCCGGAGCTGCTGTCGCTACGGATCTTTCGCGGGGCACGGCCATGAGTCGCGGCAGCTACATCAAGCACCTCGCCCTGAGCATGGGCACCAAACTGGCGATGATCGCCCTGCGCCTGCTGCGCAATGTGTTGCTGGCGCGGATTCTCGGGCCGAGCGAACGCGGTCTGTTCGCCCTGCTCAGCACCCTGCCGGATCTGATCAGTGCGGCCACCAGCGGCGGCTTGAATTCGGCAGTCGGTTATCAAGCGGCCAACCAGCGGCCGATGGGGCTGTTGCTCGCCCAGGTGCTGGTGTTCGGTTGTCTGCTGGCCGGGCTGCTGACGTTGCTGGTGGTGGCGCTGGCGCGAGAATTTGGCAGCGAACTCGACGTCACGATGCAGCTCGGTCTGCTGGCGTGGCTGTTGCTGCTGGCGGTACCGCTGACCGTGCTCAAAAGCGGCCTGCTGACCTTGCACAACGCGTCGGGTGGCGTGGTCGCCTTCAATGTCCTGCGCCTGATCGAATCGCTGGCACCACTTCTGCTTTTTATTGCGCTGTTCTGGATGTGGAAAGAGGCGGCACTCGAAGCGGCGCTCATCAGTTGGCTGGCCGGTATCAGCCTGGTGGTGCTGGTGGGCTGGATGTGGCTCAAACGCGCTCAGCCGCTGCAACTGCAATGGGATCGTGCAAGCCAGAAGGAGCTGCTGAAATTCAGTGCACGCAGCCATCCGGACCTGCTGTTCCAACAGGTGATCCTGCGCTCCGATTACTTGTTCATCGGCGCCCTGCTCGGTAGCAGCGCGCTCGGCCATTACGCCATGGCCAGCGCCGCTGCTGAACTGTTGCTGATCGTTCCGGAAGCGGTCACCACACCGCTGATGAAGCGTCTGCTGCAACAGGACAAGGGCATGGACAAGGTCACGCCGCTGGCGCTGCGCCTGACCGCGACGGTAATGCTTTGCGCCTGCATCACCATGGCGCTGATCGGCGAATGGCTGATCATCACCCTGTTCGGCGTCGCCTACCAACCCGCGTATCCGGCACTGCTGGCTTTGCTGCCGGGGCTGTTGGGCCTGTGCTACGCAAGCATTCTGCGCCTGGACCTGATCGGCAAGAACCGCCCTGCCACGGTCTCGCTGATGATGGGGGTTGGGGCGTTGCTTAACCTGGGCCTGAACCTGCTGCTGATCCCCAGCTACGGCATCGTCGGAGCAGCGGCGGCGTCCTCGATCGCCTATCTGGCAGTGACCCTGGCGATGCTGGTGCTTTATTGCAGGCTGAGCGGCGTGCCGTTCTGGCACACGCTGTTCATTCTGCCCGGTGACCTCAGCCCGATGTGGCTGATGCTGCACCGCAGGAAAGCCGCATGAAGCGCCTGGCCCTGCTGCTCGGACTCGGCATGACGCTGAACGCCTTCGCTGCGCCGATGCAGTGGGGCGACATTCGCGACGGCAGCCTGTATCTGCAAGCCGACCGCCCGGATACAGTCACCGTGCGCTGGGTTCCGGCGTGGCAGGCCGAGGCCAATGAAGAGCATATCTATCTGCTGGACGGCTATGGCCGCTTGCAAGGTGATCGCTTCATCAAGGCCAGTGAGGTTCGCGGTTCGCAAAGCTGGCCGCTGGTGCCGGGAGCTGCCGGTTATCGCCTGGAGATTCCCGGCTACAGCTTCCGTAGTTACCGCGTCGAGCATGACGCAACCACCGTGGCGCTGTTCAGTCCGGCCAAAGTGCATTTCAGCGTCGAAACCCGCAATGGTACTGAGCTGTTTTTCCAGGTCGCACCGGGAGAGCATGCGGTGCTGAACGGCAAATACCATGGCGGCGTCAACGCGCTGCAAGCACAGCGTGTAGACGATGGACAACAGCTGTCGCTGGCCCTTAAGCCCCACCGCGCCTATTGGCAATTCGATCAAGTGGCCTTGCCGGTCAGTGACCGGCCTCAGACCTGGCGCTTGCGCCTGCAGGGCAGCGGCAAAGCGGCGTTCTGGCTCGATGGCACGGCCAACCTGTTTGCGCAGAATCCGCAGCAGCTGCAGCCAGTGCATGAAGAATCGGGTGAGGTCAGCCTGACCCTGCACGCCAAGGTACTCGGGCGCACTCCGGACTTGGGCATCGCGCTGCCCAATCTGATGCCGCCCGCAAGTAGTCATGCCGTACTGGATGCGTTGAAACCGAGCGCGGCGAGCTACTACAGCTACGTTGACATAACGTCGAAAAGTGCCCGCTTCGAAGACCCGGTTCGCCAGCTTTATCAGACGCGCTTCGGCATCCGCCAGGACATCACCCTGCTCGCCGGCACCGGGCGTCAGGCCAATCTGCGCGCCGATGTACAAAGCAGCAGCGGCCTTGAGACATGGCTCGCCGGTACTCGTGCCTTGGGTGGTCAAGGCACGCACTACATCGGCTTCGCCGACGAGCCGAACCTCAACTATTCGAGCTACGACGAATACCGCTCGATTTTTGTCAGCATGGCCCGCCAGGTGCGCAGCAATCCGGCCAATGCCAGCGCCGGTGTGCGCATCGCCATGCCGGCCACTTCGCGCTTGGTCAACGGCCCGTTCGCCAATAACGCCGCAGACAAACGCGGGATCGATTGGGCACGGCGTCTGCTCAGTGAAGCGCCCGATCAGATTGACGCGTTGGCCTGGCACGAGTGGATGATCCGCGACCTGCTCGCCACTCGCGTCTACCGCGACAGCGTGCGCCGCGCCGCGCAACTGGTCGGCCTCGACGCAAAGGGTCAGCCGCGCAAAGCATTGCTACTCGATCAGACCAATCTGTCCAGTGGCTCAAGCCTGAGTCCGTACGACCAGGAAACTCATTACGCCGCGCTGTGGTGGGCATCGGTGGTCATCAATGCTTCTCAGGACGGCTTGCTGAGCATGCTCAACTGGTTTCAGGCGGCCGACGAACCGCCCTACGCCAAGGGCATGGTGCGCGTATTGGGCGGCGATCGCTTCGAGCTGAAACCGGTGGGCCTGGCCCAGCAATTCATCGCCCGGCATTGGCTGCCGCACGTGCTGCAACTGGATAACGACGCCTTCGAAGTGGACGTACTGGCGATGGCCGGCGACGAGCAGCGCACGTTGCTCGGGGTGAACAAAGGCACGCGCCTGCAACGCGTTGCTCTGAGCGGTGCCAAGTGCCCGCTCAACCAAGGCGCCCTGCATTTCTTCGGCGCTGACAATCGCGCCCGCGACGCACCATTTGCCTGCGAACACGGGCGCGTGCGTTTCGAATTACCCGGGCAAACCCTGTTTGCCCTGAACTGGAACGCTTCATGAACCGCCCCTCCGCCCTGCGAGCGTGATGCTGCGCGCGGCACTTTCATCAGGAGAAGAGACCATGGATATCTTTAAAAAACTCAGCGGACATATCCGTCGCAAAGGTCTGCGAGCGACCTTGGCGAAGATCCGCAGAATGTACATTTTTTCCCATCGGCAACTGCTGTGGATGGAACGGGATCTGGTCAGCCCCGTGCCGCCGCACAACCTCAAACCATACCCGCCACTGCGATTAATGCGGATCACCGCAGACAACGCCAGCGCCTTCACCCGTTACTTCGGCGACCGTGTCGGCGTCATGGCCGAACTCGCCAATGAAGGTCACACCGGGCATATGCATGTCGACGAGCATGGCGATGCCGTGGCGTTTATCTGGGGCTCGCCGCGTGATTATTTTGATCGGCATTACTACGGTTGCCGGTTCCCGGTGAAACCTGGCGAGTTTTTCGAGTTCGGTGGCGAACTGACTCGCGCCTACTGGGGCACCGAATTGTCGGTAGATCTGCAACTACGCTTATGGAAAGCCATGGCCGTGAAAGGCTGCCGCAAAGTGGTCGATGTCTGTGAATCGACAAACATCCCGGCGCTCAAGCTGCACCTGCGCATGGGCTATACCGAACAACAGCGGATCATGAATATCTACACGCTGTTCGGTCGCTGGCGCTTTTATCGCGAAACCCGCTACAGCGGCTCGCGCCTGGAGGCACTGCGGAAAAATTCTCGTCCACCTGTCCCAGCAACGGCGGTCTGAACCTATGGTGATGCGATTTGAATGGCGCACCTCCCTGTGCGCTGCCGACTTCCCGGCAACCGCGTATGAAACGCTGCGCCTTCACGTAGCCGATCACACGCCGTTCAACCACCTCGGCTGGTTGTGCGCAGCAGAGCAGGCGTTGGAAGAGAATCAGTGCCTGCACGTTCTGCTCGGCTGGGAAGCAGAGGCTTTGCGCCTGTGCCTGCCCCTGGTGTCCAGCCGCGAACGCTTCGCGGGCGTGCCATTTCGCGTCTTGCGCCACTTGGGTTATCCGCTGGCCGATCGGTTGGCCCTGCTGTCGTTGCTCGGCGCAGAGGATATGCGCGATGCGCTGATGCTGATCCGTCAGCGCCTGCCCCATGCGCTGCTGCAACTCAACGAACTGTCGGAACCTGCCGGGGAAGAAAGTGCCCTCACCGATTGGATGGCGCGTAGCTCCACCGCTGAACGGCGCCTGAGTTGCCGGGTGCCGGTGCATCTGATCAGCGACGCCGACCAGCAGGAAGTTTCCGGCGACCCGCGCTACAAACTGCGTCGTGCGCGCAAACGGATTGCCGCGTGCGGCGCCCAAGTGCGGCGAATCACCCCCGATGCGCTGTCGATGCCTACGGTTTTACAGGCGTTGCAAGAAGTCGAGTCGGTCAGTTGGAAAGGTGACGAGGGCGTCGGCATTTTCGCAACTGACCACAGCCGTCAATGGATACAGAGCGCCTTCACCGCCCTTGCCGCTCAAGGGCTGGTGCGAGTGGTGACACTGGAGCTGGACGGCCGCTGCATAAGTTATCGGCTGGGCCTGCTCGAGCAGGGCCGCCTCTACGACTACAACCTGGCGTTCCTGCCGCAACATGCCGATCTCGGCAGCGGTCGAGTGCTGCTGGAGGAATGGATTCGCTGGGGCCTGGACGAGCAATGGCACTGGATCGATGCCTCGCGGGTCAGCCTGGATAACTCCAGTCATCAACTGCACGAGCGCATGACCGGACAACTGGAACACTGGCGCTGGAGCTTCTACTCATGGCGCCCCAGTGGCTTGCTGCTGGGCCTGGGCCTGCGTCTTTGGTACTGCGTCAAACCGGCCCTGCAAAAATGGCGCGCACAGCGTGCCGGCAAACCGAAAGCGGCAAATACCTGCGCAACTCAACCGGCAACATCATCCACCACACCAGGGCTAGCGCCTCGGAGAGCATCATGAACGTCATCGACAAACTGCTTCTGCGCATCAAACAAAAAGGCCTGCGCCGCACCCTTGGCGCTTTCGGCAAACGTTATGTCTTCGCTCACCGTGAATTGCTGTGGATGGAGCGCGATCTGGTCACGCCGATCGCGCCAAACAAACTGCGCCCCTGTGAAGGTTTACATAGAGTCGACATCACCGAGGACAACGCCAAGGCTTTCGGCAAGTACTTTGGTGACCGTGTGCAGACCATGGCCGAATTGGCCGCTGAAGGGCACACGGGGCACATGTACCTGGACCAGGAAGGCCACACCGTCGGGTTCGTCTGGGCCAGTACCCGCGACTATTACGATCGGCACTTCTACCGCTACACGTTCACGATCCAGCCCGGTGAGTACTTCCAGTTCGGTGCCGAAATTGCCCGGCCCTATTTCGGCAGCACCTTGACCGTCGACGCACAGACCGCACTTTGGCAAGTCATGGACGCCGGGGGGTATAAAAAGGTGGTGGATATCTGTGACAACGCCAATATCCAGGCCCTGAAGATGCATGTGCGCCTGGGCTATAAGGAACAAGGGCGGATCACGCATGTTTACGACCTGTTCGGCCACTGGCGCTTCTTCCGCGAAACGCGCTACAGCGAGTCGAGGCTGGAGGCGCTGCGCAAGCCGGAAAGACCAGTAGTAAGTACGCCCGCGCAGGCTTGATTCAGGCTGAATATTTGCGGCGGTTTTGATACCGCCATCGCGAGCAGGCTCGCTCCCACACTGAAATGCGTTTCCCTGTGGGAGCGAGCCTGCTTGCGATGAGGCCAGTAGCTGCACCCGCAGCTCTCACAAGCGATTGGCTGGTTGCCTACAAACTGTGACGACACTTCCAACATCCAGTAAAGATCTGGCCGACTGATTATCCATGGCCATCTGGTTAAAGTCGGCCAGCTACGCAACTGTCGGAGGCGACAAATCCTCACAAAGCGCAGACATCCGACGCGCACAAAAAATGGCAAAGGAGGTTTAACCATGAGCCAGACTTTGACGAATTTCGACATGGTCGCGCTGCTCGACAGTGATGAAGCCATCAGTGAGTACCTGTCACAGGTTCTTGCAGACGCAGACAGCGAAGAATTCCTTCGCGCAATCGGTTACGTTTTGAGAGCGCGAGGAATGACGCAGATCGCCAAGAATTCAGGCATGGGTCGCGAAAGTTTGTACAAAGCTTTTGCTCCCGGAGCGAAGCCGCGCTTTGACACAGTGTTGAAGGTGATTCATGCGCTGGGCATTGATCTTTATGCGCAGCCGGGGCACGTAGTCAATCACGCCGTTCCCTGAATTTTCTGGCGGTCACAAGGCCGCCATCGCGAGCAGGCTCGCTCCCACACTGGAATGCGTTTCCCTGTGGGAGCGAGCCTGCTCGCGAAGAGGCAAGCCGTCGCAAAAAAGGTTTTCAGGCCTTGCTCGCCACCAGGCTAAAGCACATCGGCAGCTGCGCCTGCTGGTTCAGGTAGCAGTCATACACCTCTTCCCGGTTCGAATGCGCATATTCCTGAAAATCAACGATGCTCAGCCCCGCTCCAATGGCGCCGCTGAAGATCGCGCCCAGCGTATGCACGTACCAGTACGACTTCGCCGCCGGCTGCTCGACCTTGCCGACATACACAATCGGTTCTTCCTGCACAAACGGCTCGACACGGAAATACGAGCTGGCGAGGCGGTAGGGATCTTCAGCCTGCGGATCAACCATTTCCAGAAAAGGATGGGTTTCGTAGATCACCAGTTTGCCGCCTGGCTTCAGCACCTGCGCGACATGATGGAAGAATTCGCCGATGTCAGGCATCCAGTTGAGTACACCAATGGTAATCAGGGCTACGTCGAAGCGGTTATGCAGCGATGCGGGCAGATGGTGGATGTCGCTCTCGACGAATTCGGCAGTATGCGGCGAGCGGCTGTTGAACTCGCGGGCCTGCTCAAGAAACGCTGCCGATTGATCGACGCCGACGACACTGCGCGCACCCAGCGCAAACAGCGACAGGCTCTCCCGACCGTTATTGCAGCCCAGTTGAATCACGTCTTTGCCGTCGACGTCCAGCAAGCCGCGCAAAGTGTCATCAAGGCAGCAAAACTCTGCCTGCGCGACATCGTTGAGCAATGCCTGCCAGTCCGGCGAATCCTGATGATGACGGGCAGAATCGTTCCACGCCTGTCGATTGCTTTCGATGGCGGTTTTGGGGTTGGGCACTTCCATGGCGCTACTCCGGGTGAGGCTCGTGATTGAGCGGCGTGAGTCTAGAACAGACCCGGGGTGGCGGTTGTTCCAATGTTGTAATCACACTGCGCAGTCCTCTTCAGCGAGTCCTACAGAAAAAGGAAGGAACTCGGGAAACCCCAACCGCTTTCCTACATCTTCCGTCGGTTGGCCGTCGGAAGCGCTCAGTCTAGGATTTGTCGAACTACAAGTACTCATGGAGCTCGACCCAGATGCAGTTCATCCAGACAACGACGACAGCAATCCCTGTACCGAATAGACTGCCAGGCATTGAACCCGGAGGCACTATGGACGGCAAAATCTTTCCCGACGATTCAGGGTTTGAAAACGACAAGCAGGCTGCCAGTCATGATCGCTGGTTGCGAGCCAAGGTGCAGGCGTCCAGAGATGATCCCCATCCGAGTCTCCCCCATGAGGACGTGATGGCGGACATGCATGCCTTGATCGAATCCATGCGAAAAAAGGCCGATGCAGATTGAGTGGCGGCCCGAAGCCAAGGCCGATCTTTCGAACATCCTCAGATACATTGGCTAGAGAAACTTTGCAGCCGCAGTGAGTCTCTCGAAATCCATCGAAGAATCCACAACCTCACTCTCCGTACATCCCCATCTCTACCGTAAAGGTCGATCTCCCGGCACCCGGGAAATCGTTATACATCCTAACTACGTAGTGACTTATGAGGTGACGGATCGAATCGAGATACTTAGCGTTTTGCATACCCGACAGGAATATCCATAAAGACATCGCAGGAAATAACGGTGTGACGTTTGCCCGATCGATAACACGCCGTTTGCCCAGCAGGAACCACTATCAAAGATTCACATGACTCTGGTTAAGCCGCTCACGCAAAAACTCCACCAGCGCCTGCACCGGCCGTGAAGCCTGGCGATGCTGCGGATAAACCGCCGACAGGGTCAGCGGCTCCGGGCGCAGGTCATCCAGCACCGGCACCAGCCGCCCGTCCTTCAACGCCGCACCGACGATGAAGGTCGGCAGATAGGTAATGCCCATCCCCTGCACCGCTGCGTCTCGCAGCAGTTCGCCGTTGTTGACGCGCATGCGCCCGGTGACGTTGATCAGCAGCGGTTTGCCCGGTGCTTCGTTGAAGCGCCATTGCACCGAGCGACCGTGGCCGTAAGGCAGGCAATCGTGGCTGTGCAGGTCTTCGGGTTTGAGTGGTGTGCCGCGTTCGGCGAGGTAAGCCGGGCTGGCGCAGTAGACCCGTTCGATGCTGGCGATGCGCCGGGCGATCAGTGTCGAATCTTCCAGCACGCCGATGCGCAGGGCCAGGTCGTAACCTTCGCCGAGCAGGTCGACCGGGCGATCGCTTAAATCGACCTCGACGGTGACTTCGCGATAACGCTGCAGGAACAACGGCAGCAGACAACCCAGATGCGCCACCGCGAACGACAGCGGCGCGCTGAGGCGAATCGTGCCGCGCGGCTCGGCGGTTTCGCCGGCGATGCCCTGCTCGACCTGTTCCACCTCACCCAACAAGCGCAACGCCGATTCGTAATAGCTCTGCCCCAGCGGGGTGACGTCGAGGCGGCGGGTCGAGCGGTTCAACAAGCGCACACCGAGGCGCTCTTCCAGTTGCATCAAACGGCGGCTGACGAATTGCTTGGACAGGCCCAACTGATCGGCCGCAGCGGTGAAGCTGCCGGAGTCCATCACCTGGCAAAAAATACGCATGTCTTCGAACGGGTTCATTGTCACTCTCTGGTGGACAGTTAAACGCTTTATAGCCGCTTTTTCGCTTTTCAGCAGCCCATTAATCTGTGCTCACGGTTTGAAAACAACCCTGAACACAAAGAGCTGCCGAAGGCAGCCATCTGATCGTTGGGACGCGGAGCGTCCCCGGCTGCATTCCCACGCAGAGCGTGGGAACGATCAGAAAATCAAAATCATTCAAAAGGATTTCCACCATGAACATCGTCAAGAAAACCCTCGCCGCGTCCCTCCTCGCCCTGTCCGTCAGCAGCGCTTTCGCCGCTGGCAGCCCTGGCGTCGAACACAACACCCAAGCGTTCCTCGATGCCCTCGCCGCTGGCGGTGGTCGTCCGCTGGAGCAACTGAGCCCGAAAGACGCCCGTGCGGTACTGACCGGTGCGCAGGCTTCGGTGAACGTTGATCTGTCCGGTGTGGAAGTCAGCGACAAGGCGATCAAGGTCGATGGCCAGACCCTCAACCTGAAAGTGGTGCGCCCGGCCAAGGTCAAAGGCGAGCTGCCGGTGTTCATGTTCTTCCACGGTGGCGGCTGGGTACTGGGCGATTTCCCGACGCACCAGCGCCTGATCCGTGATCTGGTGGTCGGCTCGGGCGCTGTTGCGGTGTATGTCGATTACACGCCATCGCCGGAAGCGCAGTACCCGACCGCGATCAACCAGGCGTACGCCGCGACGAAATGGGTGGCCGAGCACGGCAAGGACATCGGTGTCGATGGCAAGCGGCTGGCGGTCGCCGGCAACAGCGTCGGCGGCAACATGGCGGCGGTCGTGGCGTTGATGGCCAAGGAGCAGCAAACCCCTGCCCTGCGCTTCCAGCTGTTGATGTGGCCGGTGACCAATGCGCAGTTCGACGACGGTTCGTACCAGCAATTTGCCGAGGGCCATTTCCTCACCAAGGGCATGATGCAGTGGTTCTGGGACAACTACACCACCAACCCGGCCGAGCGTGCGCAGATCCATGCCTCGCCGCTCAACGCTAGCAGCGAACAGCTCAAGGGCCTGCCCGCTGCGCTGGTGCAGACCGCCGAGTTCGACGTGCTGCGTGACGAAGGCGAAGGCTATGCGCGGCATCTGGATGCAGCCGGCGTGCCGGTGACCTCGGTGCGCTACAACGGGATGATTCATGACTTTGGCCTGCTCAATCCGCTGAGCCAGATTCCGGAAGTCAAAGCAGCGGTGCGTCAAGCGGCGGCTGAACTGAAGACTCATCTGAATCCATAAAAGCGAAAGATCGCAGCCTGCGGCAGCGCCTACCCTGGAATACGATTCCCTGTAGGAGCCGCCGCAGGCTGCGATCTTTTTTCTCATCAGCGTCGCGGAGTACCGGTCATGACTCTTTTCTACGCCCACCTGCTGTCCTGGAGCGCCGTCCTGCTCCTGCTCGACGCCGCACTCTGGCACTTCTCGCCTTTCAGCCACCGCGCGCCGCGAGTCGGCGTGCGTCTGGCGCTGTTTCTGGCGTTCAGCGCGCTGGTGATCAATGCCGGTGTCAGCCCGTTGCAGGCTCCGCTGTTCGCTGATGATCGCGTGGCACAACTGGGGGCGACAGCGCTGGGGATTCTCTGGTGGCTGTATGCAGCACGGGTGCTGACCGAAGTGATTGGCCTGGCGCTGATGCGCCGCATCGGTCACAGCGGACGCTTGTTGCAGGATGTCATCGGCGCGCTGGTGTTTCTGGTCGCGATTGTCGCGGCGGCCGGTTACGTGCTGGAACTGCCGGTCAAAGGTCTGCTGGCCACTTCCGGGGTAGTCGCCATCGTGGTCGGTCTGGCGCTGCAAAGCACCCTCGCCGACGTGTTTTCCGGCATCGTCCTCAACACCACCAAGCCGTATCAGGTGGACGATCTGGTGATGATCGACGGCGTCGAAGGCAAGGTCTTCGATATCGACTGGCGCGCCACGCACCTGCTGACCAGCGCCGGCACCATGGCCGTCGTACCGAACTCGGTGGCGGCCAAGGCGAAAATCGTCAACCTCAGCCGGCCGAGCAACATGCACGGCGTCTCGATCAGTATCAAAGTGCCGAACCACATTCGCCCGCGGCGGGTATTGGATGCCCTTGATCGTACCTTGCAGGGCAGCAGTTCGCTGCTGCTCAGCCCGGCACCGAAAGCCGTGCTCAAAGAGGCCGGCGAAACCATGTCGGAATACGTTGCCAGCGGTTTCATCGCTGAGCTGGGCAAGAAGAGCGAAGTGCGCAATCAACTGTTCGACCTCGCCCACCGCCATCTCGAAGCGGCGGGTATTTCGCGCCATCCCGACGGCGTGATCGAACCGTCGAGCCGTGCTCGTGCATTGCTGGATGAGGTGAAGATTTTCCGCTCGCTGAGCAGTGAAGAACGCGATCGCCTCGCTGAGTCGATGGTCGCGCAGCAGTACACGGCCGGTCAGGTGGTGCTGGATCTGGACGAGGTGCCGGACAGTCTGTTCGTGATCGCCACGGGCGTGGTCAGCGCGACGGTGCCGGACGGCAATGGCCAGACCGAGGCCGGGCGCATGGGGCCGAGCGAAGTCATGGGCGAACAGAGCATTCTTGCCGATACTCCGTCGCAGGCGACGTTCACAGCGCTGACGTCGAGCATCATCTATCGTCTCGACAAACAGTTGACCCGTGAGTGCATGGACAAGCGCAGCGAAGTCGGCCGGGCCTTGAACAAGTTGCAGGCGGTGCGTCAGCAGAACAGTCGCCTCGCGTTGATGGCCAAACCGGTGGCGGTGAAAAAAGGTGGTTTTTTGGGGTGGTTGCAGAAGCGTTGAAAGCAATAGATCGCAGCCTGCAACAGGCTGCGATCTTTTTGTCTTACTTGGCAGTGAACTTGGTGTAGCTGTTGATCAGGTTGCGATAGTTAGGCAGACGCTCGGACAGCAGATGCGCCAGGCCTTCCATGTCGTTGCGCCAGTCGCCCTGCAGCTCGCAGGCCACAGCGAACCAGTTCATCAGATGTGCACCGGCGGCGGACATCCGCGCCCACGCCGCTTGTTGCACGGTGGTGTTGAAGGTACCCGACGAGTCGGTGACGACGAACACTTCGAAGCCTTCAGCGATCGCCGACAGGGTCGGGAAAGCTACGCAAACGTCGGTCACTACACCGGCGATGATCAGTTGCTTGCGGCCGGTGGCCTTGATCGCTTTGACGAAGTCTTCGTTGTCCCAGGCGTTGATCTGGCCTGGACGCTGGATGAACGGCGCGTCAGGGAATTGCTCGAGCAGCTCTGGCACGATCGGGCCGTTTGGACCTGCGTCGAAGCTGGTGGTCAGAATGGTCGGCAGCTTGAAGAACTTGGCGATGTCGCCCAATGCCAGCACGTTGTTCTTGAACTCGTTCGGCGAGAAATCCTGCACCAGCGAGATCAGACCGGTCTGGTGGTCGACCAGCAGGACGACGGCATCATCTTTGTTCAGACGCTTGTAAGGAACGCTCATGGCAAAACTCCTGGATGGATGGTTGTTGCGGTAAGCGCCGGCCCTGATGACCGGCGCTTTTTTCAAACTCAGAACGCGAAGCAGGAACAGCCGAACGCGCCCCAGAAACCGGCGAAATCGCTGACCGGCGCATTCGACATCCGCGCTTTTTCATGGCTGTGGGTGTGCACGGCGCATGGCCCGCTGCACTGGTGAACCTGCGCTTGCAACGGCGAGTTCGGGCGCCAATGGCCCGGGACTTTGACTACCGGCGACCAGTCCGGCAGCACCGGAATCGAGCGCGGGCCGAGGTCTTCGAAGTCGCCGGCGGCGTAGACAATCTTGCCGCCGACCACCGTCATCACCGACTCGATCCACTTGATCGCTTCTTCTTCAACGCTGAAGAAGTCCGCGCTCAGTGCAGCGAGGTCTGCCAGTTGGCCGACACGGATCTGGCCTTTTTTGCCCTGCTCCGAGGAGAACCAGGCGCTGCCGTGGGTGAACAGTTCCAGCGCGGTGCTGCGTGGCAAGCCTTCTTCGTAGAGGGCCAGACCGCCAACGGTGCGGCCGCTGACCATCCAGTACAGCGAGGTCCACGGGTTGTAGCTGGACACGCGGGTGGCGTCGGTACCGGCGCCGACCGGCACGCCTTCGGCGAGCATGCGCTTGATCGGTGGCGTGGCTTCGGCAGCTTGTTTGCCGTAGCGATCGACGAAGTATTCACCCTGGAACGCCATGCGATCCTGAATCGCAATGCCGCCGCCTAGCGCCTTCACGCGCTCGATGTTTTGCGGGGTGATGGTTTCAGCGTGGTCGAAGAACCACGGTAGACCGTTGAACGGAATGTCGCGGTTGACCTTCTCGAACACATCGAGCATACGGCTGATCGATTCGTTGTACGTGGCGTGCAGACGGAACGGCCAGCGCTGTTCGACCAAGTGGCGCACCACCGGCTCGAGTTCCTGTTCCATGGTTTGCGGCAGGTCCGGACGCGGTTCGAGGAAGTCTTCGAAGTCGGCGGCGGAGAACACCAGCATTTCGCCGGCGCCGTTGTGGCGCAGGTAGTCGTCGCCCTGATGCAACTTGACGCTGCCGGTCCAGTTCTGGAAATCGGTCAGCTCTTCTTTCGGCTTCTGGGTGAACAGGTTGTAGGCGATGCGAACGGTCAACTGGTCGTCTTTGGCCAGTTGTTCGATTACTTGGTAATCGTCCGGATAGTTCTGGAAACCACCGCCGGCGTCGATCGCACTGGTCAGGCCGAGGCGATTGAGTTCGCGCATGAACTGGCGGGTCGAGTTGACCTGATATTCCAGCGGCAGCTTCGGCCCTTTGGCCAGGGTCGAGTAGAGAATCATCGCGTTCGGCCGCGCGACCAGCATGCCGGTCGGGTTGCCGTTGCTGTCGCGCACGATTTCGCCACCCGGCGGGTTTGGCGTGTCGCGGGTGTAACCGGCCACCCGCAGGGCGGCGCGGTTGAGCAGCGCGCGGTCGTAGAGGTGCAGGATGAACACCGGAGTATCCGGCGCGGCCTGGTTGATTTCTTCCAGGGTCGGCATGCGTTTTTCGGCGAACTGGAACTCGTTCCAGCCACCGACCACGCGCACCCACTGCGGGGTCGGCGTGCGATCGGCCTGGTCCTTGAGCATACGCAGCGCGTCGGCGAGCGATGGCACACCTTCCCAGCGCAGTTCGAGGTTGTAGTTCAGACCGCCGCGAATCAGGTGCAAGTGCGAGTCGTTGAGGCCAGGGATGACGCAGCGGCCCTTCATGTCGACCACTTGTGTGGCGTTGCCTTTGAGGGCCATGGCCTCGGCATCGTTACCGACGGCGACGAAGCGGCCGTCCTTGATCGCCACCGCACTGGCCAGTGGTTTTTCCCGGTCTACGGTATGAAACTGGCCATTGAATAAAATCAGATCGGCGCTCATCGCAGTTCCTCAAGCGAAAGTGAAAAGAAGCAAACCCCGCTCAACGCGGCGAGGTTTCTTGGGAATCGAGGTGTTCATGGGCCTGACTGGCTTCCAGCCACGGGGTGAACAGACGGGTGACCGGCGGCATCACCACGTAGACCACCGAGAGGACGATGGTCAGGGTGATCAGGAACGTGGCGACCACGTAGTTGGACAGAAACGGATGCAGCGCCAGCAGCGGGCCCCAGATCAGCGGCACCAGCAAGGTGTGCGGCAGAATCACCAACAGCGTGACTACGGCCTGCTTCCAGCGCGGCGGTGGCGAGCCGGCTTCGGCCAGCGGTGTGAACCAGAACTCATTGACCGGCGCGACTTCGGTCTGATCGCCGTCGGCCAGCATCGGTGCGGCTTCAGCCACCAGCGCCTGACGCTCGGAGGATTCCAGCCAGCCCTGCATCGCTTCGGTGGAGCTGAAGCGCAATACGCACGTGTAAAAATCCAGACGCCCGCGCTTGCCGCGCACCACGTCCACCCCCAGATGCCCTTCGCGCTGCCCGGCAACGCGCACGATGTTGCGCAGCCATGCTTCATACGCCGATTCGAAACCGGCCTTGACCGAGTGTTTGATGATCAACGTGACGGTCTCATCGGCCCCCGGTGCTTGTGAATTGAGGACTTCAGGCATAACGCAGCACTCCGGGCAAACGAACAGGAATCGCCAGCCGTCCGGGCCCGGCGATCAATACGGTGGTGAAAAGAATCAACAGCAACCAGCCGAACTGCCCTTCGGCCACACTCCATTGCGGGTGCACGACCAGCAGCGCCACGAGCAGTACAAAGAGAATAGGCAGGCAGGCCAAACGCGCCAGCACACCGGCGACGATCAGCAACGGGCAGAGGACCTCGGCGAAGATCGCCAGGATCAGCGTCAGGTGGGCGCCGAGGTGGAACGGGTCTTCGATCAGTTGCAGCTGCGCGGTGAAGTCGAGCAACTTGGGCAAGCCGTGCACCCACAACAGAAACAACCCGCTGCTGACCCGCAGGAACAGCAACCCGATGTCGCGCGCCTGTTCATCCCTCGTAGCAATCATGACCCGACCCTTTGAATGTCATTGACGGGAAGCATGCCAATGACGGGCGCAGTTAAATTGCATGAATGTGCTCAGTTGCTACAGGTATCGAGACTGGCGGGTGGCGTCGGTTTCAAGGTAGTGAGCGAATGGTGTACTCCCGCGTTTGAAAGACCGTTGCCGCAGCCTCGTTCGGCACCTGATCCAGATTGACCATGAACCGGATTGAAAGCTTGCTGCCATCTTTGAGTAACCGCAGATAATTTGCCGAGATAGAAGCCACATAGCCGCCGTTTGTAACCCATGCTGCATGTACCATATTCGTAGTCACCACCCACATTCGCAGGTTATGCGCGCCAGTTGCGCTCTGCCCTTCCAGATAGAGCGAGATTCGCTGACTCCGGGAAATGTGCGGCCAGACTCCAAACTGCAGACTCCCCCCCGCTTGTACGTCTTTCAGATCAAGAATGTCACCATTGGCCTGAGTAATCACCGGCGCTACAAGATGTTCCAGTGCAATTGGCAGCACGTTGAGACGCAAGGGTCTTGAGGTCACCGGATCAGCACTGCCTCTTATGTACGAAAAAGTAACATTCATTATTTTTCCGATGCTGAATGCCACCAGCGATACAGGCAGCACCGTGCGGATCGGACGCGCAGTGCCGGCCGCAATCGGCGTGGTGCTGTGTGAGCCCGCAGCGGGCGTGCCCTCAGCAGCTGTTACCGTCACGAAAACCATGTCAGTGGGCAGCAAGTCGTCATTGACCACCGCTGTGAAAGTCGCGACTGCTCTCAGCGGATCAAGGGTGATGTTGTCGGGAGCCTCGGCAATCATCAGCGTCAGGTTTGACAGCACGACATTGATTCGCCTCGGACTTGAGGCACTTCCGGTTCCATCTGCCAACCGGACCGTAAATGCATGAGATCCCGCGTCCAGGTCAGCCGTGTTGTACGTCCAGTTACCGGCGACAGGATCGACCGTGTCGATGCGAACAGGACCATCGAACACATCGATTGCGCCAGGGGCACTGCCGCTTAGAGTGACACGGGTGTAACGGGTATCCGCGCCATCGGGTACTTCTCCGTCCTGATCGCGTACCGACAATATTTGCGGCGCATCGGACGATTCTGTGAGGACGATGTAGTTACGATGGGCAAAGGGTTCGGCAAGGGATAGCTCCTCGCTGCCCTGCAGGCCGGCCATGAACTCCAGCGTCAGCACGCTGCGGTTTGCCAATCCTTGCAGTGGTGCGGCGGGAAAGTTCTGTTCGAAAAAACCATAGCGGTTGAATTCGTCATCGACCTTATTTTCCGGTGTTCGCCAATAAGGCGCCTCGAAATCGCTGCCATCGGCATTTGTGCCCTTGAGCCTTAGCCAGAAGGGGTTGCCGCGCCTGCCCAGCAGCCACGCATTGATACGCAAGGTGAAGTCGACCAGATCAATGACTTTCAGCTCGCGTCCCTGCCCGTCGTCTTCGGCCTGGCGGATGAACGGACGTGGTAGATCCAGTTGATTGATACGGGTTATGAACAGCGCTAGAGGCTCTGAAACAACGGGCGTCTCGGTGCCACGATAAAGGGTATAAGTGAAGCTGACCGTTCGGTTGAAGTTGAAGGCGATCAGGAGGTTATCAATGTGGGTCTGAAAGGGCCGTGCAAACCCTCCGATCGGTATCTGCGGAGACAGGTAAGACCCGAGGCCTGGCGTACCAGCGCACTCAATAGTAATGACGTCTCCTTTCTGCCAGGGAAAGTCCACGCCCACCGTCAGGTTAGATCGAGCAGCATGCGGATCCAGCAAACCGTCCGGGCGACTTTCCTTGATCGAGGGTGGCGGCAAGTGGTCACTGTCAAGTGCAGGAATCAACGTGTCCATGTTCATGTCCTTTGAGGGCTAGCCTTCGGGGCTTCAGCCATCAGACATCGGAAGACAAAAATGCGCCACTGTCAGAACTAACAGGTTAAGCCGCCTTTCAGACGAGCGGTTGTTTACGCCACAGGAATATCCAGCGGCGCCGACATGAACTGGCTAATGCGCGAGCGCAGCCATTTCTCTGCCGGGTCGTTGTCGTGCACCCCGCTCCACGCCATGGACAATTGCGCGGCATCGATCGGGAATGGCGGGTCTTCGGCACGCAGGGCGCAGCCTTCGACCAAGGCACAGGCGGCGTAATCCGGCACCGTGGCGATCATCTCGGTACCGGCGAGCAAGGCGCGCAAGCCGCTGAACTGCGGCACACCAAGAACTACCCGGCGGCAGCGGCCGATCTTGGCCAGATCCAGGTCGATATTGCCGCTCAGATCACCGGAGAACGACACCATTGCATGCGGACGCGCGCAATATTCGTCCAGCGTCAGCGGCCCCGGACGGTCGTCGCCGCGCAGCACTTTGCAGGGAATATCACGCAGCTTCTTGCGCTTGGCATTGGCCGGCAGATCCGTGGTGTAGCTGACGCCCACGGAGATTTCGCCAGAGGCCAACAGCGCCGGCATCAACAGGTAGTTGGCGCGGCGTACCACCACGACAATCCCCGGCGCCTCCTGCTGAAGCTGGCGCAACAGCGGCGGAAACAGACCGAACTCGGCGTCGTCCGACAGTCCGATGCGAAACACATCGCAACTGCTCGCCGGTTCGAATTCCTTGGCGCGGCTGACTGCACCGGAAATCACGTCCATCGCCGGTTGCAGCTCCTTGAGGATCGCCAGCGCCCGCGCCGTCGGTTCCATACCGCGACCGTTGCGCAGCAGCAACGGATCGTCGAACAGATCACGCAAGCGCCCCAGCGCAGCACTGACCGCCGGTTGGCCCATGAACAGTTTTTCGGCAACGCGGGTCAGGTTCTTTTCGAACATCAACGCTTCGAAAATCACCAGCAGGTTCATGTCGACGCGGCGCAGATCGTTACGGTTCATGGGCGTGGTTTCCTTATCGGTGTCAGACGCTTTTTGCCACTGGCGCTGGGCACTTTACTCGATCAACGGCACTTTCGCCGCGCGTTTGTAAGGGCCGTATTCCACCGGCACCCACTGGAAATGTTTGCCCTCGGCGGCGATGTGGCCGATGCCCGGGAACGGCAGATGCGCTGCCGTCACCCAGGTCTTGCTCGCTGCCGCAGCACTGAACACTGCCTGCCGACTGGCGATCGCTTGCTGACTGTTGACGTCGAAACCGATCGAGACTTCCGGGTGCAAGAACTGCACCGCGAGGTTGTGCACCAGATCGCCCATGAACACGATGCTCTGCTGCTGCGAGGTGAGGCGGTACGTGGTGCTGCCCGGCGTATGCCCGGCTTCGAGGGTTGCTTCGACCAGTCCCGGCAATGGCGACTGCCCGGCGGCGAACGTCTTGAAGCGGCCAGCGGCAACATAGGGCGTCGTAGAGTCCTGGGCTATCTTGAAAAACTCTTTGGCGCCGGCCGGAGCCTTGGCCAATGCTGCCGGATCAAGCCAGTAATCGGCCTCTGCCTTGGCCGCATAGACGGTGGCATTGGCGAACAGCGGCTTCTTCTCTGCATCGACCAGACCACAGACGTGATCAAGGTGCAGGTGGGTCAGCAGAATCGTGTCGACCTGCTCGGGCTTGTAACCGGCGGCCTGCATGTTGGCCGAGAGTTGGCCTGCGGTGGCGCCGATGCACTGCCCTGCGCCGGTGTCGACCAGAATCAGTTGTGTGCCGGTGTTGACCAGAAAGGCATTGAACGCCGTCTGCACGCCCGGGGTTTCAATCGAACGGCGTGCGAGCAGCGCGCGAATCTGACTCTGGCTCATGCCCTGCAACAACTTCGGCGACAAATCGTTGTAACCGTCGAACAACGCGGTGACTTCGTAATCGCCCACCGCCAAGCGGAAATAACCCGGCGCCTGAGTGCCCACCTGCGGTGCCTGCGCCATGGCGCCGGACATTGCCAGCATGACCGCCAGGGTCGTTGCTGCTTTCACCAAGCCTTTCATTGCATTCCCCTTTGAACCTAGCCAACGGCGGCCGTGCTTTGTCGACATCGTCGCGCAAAGCACCGGGCGCTGACTTGCAAGGATGTGCTGAGTTCCAGCCTGAGCGAGGAAATTAACAACGATTAACTCGTCAGCCTCACGCCCTCGCCCAACAATGAAGCTCTCTGCGCAGCGTTGCTTTTTTGACCTGAGGGAATGCGCCGACCGTGCCTTCCCCACCGACACGGACCTTGGCCATGGCTTATCTACAGCAAACCGTCGCCCTCGCCCCTGCCTGCGAACCGCGGAAAAACACGACTGGCGGACTCAGTCCGCAGCGCGAACGCCAGATCAAACAGTTGATCCTCGATCGACTGGGCGAAAGCCTGGAAGTGGCGGAACTGGCCCGTGCCTGCTCACTGTCACGCAGTCATTTCTCCCGCGCATTCAAGTGCAGCACCGGCCTGTCGCCACAGGACTGGATCCGCGCCCAGCGCCTGGCCCGGGCCAAGTTGCTGATCCAGCACACCGACCTCAGCCTCACGCAAATCAGCCTGGAATGCGGCTTCTGCGATCAGGCGCACTTCTGCCACATGTTCACCCGCAGCGAGGGCATCAATCCCTTCGCCTGGCGCTGTCGAGTCATGGATAAACCGAAAAACACCGCAGCACAGCCTGCGGTGTTTTGACTGCTGCCGTTACGCCACCCGTTGCACTGATGCTCAAACCTGAGGATTATGCCCGGACACCCCGGATCAGAAGGCCTGCGCATGCGCCAGGGACTGATTCGCCCTGTCCGCCGCATCACCGCAGGAGCGCGCTGTTGAGTTTCTCCCCGAATCAGGCCATTGCGTTTGGCCCCTATCGGATTCATCCCGGGCAACGACTGCTAATTGAAGGCCAACAGCCTCTGCGCCTGGGACGGCGGGCGATGGATATCCTCCTGATTTTGCTGGCCCACGCCGGTGAAGTGGTGAGCAAACAGCAATTGATGGCCGGCGTCTGGCCAGACAGCGTCGTCGAAGACATCAATCTGCGCGTGCACATGGCGGCCCTGCGCAAAGCGCTTGGCGACGGGCAGAACGGCCAGCGCTACATCGTCACCGTGGCGCAGCGCGGCTACAGTTTTGTCGCACCGATCGTGCTCGACAGCATCGAACAAAAACCGGCGATGCCCGTCGCCAGACACAACCTGCCGCTGCGTCGTACGCGGATGATTGGGCGCCAGCCCGTGATCGATCACCTGATCGCGCAACTGCCGCGCCGACGCTGCATCACTCTGGTCGGTCCCGGCGGCATTGGCAAGACCACCGTCGCCCTGCGCGTCGCCGAACAATTGCTCGACCAGTATCGCGACGGCATCCGCCTGGTGGACTTGGCGCCCATCGCCGATCCCGCGCTGATCGGCTCGCATCTGGCGACGCTGCTTGATCTGTCCGCGCCAGAAGGCGATGCGCAGGCTGGTCTGGTCGACGGCCTGCGAGAACGGCAAATGTTGTTGGTGATCGACAACTGCGAGCACTTGATCGATGCGGTCGCGTCGCTCAGCGAGCAGATTCTGCGGGGAGCGCCAAAGGTGCATATCCTCGCCACCAGCCGCGAGAGCCTGCGCGCGGAGGGCGAGTTCGTGCAGCGTCTGGAATCGCTCGAATGCCCGTCAATGTCGACGCCGATGGAGCCGGCTCAGGCGCTGGGCTTTGCTGCGCTGCAACTGTTTGTCGAGCGCGCCACCGCGGCGCGGGAAAGCTTTCAACTGAGTGGCGCCGAGCTACCGCAGGCGATCGAAATCTGCCAGCGCCTGGACGGCATTCCGCTGGCGCTGGAACTGGCCGCCGCACAGGTCAGCGAATTGGGCATGGACGGATTGCTCAAGCAATTGCGCGAGGGTTTGCCGCCATTGTCGGCCGGACACCACAGCAGCGCCGAGCGCCACCTGACCCTGCGCGCAACGATGGACTGGAGCTTCAACCTGCTCAACGCCTGCGAGCAAACCTGTCTGCGGCGACTGGGAATTTTCCGTGGCAGCTTCACCCTCGCCTCGGCGGCAGCGGTGGTCATCGGCCAACAGATCGACCCCGGCGCGGTGTTCACCGCTGTCACGCAACTGGTGGCCAAATCCCTGCTGAGCGTCGAAGTGGGCGACGAAGATGTTTTCTACCGGTTGCTCGACACCACGCGCCACTACGCACTGGAAAAACTCGAACAGGCCAACGAGCTCAGCGCAACCCGCCAACGCCACGCCGAGCGCTGCCTGACACTGATGCAGCAGGCGCAGGCGGATTGGGACAATACTCCAACTGTATTGTGGATGGAGCGCTATGCTAGGGGGCTGGAGGATTTGCGCGCGGCGCTGGACTGGAGCCTCGACGGGCCGGGACCGGATGAGCTGGGCGTGCAACTGGCAGCCGCGTCGGCACCGTTGTGGCAGGAGCTGTCGTTGCTGCGCGATTACAGCCGCTACGTGCGCCGGGCACTGAGTCTGCTGGAGGCTTCGCCAGCAGGCTCGCTCCTGCCGCCCTGCCCTCGCCTGCAAATCGCCTTGAAACTGGCGCTCGGCAGCGCCAGCTATCACACCTGGGGCGGCACGCCACAAACCATCCAGGCCTTCATCGACGCCTGCCGCTTGGCCGAAGAACACGGTGACTTGGCCGGGCAACTGCGTGCGATATCGGGGCATATGGCGGTCAATCTGAGTTGCGGGCATTACCGCATGGCGCTGGCGCAGAGTGAGCAATTTGATCGCATCGGCGTGCACGGCGAGCCATTGCTGTCGCTGAGCACGCATCGCTTGCGCGTGCTGGCCCTGCATTACGCCGGCGACCAACCGCAGGCCCGCGTACATGCCGAGCAAGTGCTGCAACGCATGGCCCACAGCGGCCATCTCAATCGTTTCACCCATGGCTTTGGCGTGCAGTACGACCAGAGCGTCGCTTCGCTGACGGTACTGGCCCGCGTGCTATGGCTGCAGGGTCTGCCAGAACAGGCATGGCGCGCGGCACGGCAGGCGCTGGATATTGCCGTGCAGATCAATCACGGCACATCGATCTGCTACACCCTGGCGCTGGCCAGTTGTCTGATCGCCCATTACAACGGCGACGCCGCTAACGCCCGCGCGCTCCTGCAATTGTTGCTGGAGCAGTCGCAGAAGCATTCGGTGCTGCTGTTCAATAATTGGGCGCGGCACTACGCGCAGGTGATCGATCCGGATAATGCCGCGCCGATATCGACGCAGAGCAGCGGTCTGATCCGGGAAGTGATGGTTACGCTGGATGAGCGTTTTGTCGATGAGGCACTGGTGGAGCGCGCGCGCACCGGGGATGCGGGCTGGAGTGCAGCGGAGATATTGCGGGCACGGGCGGCGGCATTAGTGAAGGGTTCAGAGTGGCCCCTTCGCGAGCAGGCTCGCTCCCACAAGGGGTCGGTGTCGGGCGCAAATTCCGAGTTGTGCTCTGTTTCCTGTGGGAGCGAGCCTGCTCGCGAATCGGCCCGTTCAGACACCGCTGAAACTCGAGAAGCCGAACAAATCCTGCAACAAGCGCTGACCATCGCCAGAAGCCAAGGCGCGTTGGCCTGGGAACTGCGCAGCGCCACGGACCTTGCTCAGTTATGGCAACGCCAGTCCCGCCATCGCGAAGCTTTGGATTTGCTCAGCCCCCTCTACCAGCACTTCACCGAAGGCTACGCCACACCGGACTTGCGCAAGGTCCGCCTGCTACTCGACAGCCTGCGCGAACAGTGTCCGGCCTGACGCATTGCGCGTGTGGCTGAGATAGCGCGCATGACGCTGTTGCAGTTCGAGCCTGTCGTCGCTGCGCTCAAAGCGATCACGGGCATAGCGGCGCACGGTGTTGAGCATCCAATAGCGCGCCGTTGCCCGGTTGGGTTCTTGAATGAGCAACGACTTGCGCGCCAACCCTTCGATAATTGCGCTCAACCTGGATCCCGCCAGATCCACGCTGCTGATCACGCTAAGTGCAGCCTCCAGAGTAAAGCCCGTGCTGAACACCGACAGACGCAGCAGAACACGCTGTTCCATTTCCGTCAGGTACTGGAAGCTCCAATCGATCGCAGCAGCCATCGACTGATGGCGCGGCTCCGCGGTGCGCCGTCCTTGGCCAAGCAACTGCAGACCGTTTTCAACCTGTGCCTGTAAACCGATCAAGCCCAGCGCGTCGATCTGCGCAGCGGCGAGCTCGATCGCCAGCGGCAGACCGTCCAGTTGACGGCAGATCTCGCGCACGCCTGACAAATCCTGTTGACGCAAACTGAAGCCCTGTTGCCGCGCTCGCGCGCGATTGACGAACAACTGCACCGCCGGATAGCCCATGGCTTCCTCGACGGAGTTCAATGTAGAGCGCTTGGGAATCGCCAGCAGCGGCACGTAATGAACGGCTTCCTGTGGAATGTGCAAGGCTTCGCGGCCGGTGACCAGAATCGACAGGCGAGGCGCGGCATGCAACAGGGTCTCTACCAGAGTCGCGCAACTGTCGCGCCGGTGATCGCAGTTATCCAGCACCAACAAGGCGTGCCGACCGGACAGTGTGAAAAAGTCTGTATTCAGGGCGTGCAACAGGTGGTCGAGCAAGGGTTTGTCATCTTCGAGCATGGCAAGGTCGACCCACCAGGCGCCATCACGAAAGTATTGCAGCAGCAACTCCGCCACGCGCAGTGCCACAGTGGTTTTGCCAACACCCGGCGCACCGGTAATGGTCATCAAGCGGCACACCGGCATTTGTCGAACCAGACTACCGATCAGGGCGTCGCGCCCACTGACTGGCGTCAGTCGTGCCGGAAGATTGTGCAGTGGCGTGAGGGCGGCAGCGGGCATGTGCAGCGCATCACTTGTGCCCTGCTCCACCGGGGCGACAAAACTGTAGCCGCACTGCGCCACGTGAATGATGTAACGCTGGCCGTTGGTGCCGTCGCCCAGTGCGCGGCGCAACGCCGCGATGTGCACCCGCAGGTTGATCTCTTCAACGATCGATGTCGGCCACACACGAGCAATCAACTGCTCTTTGCTGACTACCTCGCCCGCGTGTTCGAGCAGCACCTGCAGAATGTCCATGGCGCGCCCGCCCATGCGTAGCGGCTGCTCCCCTGCAAGGACCAGACGCTGGCGCACATGAAAGGCGTAGGGGCCAAAACGCAGCACCGAACCTTGGCTTGTGTCGTTGTGATTATTCATGCCAAACATCTTGGCACTGTTGCGTGACGATACAACCGCCGGAGCCGACGCAGCACGGACATCCGACTGCGTCAGACGGACAGAACCGCTCTAGCTGAACTGTTCGCGGTATTGTAACGGCGTAAGACCGAGCTTTTCGGCGAACAGCGAGCGCATGTGCCGGACGCTGCCGAAGCCGCTTTTGTAGGCGATGGTCTTGAGCGGCAGATCGCTGGTTTCCAACAGGTTTCGCGCGCAGTCAATGCGGGCATTCTGCAGAAACTCCATGGGAGTCATGTTGACGTCACGGGCGAACAGGCGAGCAAAGTGCCGTCCGCTCATATTGGCCAATCCGGCCATGCGCTCCACTGTGAAGGGCTCATCCAAGTGTTCAAGTACGTAATTCTGCGCGCGGGTGATGGGCGTTTCTTGCGGTGAGACTGCCGCCATCAACGGGCTGAACTGCGCTTGCCCGCCCTGGCGCTTCATGACCACCAACAAGACCTTGGCGACGTCCTGGGCGATTTTCTTGCCGTGATCCCTGGCCACCACCGCCAGCGCCAGATCGATGCCAGCGGTCACGCCCCCCGAAGTGATGAGATTGCGATCCTCAACGTAGATCTGGTCGGTGGTCACCGTGGTTTTCGGGAAAGCCTTGATCAGGCGCTCGGTGTAGTTCCAGTGCGTGGTGACGCGATAACCATCAAGCAGGCAGGCATGGCCGAGGATGAATGCGCCGGTACAAATCGAACCGTAACGCTCCGCGCGCGGCACGGCTTTTTTCAACCAGCCAAACAGCTCGGGAAATCTCTGGTTATAGGCGCCGGGGCCGCCGGGCACCAATAACAGGTCATAGCGCTCCGCCGCTTCGTCGATGTGCAGATCAGCCTGAACCTGTACCCCATTGGAAGCCTTGAGCAAGCCGCGCTCCGTCCCTAGTGTCGTCAGTTGATAGTGCAAATCAGGTTTCAGATAACGGTTGGCGACTGAAAACACTTCCAGCGGCCCGGCCATGTCGAGCATCAGAAAGTCGGGGAACAGCACCATTGCCACGGTTTTCATGGGAGGCATCACACATATTCAAGGGTCAAGACGCACGTTACAGCCGGGACATTATGGCCAACTGAGTCGTGATGAGCGTAATCGAATACGTGAACCATAACGCAAAACTGTCAACCTGAGCCGGACAGTCTTTCAATTTCCATCTACTTATTGCCTCCCAAGGTAACCAGTAACCTTCTCCTCACTCGGACGAATTCACGTCCAGCCAGGAGATTTCATCATGCTGACTCTTCGCAAAGCCTCCGATCGCGGCCTCGCCAATCACGGCTGGTTGAAGTCGTTTCACACCTTTTCTTTCGCCAGCTACCGCAACCCGCGTGAACAGGGTTTCTCCGATCTGCTGGTGATCAACGATGACCGGGTCGCCGCCGGCAAAGGTTTTGGCCAGCACCCGCACCGCGACATGGAGATCTTTTCCTATGTGCTCGAAGGCGCGCTGGAACACAAGGACACCCTCGGCACTGGCTCGGTGATCCGTCCCGGCGACGTGCAATTGATAAGTGCCGGCAGCGGGGTGGCGCACAGCGAGTTCAACCACTCGGCCACCAAGCCCGTGCACTTTCTGCAAATCTGGATCGTGCCGGATGTCAGTGGCGCCAAGCCGCGCTATCAACAGGAACACTTCAGCGCGCAGAAAAAACGTGGTCGCCTGCAACTGATCATCTCGCCGGACGGTAGCAACGGTTCTCTGAAAGTCCGTCAGGATGCGCGGGTCTATGCCGGATTATTCGACGGCAACGAGAGTGCCACGCTGAAATTGCCGGCCAATCGTTACGCCTACGTCCACGTTGCGCGTGGCAGCGTCGAACTCAATGGCCAAGCCTTGCAGGAAGGCGACGGCGTGCGGGTTCGTGAAGAACAGCTGCTCACTTTGAGCAACGGGGTCGATGCCGAAGTGCTGGTGTTCGACTTGCGCCCTCAGGAGTTGCCGGAAATGCCATGATCTGGCGCGATGCAGAACGGCCTTCCAATGAAGGCCGTTTTTTATTGCGGCGGCACTGTTGAGGGCTGTACGACAGGTTTGGGTGACGATACCTCTTTGCCAATCTGAATCGCTGCCAGCGTGGTCTGTATGGTGGTCAACACCGCCGCCTGATTGGCGAAATGTGCGCCAACCAGTGAGGAAGCCACGCCGAGGAAATGCACAGTGGTGGCCGCCCAGTAATTGGCCTTTACCGTCGATGCCTGCCTGATCGCTTCCCGCGATTCGTCGGCAATTTTCTGCACGCCCATCCACATCACGTCATAACGCTTGTCCCGCTCCTGCAGGGCCTTGTCCCGCTCTGCCTGAGCAGCCAGGAACCCGCGAATGTCGGCGCGCATTTCTGCCACGCGGCCGTCCATCCTCGTCTCGATGGTCTCTATCCTGGCATCGAATTCTTCGCGACTTATGCTGCTCATGGTTTGCCTGTCCCGCCCTGCATTCGATCTGTCCGTGACCGCATATTGATTCACTTCCCTGATTTTCAATTCGGCACCTTTCTATGGCTACGCGGCCTTCCCTGGCTCTTCGTTTCGATGCGTAACTGAGGTCTGCATCGAGCTGTAGTGACAATAGAACTCATCACGGACTACAACAAGCCGGCCCATTCTGTCTCGGACGTAGGCTGTTTCGTCAGCAGTTGTAGCCTCGGGCAAAACCCTGAACCACTTATTCGTTTTCCAGCGCAAAGGCCTCAACGATCTGCTCGATGACCGCCCGTACCCGCGCGGTGTGACGCAGGTCGGCATGGGTGACCAGCCACACTTCATACGGCAGCGGCCGGGTCCGCTCCGGCCAGAGTCTGACCAGGCCGTCGCGTTCGCCCATGTACACAGGAATCTCCCCTACCCCGAGGCCGGCGGCAAGGGATCGACGCACTAGAAGGCTGGAGCTGAGCGTGGCGACGATGCGTCCGCGGGTCAACGGTTCAGAGACCAGCGTAAGGTCTTTTTTGCTCTGTAAGTACGGCTGATAGACCACCAGATCATGGCCCTCGAACGCGCTGCCGGGCTGCGGTTCTCCATGGCGATCGACATAGGCCTGCGCAGCGAAAAGTCCTACAGGCCAACGGGCGATCCGTCGAGCGATCAGATCAGGGTTATCCGGCCGGGTATTGCGCACCGCGATATCGGCCTCGCGCTTGGCCAAACTGAGGATTTGCGTCGACGCATCCAGCTGGATCTGCACATCTGGATGTTGATCATGCAGGCGCGCCATCGCCGGAATGATGAAGTCAATGGCCATCGAGTCGGTGGTGCTGACCCGTACGTTACCGGTAAGACGGTCATCCAGCCCGTGGATGTGTCGCTCCAGTTCCAGCGCCGAATGCTCCATTTTTTCCACACTTTCACGCGCCGCTTCACCAACGGCGGTCAGCGCATAACCGTCGGAGGTACGCAGGAACAGCGTCGCGCTCAATGCCTTCTCCAGCGCAGTAATGCGCCGTCCGACCGTGGCCTGATCGACGCCCAGAACACGCGCAGCCCCGCGCAATGTCGACTCGCGACAGACCGCCAGAAACACTCGCGCATCATCCCAATTCATACGGATCCTCTTTGAAGCATTTTTGCATCATTGTGCCGCTTAATCGCTGCATATGCGCAGCAACGATAGCCGATAAGCTGAGCGCCATACACCTCTTGTGAGATCGCGATCATGCGTACTGCAAACTCTACCGGCATCTGGCTGCCGATCTTCGCCGGACTTTGCGCCAGTCTGGTCAGCATTGGTCTGGCGCGTTTCGCTTACACGCCATTGATCCCTTCTCTGATTCAGGCGCAGTGGTTTTCGGCCAATGATGTCGTCTACCTCGGCGCGGCCAATCTGGTCGGCTACTTGATCGGCGCCCTGCTCGGTCGGCCCATGGCTCACCGAACAGGCAACCGCAACGCCTTGCGCCTGATGATGCTGGCGGTCACGGCGGCATTTTTTGCCTGTGCTTATCCGCTGTCGGTAAGCTGGTTCTTCGGCTGGCGTTTGCTGTCCGGGATTGCTGGTGGCGCGATCATGGTGCTGGTGGCGGCAACCGTGCTGCCTCACGTTCCGGCTGCTCGCAGAGGCTTGGCCAGTGGCGCAATCTTCCTCGGCATCGGCCTGGGGATTGCCGGCTCCGGCACCATCGTGCCGCCACTGCTGACTCTTGGCTTGCAGGCAACATGGCTGGGACTGGGCGCGCTGGCGTTGTTGCTGACCGCGGTGAGCTGGTTCGGCTGGCCTGCGGATACCACGCATGCCGTGGCTGCGCACGCAACGTCGGCTGATGAGCCAACACCGTCGGGCGTTTACCTGTTATTCGCTCAATACGCGTTCATGGCCGCCGGGCTGGTGCCTGCAATGGTGTTTCTGGTGGATTACGTAGCGCGCGGATTGGGTGCCGGGGCGCATATCGGCGCAATGGTCTGGGTCATGTATGGCCTGGGGGCGATTGTAGGGCCGGTGACTTACGGGTTTCTGGCTGACCAGCTTGGCGCCCGTACTGGTATTCGACTGGTGTTGGTAGTGCAAGCCATCGCCCTCGGTTTGCTGGCCGTCTCCCATTCATTTCTGGCGCTGGCTTTACTGGCGGTGATTCTCGGCTCGTTCCCGCCGGGCATCGTGCCGCTGGCCTTGGCCAGGGTGCATGAACTGGTGCCGTCGCATCACCGTCAGCAGATCGCCTGGAGCCGCGCCACTGTGTCATTCGCAACCTTTCAGGCGCTGGCCGGGTTTGCCTATTCGGCATTGTTCAATGCCTCGGGCGGCCAGCACACGCTGCTGTTTGTGATCGCCGCTGGCGCGATCGTCGTCGCTCTACTGCTGGAGCAAGCCATGCGCTGGCTGCCCTCTACAACTGAACCCCGTTGCGCGGCGAACTGAAGGGAATCATTGCGCGCTGCCAGCGCTCCCATCTACACGACCTTTTTCACAGGAATCGACAATGTCACTGCCCAACGAAATGACCCGTATTGAAATCACCGAACCCGGCGGCCCTGAAGTATTGCAAGCCAGGCGCGTGCCTCTGCCGACCGTTGCCGAAGGCCAAGTGCTTATCCGCGTTCACGCTGCCGGCATCAATCGTCCGGATGCCTTGCAGCGCGCCGGCAAATATCCGATGAAACCCGGGATGGACCCGATTCCCGGCCTGGAAGTGGCTGGCGAAGTGGTTGCACTGGGTCCCGGAGTAACGCGGTTCGCGGTCGGTGATCGAGTCTGCGCACTGACCAATGGCGGCGGCTACGCGGAGTATTGCGCGGTACCAGCCGGCCAGACTTTGCCTGTGCCGGATGGAGTCGATTGGGTCCAGGCCGCCGCGATTCCGGAAACGTTTTTCACCGTCTGGGCCAACCTGTTTGGCCTCGGCGGTGCCAAGGCCGGCCAGCGCGTGCTGATTCACGGCGGCACCAGCGGCATCGGTACCACCGCGCTGATGCTCTGCCGTGAATTCGGTATTGAGGCGTTCGCGACCGCCGGCAGTCCTGAAAAATGCGCCGCAATCAGCAAACTTGGCGGGCAGCCGATCAACTATCGGGAAGAAGATTTTGCCAAGGTCATTGCCGAGAAGACCGCAGATCAAGGCGTGCACGTGATTCTCGACATCATGGGTGGCTCGTATCTGAACGGTAACATCAGCGCACTGGCGATGGACGGCCGACTGGTGATGCTCGGTTTCCTCGGCGGCGCCCGCGCCAACGACATCGATCTGCTGGCGATCCTCGGCAAACGCGCGGTGGTCACCGGTTCGCTGCTACGCGCGCGTACCGCTGCGGAGAAAGCCGCCATCGCCGATCAACTGCAAGAACACGTTTGGCCTGCCCTCAGCGCCGGGCGCTGCCTGCCGATCATCGACAAAATTTACCCGCTGGCTGACGCGGCTCAGGCCCATGCCCGCATGGAGGGCGGCGATCATATCGGCAAGATCGTACTGCAAGTGGCGTGAGTGATTGCAGCATCTTGTAATCGTTGCACATGAACGGTGGTCGAAAATAATCACGCGCAGACCGAGGCATCTGGTAAAAAGCGTTCTTTGTCTGCGCCGTGGTGAAACGATTAATGTTCCTGTCCTTGCTGACTCGTCTGCGACGCCGCCGCCTGGCGTTCGCCATGATGGCCGCGCTGATCATCGGCGTGCCGACGAGTTGTGCGGTGCTGGAACACACCGAGCGCAAACTGCTTTTTCGCATTGAGCCGGGCACTGCCGGCTGGTATCGCGGACTGCCCGGGAGCGTTCAGGAACTCGATCTGCAACCGAAGAGTTTCAAAGCCGGGCAGAACATCCATGCCTGGTGGTGGCCGGCTGAACGTGCCAATGCCCCGGCAATCCTTTACTTGCATGGCGTGCGCTGGAACCTCACCGGGCAACTGTTTCGCATCGAACAACTGCGAGCGGCGGGCTATTCGGTGCTGGCCATCGATTATCGAGGGTTCGGCCAAAGTAAGGGTGATTTACCATCCGAAAGCAGCGTTTATGAGGATGCCCGCGTGGCGTGGGAGCGCTTCCAGTTGCTGCAACCGGACCCGAACAAGCGCCTGATCTACGGCCACTCTCTCGGTGGCGCGGTGGCGATTGATCTGGCGGCCGAACTGGGACAGAACGCGGCGCGCAACCACACACCTCTGCCGGTTCGCGGTCTGGTCATTGAATCGACCTTCACTTCTCTCGCCGACGTAGCTGCCGCCGTGGCCAACACCTCGCTCCCGGTGCGCTGGTTGCTGTCGCAGAAATTCGATTCCATCGACAAGATCGCCGATATTCATATGCCGCTTTTGGTGGTGCATGGCCTGGCTGATGCCTTCGTGCCGCCGCGCTTCAGCGAGCAGCTGTTCAATGCCGCTGAGCAGCCCAAGCGCCTGTTGCTGGTGCCCGGAGCTACGCACAACAACAGCATGGCGCTTGGCGGTCAGGGGTATCGCAAGGCTCTGGATGCGTTGATGCAGAGCAAGCCGTTGCCGCGGGTGGCCGGGCCGGCAGTCGCCAAGGGTTCTGGCGATTCCTAAGCTGTGTTCCCAGCGCTGGATAAAGGGGCATCAGCGCCGAGCCAATTCGTGGCGTACGCATTGCTCATAATAGGTCTGCTTGACCGCTGCCGGTTTGAGCTTGGAACTGCTGTTGTAGGTCTGCTCGGTAATCCCCATCGCGGTCATGCGCATCCATGGCTGCTGGAACCGGCGAACCTGCAATTGCTTGCGCGCGCCATACAGTGAAACTCCAGACAATTTCGATCGCTGCGCCCCGGCAGCGATATCCGAGCCCCAAGTGCAGGCAAAGCGATGGCCCTTGCTTAACTCTTTTGCCTGCACTCCCGAGGCGATCAAAGCCAGGGAAAGCATCGCAACGGTGATGACAATCGTCCGCATATAGCCAACCTAACCTTTTGAAAAAAGGCGATTTTGCCGGGGCGAAATGTCTCTGGGGGCCAGCAATTTGCCTGCTGTCGGGATTTTTTTCATCAGGGTGAAATTCGCCGCTCGTCCAGTACCGCGCACCTTCGCCAGACAGGCCTATCCAACGCTGTACATCCCACCGCGCAGAAGGCCCACGTGATGAACAAGAAAATTTTCGCCCTGTCGTTTTTCAGCCTGTGCCTGATCGGCCCGATTCATGTTTCGGCAGCCGAATCTACGGCGGGCGCCGCCACCCCTGCTACGGCCCTGCCCGGCGTCAATCATGCAGAAAGCTCTCGCGACCATGACGAGAAGGCGAACAAGAAAGGCGAAGAATCCTCAGGCGCCAACGCGGGATCAGAGCCGCATGAGACAGAGAAGGATGCGGCGACGTCGAGCGATTCCGAAGACCTGGATAAAGAACCCGCTCAGTAAAGGTGGATTCGCTTTTAGTAACGAAAATCCGACAGCGAAACTAGCGCAACACCGGGTGATATCAATATGATGCGCGCACTGGCCGCCATAGAGGGCGGCCAGAGGAAAATACATCCAAGGAATGCAAATGAAAGATTTCGTCATCGGCGTCAACAACATCGTTCTTTACATCGCATTGGCGGTCATCCTGATCGTTTCCCTCTTCATGATGAGCCAGAGCTTTCTCTCGGGTCTCGGTATGTTCGTAGGCGGCACCCTGGGCTGGTGCATCGTCTCCGGCTTCTGGTTCGTGCAATCGGCAACCTATGAAGAACTGCGCAAGTTGAACTCGAAAACCAACTGATCTGCGCCGAGTATTCGTTAAAGAAAAAGGCCAATGTCATCGACATTGGCCTTTCTTTTTTTAGCGGCGAAGAGACTGGTTCGTCATTGCTTGGTGCACTGAGCGCCCAGTCCCATGCCCATGGAACCCAGAGCTACCATCGGGCCGCTCGGCAGCTCGCACGTATATTCACCGCTTTCGGTTTGAGCGGTATAGAACGTTGTATTGAAGTCGCTGCGGATGTTGGAAACCTTGATCACGGGTTTGCCGATAGTGGTCTGTGCGCGATTCTTGAGATCACTCTCCCCCGGCTTTACGGTCTGGCATCCAGTGACCGCGAGGACCATTGTTGCGAATAAAGCGAGAACCGGAATAGTCCTTGATGAGTTCATTGCAGATCGACCTTTTTGATTTCGTACCGGAAAAATTTGACAGTCAGCTGCCAAGCGACAGGACTTTAAGGTCGAGCCGGAACAGGGGCAATTAGGTCGGATGTGCTAATGGCTGAAGGCTAGTGGCGCTCTCAGTGAAGTTTTGCGACTGCCTTCGGGATCGCAGGTCGCTACTAATGAGTTTGTGAAACTGCTATCCGCAAGCGATCACCGCCCCCCTCCTGGCAATCGATACGGACGGGCAAAAACAGCTGGATGACTTCAATGTTGCTGCGCAAATGATCAGTCATGCGCGGCGTGGTGAACGATCCACCGCCGGCCAGCGCCATCGGCAACAGCAACTGATCGGCCAAGTGCTCAGCGACCGCAGCATCACTGCGCAGCCAGTCAGCAGCCTGATTGATCGCGGCATCCGCTACTTTCTCAGCGCGTAACGACACTTGGCCAAATGCGCTGAACACTTCAGTGACGTGTTCGAAAACGTACTCCAGCAATAACACATTGCCCGGGCCGCGCGCCGGATCAAGCGTCACCGCTTGCAGCGCCTCCGCAAGCCAGTTCAACCGCTTGGCCACTTGGCTCAGTTCTCGCTGAGCGACGGTAGGCGCAAGTCCGGCAGTCAGCGCCAGAGCCTGCCGTGAAATCGCCTCGCCGCGCTCACACACATCCAGTCGCGTCAGGCGCGACGGCTGCACCGTCACGGCAATCTCGCCACCGCCAGCCGGTACGAAACCATGACGCAGCAACTCCAGCTCGACATTGCCGCCCATGCGCCGCAGCAGCGGTAGCCAACTGCGCGAGAGGAAATCCGTCGGCGGTGCCAGCGGATTGTGGGTGCCACCGGAGATCGTCACTCGGCTGGCCTGCGGCGCCTGCAACAAGGCTGGCAACAGCGTCTGTAGCACCAGCGTGCAACTGCCCGCCGTGCCAATAGCGAACTGAAAGTTGCCTCCGCGAATCTCGCCCGGTTCGAAGCTCAGGGCTTGCGACCCCAGATGCGCACCAGATATCTCTGCACCACAAACCTCGGCCGCCGCCATCACGGCTGTCAGATGCTGACGCAGCAATCCCGGACGACTGCGTCTGGCGCGGATCTGTTTAATGCGAAACGCCCGGCCTGTCACCATCGACAGGCTCAGCGCACTGCGCAACACCTGGCCACCACCAATGGCGCCGTCCAGTTCAATTACATCCTTTTTCATTGCAATTCCTTACGCGTACAGCCTGACGGTGTTCCTGAGGTACCGTTTAGCCGTCGTGGGTCTTCCTGAGTTTTGACCAAAGTTCGTCATTCGCGCTTCAGCTCAGCCGTGATGAACCGGCGTATTGAACGATGACGTGCTCTCGCCAGCGCCGCAGTTCCTTATCCTTTGACGCACACCACCTGACGCAGGGTGTGCAGCACTTCCACCAGCTCACGCTGGGCGTGCATGACTTTGTCGATGTCCTTGTAGGCCATCGGAATTTCGTCAATCACCGCTTCGTCCTTGCGGCATTCCACGTGGGCCGTGGCGCGAATCTGATCGGCGACGGTGAAGGTATTCTTGGCCTTCGTGCGGCTCATGGTGCGCCCAGCGCCATGGCTGCAGGAACTGAATGACTCTTCATTGCCCAGACCGCGAACGATGAAGCTCTTGGCGCCCATCGAGCCTGGAATAATCCCCAGCTCGCCCTTCTTCGCTGACACGGCGCCTTTGCGGGTAATCAGCACGTCTTCACCGTAATGCCGTTCCTTCTGCACGTAGTTGTGATGGCAATTGACCGCTTCGAGCGCGACCTCGAAAGGCTTGTGGATGATCTGCCGCGTGGCCTGAATCACTGCGCGCATCATCAGTTCACGGTTCTGTCTGGCGAAGTCCTGCGCCCAGCCAACCGCCTCCACGTAATCATCAAAATGCTGACTGCCCTCTTCGAAATAGGCCAGGTCACGGTCCGGCAGGTTGGCAATGTGCTGGCGCATATCGGCTTGGGCCATCTGGATGAACAGGTTGCCGATAGCGTTGCCGACGCCACGCGAACCACTGTGCAACATGAACCACACCCGGTTGGCTTCATCCAGGCACACTTCGACGAAGTGATTGCCACTGCCGAGCGTCCCCAAGTGCGCCCGGTTGTTGGTATTGGCCAGTTTCGGATACTTGTCGGTGATCAATTTGAAGCGCGGCTGCAACCCCGCCCAGGCCTGATCGGCTTGCTGCGGAACCTCGTCCCAGGCGCCTTTGTCTCGCCGCGAACGATTCGAACTGCGGCCGTGCGGCACCGCTTTTTCGATTGCAGTACGCAATCCATGCAGGTTGTCTGGCAGATCTGCGGCCGTCAGCGACGTACGCGCAGCGATCATGCCGCAACCGATGTCGACGCCCACCGCTGCGGGAATGATCGCGCCGACCGTTGGAATCACGCTGCCAATTGTCGAGCCCTTGCCCAAGTGCACATCGGGCATCACCGCCAGATGCTTGAAGATGAACGGCATTTTTGCCGTATTCATCAACTGTGCGCGGGCTTCGTTTTCAACCGGGACACCTTCGGTCCAGAGTTTGATGGGCTTGCCGTTGGCGACTTCGAGAAGCTGGTAGGTTCGGTCTTTCATATCTTGGTGTCCATGTTCGTTTCCGTCAGCATTGCAGACGCTGTGCCAGCTTTGGATGCGGCTATGGTTGTTTCTGCTATGCTTTTGATTTCAATAGCTTTTATCTTTGATACGACGTGTCTCGATAATCTATGGAAGACAATTCAGACCAGCAAAATTATCATTGCATATCGTCATTTATCTTATGAGATAAGCATGCCCAACAAACGCACGGTCGCCATCGGATTTATCGGAGCCACCCTCGATCGTGTCGGCAAAGGTGCCAGCCGGTGGAATTATTGGCGACCAAGCGTAGGTCTGTGCCAACAAACAGACCTCCCTATCCATCGGCTTGAATTGATTCACGGCCTCGACGCGCGCGACGTCAGCCTCGCCGAGCGCGTCCGAGCGGACATCCAGCAGATTTCTCCGAGCACCGAAGTGCGCCTGCATCCAATGTCGCTGCGCAACCCTTGGGATTTCGAGGAGGTGTACGGCGCCCTGCACGACTTCACCACTGCGTACAATTTTGACACCGAGCACGAGGATTACCTCGTCCACATCACCACCGGCACCCACGTCGCACAGATCTGCTGGTTCCTGCTCACCGAGGCGCGTTACCTGCCGGCCCGGCTGATCCAGACCTCCCCCGCCAAGCGCAAGAACGATAACGAACCCGCCTGCGGCACTCATGCGCTGATCGATCTCGATCTGTCGCGCTATGATCGGATTGCTTCACGCTTCGCCAGCAAACGTCTCGAAGGCCTGGAATTTCTCAAGTCCGGCATCGCCACGCGCAACCCGGCCTTCAACCGCTCCATTGAGCAGATCGAGCGCGTTGCGCTGCGCTCCAAAGCCCCCATGCTGCTGATCGGCCCGACCGGCGCCGGCAAATCCTTCCTGGCGCGGCGCATCTACGAACTCAAACGCAATCGCCATCAGATGCAGGGACGCTTTGTCGAAGTCAACTGCGCCACTTTGCGTGGCGACGGCGCGATGTCGGCCTTGTTCGGCCACGTCAAAGGCGCCTTCACCGGCGCGCAGAACGCTCGCGATGGCCTGCTGCGCGCCGCCGATGGTGGCATGTTGTTTCTCGATGAAATCGGTGAGCTCGGCGCAGACGAACAAGCGATGCTGTTAAAAGCAATCGAAGAGAAACGCTTCTTCCCGCTGGGCTCGGACAAGGAAGTCGAGAGTGATTTTTTGATCATTGCTGGCACCCACCGCGACCTGCGCAGCCGGGTCGCCGAAGGCGCGTTTCGCGAGGACCTGTACGCTCGGATCAATCTATGGACGTTCGACCTGCCCGGCCTCGCCGGGCGCCGCGAAGACATCGAGCCGAACATCGACTTCGAACTGGAACGCCATGCTCGAGAACAGGGTGAACGGGTGCGCTTCAATCTCGAAGCACGCCGACGCTACCTGGCCTTCGCCAGCTCACCTGCAGCAGCCTGGCTGGGCAACTTTCGCGAGCTGTCCGCATCGATTACGCGGATGGCGACTTTGGCCGACAGCGGGCGCATCGATGAAGCGCAGGTCGATGATGAGATCGAACGATTGCGATATGCGTGGGGCTTGGCGCATCCCTCTGCGCTATCGACTGAGTTGCCAGGAGATGGCGAGAGCATGGACTTGTTCGATCGCTTGCAATTGAAGGCTGTCATTGAGGTGTGCCAGCAGGCGGACAGCCTGTCGGATGCCGGCCGACGGTTATTCGGGGTTTCCCGGCAGGCCAAGGCGCAACCCAATGATGCCGATCGCTTGAGGAAGTATCTGGGGCGGTTCGGGCTTGAATGGGGTGAGGTAGTTGGCGCGAAGTAACGCTGTGTTCCTGCTTATGCGGCGCTAATGACTACTGTAGAAAAAATGAATTAGCCGCCTGATCTCTCGGTCAAGAATTATGAACGCAGTAAATCTGACGAGGTGACAGCAATGACTATCCAGGCAGAGACACTCGTACAACTGACCGAAGCGCTTCAAGAGCGAGGCATGAAAATGGTCTCAGACGTCCATTTCACCCGCGCACCCTATCGATACAACCATCGCTGGATCTGCATCGTAGAGTGAACATGCTTGTTGCCGGCGCCTGGATCGAAGCTTCCAGCCGCCGGCGCCGCTCGGCTTCGCCCACCCAAGCCCAAATAACCGTCTGCGCCCGGGGATGTTGATAGAGGGTTGGGCGGCAATAAAAACCCGGCGCGATGGCCGGGTCTCGTGAACTATTACAATTGATCGGGCTTACTTAGCGCCGCCATTATCTCGGCCCGTCTGGGCGTCCTGATCAGAGCCAGGATTGCCGGGTGGCGGATTCCAGTCCTCTGGTCGTTCGTCGGTGCCCTGCTTCGGCTCAGAATCAGCCTGCTCCAGGCCGGAATCATGACCCTCGCCAGTGTCAGGGTTTTGCTCACTTGGTCCCGGATATGGCGCTTCAGGGCCATTGTTGTCGTCGATCATCATTCTCTCCCGTCAGTGGCGCAGGGGCTGCGCTTAATAAGTGAGAGGAGATCGGCGCACAGAGAGTGCTATTTGCTCGACGAGCGGACATTCTGACCAACCCAAACACTTGGTAGTGCGAGTCGCAGGCGTGATCGAGCAGCCCCGCGCATCTCAAACACATGAAAAAGGCCAATGCTGTGAACATTGGCCTAAGTCATTGAAAAATATGGTCGGGACGGAGTGATTCGAACACTCGACCCCTAGCACCCCATGCTAGTGCGCTACCGGACTGCGCTACGCCCCGACTGATGTTGCATCTCGCTCTTCACCTCGAAGAGCGCTCAAGAATATATCGCAAGCGTTTGAAAACTGGAAGTATTCAAACGCCGCTTTTTATTTCTTGAGCACCACCAGGACATCTTCCAATTCGGCAATCATCTGCCGAATCATCTGTTTGTACTGGGTGGTATCGTCTTTGGCTTCGTCGCCGGACAGACGCAGACGTGCGCCGCCGATGGTGAAACCCTGATCGTAAAGGAGCGCGCGGATCTGCCGGATCATCAGCACGTCCTGGCGCTGATAATACCGGCGGTTCCCGCGGCGTTTGACGGGGTTGAGCTGAGGAAACTCCTGCTCCCAGTAGCGCAGCACGTGTGGCTTTACGGCACACAACTCGCTGACTTCACCAATGGTGAAGTAGCGTTTGCCCGGGATGACAGGTAGCTCGTCGTTATGACTTGGTTCCAGCATAAGCCTCAACTCGGGCCTTCAACTTCTGCCCTGGACGAAAGGTGACCACACGGCGAGCCGTGATCGGGATTTCTTCCCCCGTTTTCGGGTTGCGGCCAGGCCGCTGGCGTTTGTCCCGAAGGTCGAAATTGCCGAAACCGGACAATTTGACCTGCTCGTTGTCTTCAAGAGCATGCCTGATTTCCTCGAAAAACAGTTCTACCAATTCCTTGGCTTCCCGCTTGTTCAGGCCCAGCTCTTCATACAGACGTTCCGCCATCTCAGCTTTCGTCAAAGCCCCCATACGTCACTTCCTTAACGTGGCGTTCAACCTTTGTTCGAGCGAGGTGAGGATATTTTGCGTCGTCGAATTCACCTCATCGTCATTAAGAGTGCGCGATGGATGCTGCCAGGTCAAGCCAACTGCAAGGCTTTTTCTATCAGGATCAATACCTTTACCCTGATACACGTCAAACAGCCTGAGCTCTGTGAGCCATTCGCCTGCATTTTCACGGATTACGTCCAGTACAGCCGAGGCCGCGACGTCTTTGTGCGCGATCAGTGCAAGGTCACGACGCACTTCAGGAAAGCGCGACAACTCGTGGAATTTCGGCATTTTACCGAGCGCCACTTCAGCCAGAACCAGCTCGAAGACGAACACCGGACGATCCAGCCCCAAAGCTTTCGACAATTCTGGGTGGATCGCACCAATGAAGCCTACTTCGCGACCTTCACGCTCGATGCGCGCGGTCTGCCCCGGATGCAGCGCCGGGTGTTTGCCTGCAGCAAAGGTGAACGAATCCAAGGCACCAGCGAAACCCAGTACCGCTTCCACGTCAGCCTTGACGTCGAAGAAGTCAACGGTGTCGCGACCCTGCGCCCAGCCTTCCGGCAAGCGGCTACCGCAAACAACCCCGGACAGCATCGGCTCTTGCTTCAAGCCTTCAAGCTGACCAACGAAGCGCAGGCCGCTCTCGAACAGACGCACGCGATCCTGCTGACGATTGAGGTTGTGCTGCAGCGCTTTGACCAGACCTGGCCACAGAGACGAACGCATGGCCGCCATGTCATTGGAGATAGGGTTGGCCAGCAACAGCGGCTCGACACCTGGATTGAACAGTTCGAACTGACGCGGATCGATGAAGCTGTAAGTGATCGCTTCCTGATAACCACGAGCAACCAGCAGACGACGCAGCTCAGGCAGATCACTACGCGCTTCGGCCTTGGCTTGGGGTGCCAGACGCGCTTGCGGGTAGCGAACCGGCAGACGGTTGTAACCGTACAGACGAGCCAGCTCTTCGATCAGGTCGACTTCCAGACTGATATCAAAGCGGTGGCTTGGCACTTCAACGCGCCATTGTCCTTCAACGTCAGCGGTAATGCTCAGGCCCAAGGCACTGAGCAGACGCTCGACCTGTGCCGAATCCATCTCCATGCCGAGCATCTGAGTGATGCGCTGAGCGCGCAGAGTGATCGGTGCAATCGATGGCAGATGTTGCTCGCTGACGGTCTCGATGATCGGACCAGCTTCGCCACCAGTGATTTCCAGCAGCAGGCCAGTGGCGCGCTCCATGGCTTCACGGGCCAGTTGCCAGTCAACGCCACGCTCGTAGCGATGCGAAGCGTCGGTATGCAAGCCGTAAGAACGTGCCTTGCCGGCAACCGCAATCTGATCAAAGAACGCAGATTCGAGGAACACATCACGGGTGGTCGCGGAAACACCGCTGTGCTCGCCACCCATGACGCCGGCGATCGCCAGTGCACGAGTGTGGTCAGCGATGACCAGCGTATCGCTACGCAGGCTGACTTCCTGACCATCAAGCAGAACCAGCTTCTCGCCCTCTTCCGCCATGCGCACACGAATGCCGCCATTGATTTCGGCGAGATCAAAAGCGTGCAGCGGCTGACCCAGCTCGAGCATCACGTAGTTGGTGATGTCGACCGCAGCGTCGATGCTGCGCACGTCGGCGCGGCGCAGACGTTCAACCATCCACAGCGGCGTAGGCTTGGACAGGTCGACGTTACGGATGACCCGGCCCAGATAACGCGGGCAGGCCGCTGGGGCCAGCACCTCGACCGAACGGACTTCGTCGTGTACCGCTGCAACCGCAGCCACCACAGGACGGGTTACCGGCACGGCGTACAGCGCGCCGACTTCACGGGCCAGACCGGCCAGGGACAGGCAGTCACCACGGTTCGGGGTCAGGTCAACCTCGATGCTGGCGTCTTCCAGATCCAGATACACACGGAAATCTTCGCCCACCGGCGCATCGGCCGGCAGCTCCATCAGACCGTCGTTGCCCTCACCAACCTGCAATTCGGCTTGCGAGCACAGCATGCCGTTGGACTCGACGCCACGCAGCTTGGCCTTCTTGATCTTGAAGTCGCCCGGCAGCTCTGCGCCAATCATGGCGAACGGAATCTTCAGGCCCGGGCGCACGTTTGGCGCTCCGCACACGACCTGGAAGGTTTCCGCGCCATTGCTGACCTGGCACACGCGCAATTTGTCGGCGTCCGGATGCTGCTCGGTGCTCAGCACCTCGCCCACCACAACACCACTGAAGACACCGGCGGCCGGCGTAACGCTATCGACCTCAAGACCGGCCATCGACAGACGAGCAACCAGCTCATCGCGATCTACCTGCGGGCTAACCCAGCCACGCAGCCATTGTTCACTGAATTTCATCCTGCTCTCCTAAGAATTCGTTACGACTAGCGAAATTGCGCGAGGAACCGCAAGTCGTTGTCGAAGAACAGACGCAAGTCGTTCACGCCGTAACGGAGCATGGCCAGACGCTCGACGCCCATGCCGAAGGCAAAGCCGGAGAACTCTTCCGGGTCGATGCCGGACATGCGCAGCACGTTCGGGTGAACCATGCCGCAGCCCATCACTTCCAGCCAGCCAGTCTGCTTGCAGACACGGCAGCCTTTGCCGCTGCACATCACGCATTCCATGTCGACTTCGGCGGATGGCTCGGTGAACGGGAAGTACGAAGGACGGAAACGCACGGCCAGTTCTTTTTCGAAGAACACCCGCAGGAATTCTTCGATGGTGCCTTTGAGATCGGCAAAATTGATATCGCGATCAACCAGCAGGCCTTCGACCTGGTGGAACATCGGCGAATGGGTGATATCGGAGTCGCTGCGATAGACGCGGCCCGGGCAGACGATGCGGATCGGCGGCTGCTTGGATTCCATGGTGCGGACCTGTACCGGGGAGGTATGGGTGCGCAGCAACATGTTGGCATTGAAATAGAAGGTGTCATGCATCGACCGGGCCGGGTGATGGCCTGGGATGTTGAGCGCTTCAAAGTTGTGGTAGTCGTCTTCGACCTCAGGGCCTTCGGCGATGCCGTAGCCAATGCGGGTGAAGAACTGCTCGACGCGCTCCAGAGTCCGGGTGACCGGATGCAGACCGCCAGAGGTCTGGCCACGGCCCGGCAATGTCACGTCGATGGATTCGGCAGACAGCTTGGCAGCCAGCTCGGCTTCTTCAAACAATGCCATGCGCGCATTGAGAACGCCTGTAACACGTTCCTTGGCAACATTGATCAGCGCACCGACTTGCGGACGCTCCTCTGCCGGCAGATTCCCCAGGGTCTTCATCACCTGAGTCAATTCGCCCTTCTTGCCAAGGTATTGAACCCGGATTTGCTCCAGGGCATTGATATCTTCAGCGCTTTGCACAGCCTCTAGTGCTTGAGAGACCAGCGCATCCAGGTTTTCCATGTACAGACTCCAGATACAAAATAGGGGAAGAGCTTGAAGGCTCTTCCCCTATTTATGACGTTTAACACCTGACCCCACAGAGGTGAGACCGGGTGACTGTCGGGGGTACTTAAGCCAAGGTGGCTTTAGCTTTCTCGACAATCGCAGCAAACGCCGCTTTTTCGTTCACTGCCAGATCAGCCAGAACCTTGCGGTCGATCTCGATGGACGCTTTTTTCAGGCCAGCGATGAAACGGCTGTAGGACAGACCGTTAACACGAGCACCAGCGTTGATACGAGCGATCCACAGAGCGCGGAACTGACGTTTTTTCTGACGACGGTCACGGTAGGCGTATTGGCCTGCCTTGATTACCGCTTGCTTGGCAACACGGAATACGCGGGAGCGTGCGCCGTAGTAGCCTTTAGCAAGTTTCAGAATTTTTTTGTGACGCTTACGGGCAATGACGCCACGCTTTACACGAGCCATGAGTTACTTCCTCTATTCTTGACTAAATTAACGAAGGCGCAGCATGCGCTCGACTTTTGCCACGTCAGACGGATGCAGCAAGCTGCTACCGCGCAGTTGACGCTTACGCTTGGTCGACATTTTAGTCAGGATGTGGCTCTTGAAAGCGTGCTTGTGCTTGATGCCGTTAGCAGTTTTCAGAAACCGCTTGGCAGCACCACTTTTGGTTTTCATTTTTGGCATGTTCGGATACTCCGCATTCAGTTGATAAACATAATCAGAAGGCCTGCCGTGCCCTGTTGATTACTTCTTCTTTTTCGGGGCGATGACCATGATCAGCTGGCGTCCTTCCATCTTAGGATGCTGTTCGACCGAACCGTACTCGAGCAGGTCTTGTTCAACCCGCTTGAGGAGTTCCATCCCCAGCTCCTGGTGGGCCATCTCACGGCCGCGGAATCGCAAGGATACCTTGGCCCTGTCCCCGTCACTCAGGAAACGTACCAGGTTGCGCAGTTTTACCTGGTAATCCCCTTCCTCCGTCCCTGGACGAAACTTGATTTCTTTAACCTGAATCTGCTTCTGGTTTTTCTTCGCCGCGGCAATCTGCTTCTTCTTCTCGAAGATCGATTTGCCGTAGTCCATCACCCGGCAAACAGGCGGGACTGCATCGGCGGAGATTTCCACCAGATCAAGCTTTGCTTCTTCAGCGATACGAAGCGCTTCATCAATCGAGACGATGCCAATCTGCTCGCCATCAGCGCCAATTAACCGAACCTCGCGTGCCGAGATATTCTCGTTGATCGGGGCTTTCGGTGCAGCTCGTTTATCTTGTCTCATTTCACGCTTAATAATAATTACTCCGAATCTGGGCGACCACGCCGGGAAACCGCTTGCGCGAGAAACTCAGCGAACTGGGCGACGGGCATCGAGCCCAGGTCAGCACCTTCACGAGTACGCACAGCGACAGTCTGCATCTCGACTTCCTTATCTCCGATAACCAAAAGATAGGGAACCTTGAGCAAAGTATGCTCGCGGATTTTAAAGCCGATCTTTTCATTTCTCAAGTCGGACTTGGCACGAAATCCGCTTTCGTTGAGAGTTTTTTCAACCTCTGCAACAAAATCTGCCTGTTTATCAGTGATATTCATGATCACCGCCTGGGTTGGCGCGAGCCACGCAGGGAAGGCACCTTCGTAGTGCTCGATCAGAATCCCGACGAAACGCTCGAACGAACCGAGGATCGCGCGGTGCAACATCACTGGGTGTTTGCGGCTGTTGTCTTCGGAGACGTATTCAGCGCCCAAACGGACAGGCAGGTTAAAATCGAGCTGCAAGGTACCACACTGCCAGACGCGACCGAGACAATCTTTCAGCGAGAACTCGATCTTCGGCCCGTAGAAAGCACCCTCGCCTGGCTGCAGATCGTACGGCAGGCCAGCAGAATCAAGGGCTGCAGCCAATGCTGCTTCAGCGCGATCCCACAGCTCATCGGAGCCGACGCGTTTTTCCGGACGAGTGGACAGTTTCATCTCGACTTCGGTAAAGCCGAAATCGCGATAGACGTCCATGGTCAGCTTGATGAACGCAGCGGACTCGGCCTGCATCTGCTCTTCGGTGCAGAAGATGTGCGCGTCGTCCTGAGTGAACGCTCGCACACGCATGATGCCGTGCAACGCACCCGACGGCTCGTTACGGTGGCAGGCACCGAACTCGGCCAGACGCATCGGCAACTCGCGGTAGCTTTTCAGGCCCTGATTGAACACCTGCACGTGGCACGGGCAGTTCATCGGCTTGATGGCGTAGTCGCGGTTTTCCGACTGAGTGGTGAACATGTTGTCGGCATAGTTGGCCCAGTGCCCGGATTTTTCCCACAGGCTGCGGTCGACGACTTGAGGAGTCTTGATCTCAAGGTAGCCGTTGTCGCGCTGGATCTTGCGCATGTACTGCTCGAGAACCTGGTACAGAGTCCAGCCGTTCGGGTGCCAGAACACCATGCCCGGCGACTCTTCCTGAGTGTGGAACAGGCCCAGGCGCTTGCCGATCTTGCGGTGATCGCGCTTCTCGGCTTCTTCAATGCGCTGGATGTACGCCGCCAGCTGTTTCTTGTCCGCCCAAGCGGTGCCGTAGACGCGCTGCAATTGCTCGTTCTTGGCGTCGCCACGCCAGTAGGCGCCCGACAGCTTGGTCAGCTTGAAGGATTTCAGGAAACGCGTGTTAGGCACGTGCGGACCGCGGCACATGTCGACGTATTCTTCGTGATAGTACAGACCCATGGCCTGCTCGTTCGGCATGTCTTCGACCAGGCGCAGCTTGTAGTCTTCGCCACGGGCCTTGAACACTTCGATCACTTCGGCGCGCGGAGTGACTTTCTTGATGACGTCGTAATCCTTCTCGATCAGCTGCTGCATGCGCTGTTCGATGGCCGCCATGTCTTCCGGCGTGAAAGGACGCTCGTAGGCGATGTCGTAATAGAAGCCTTCGTCGATGACCGGGCCGATGACCATCTTCGCGGTCGGGTACAGCTGTTTGACCGCGTGGCCAACCAGGTGCGCGCAAGAGTGGCGAATGATCTCCAGCCCCTCTTCATCCTTAGGCGTAATGATTTGCAGGGTCGCGTCGCTGCTGATGATGTCGCTGGCGTCGACCAGTTGGCCATTGACCTTGCCGGCGAGCGTGGCCTTGGCCAGACCCGCACCAATGGATGCGGCGACCTCGGCTACGGAAACCGGGTGATCGAATGAACGTTGACTGCCGTCGGGAAGAGTAATAGTTGGCATGGCGCCTCCTCTCCTAGTGGTGACCCCTACCAAAGGTCACGTGGGTTGGGATGAGCCAGTACAAGATCCGATCCAGGCCATTCAATGACGAACGCCTGCCTTACAGCGGCAGGAGCCTTGCGGCCAACCGGAAAACCGAACCAGAGTGACTGGGATTCAAATCGGAAAAATTCGCACGCCGACCGCTTCGGGACTGAAGGTCATCCGAAGCCTGAGAACGCTTGAGCCCGGCATGCTAGCACAGATGAGCGGTCGCCTACGCCCTGATTTGGCAGAAGGCCAAATGTCCGTTTTTATGCCAGAGTGCTGAACTTGATAGGCCGTTGCGCCCTCAGATAACAAGACATTGACCCACAAGGAGCATCCTCGCATGCGTCTGAAAAGCTTATTCGCCGTCGTCGCCCCCGTCGTCCTGCTGCTGCCACTGAGCGCCCATGCCGACTGGCCGAAAGGCGAGCGCGAAAAGTACATGGCCCAGTGCACTCAGGCTGCGACCCAGCAAATCGGTGCTGCTGCGGCGAAATCCCACTGCGCTTGCGGAGCTGACGCCATCAAGTCCTATCCGGCCAGCGACATTCAGGCGCTGATGGACAACAAGGCGACTCCTGAATTGCAACAGAAAGCCCTTGGCCAGATCGCCAAATGCAAGGCAAATACCGCCCCGAAAAAATAAGAAAACCGGGTATTAATATCGGCTGAAAGGCGGAAAAAAGTGCTGGAAATGAGCCATTTCAGACGATTTATGCAGGTTTTACAGGTTTTTTTATCGTCTTTACGTTTCGCTGAAAGCCTTTCAAACCGGGGCTTTCAGCAGAAACGGGTGGTAAAGAAAACACGACTGATTGGCAAACAGCACGTCCGGGGGGCTCCCAAAGCGAACATTTCGACTATGATACCCGGGTGTGCCCAGTTGGCCTGAGCAGCACAGTACTACTGAAAATATATGTTTCTTGGAGATACACCATGTCTAATCGCCAAACCGGCACCGTTAAATGGTTCAACGATGAAAAAGGCTTCGGCTTCATCACTCCTCAAGGTGGCGGTGACGACCTGTTCGTACACTTCAAAGCTATCGAATCCGACGGTTTCAAAAGCCTGAAAGAAGGCCAGACCGTCTCTTTCGTGGCTGAGAAAGGCCAAAAGGGTATGCAAGCTGCACAGGTTCGCCCAGAGTAATTTCTCGGTGCACTAAAAAAACCCCGTCCAAGTGACGGGGTTTTTTATGTCTTGAACAAAGTGTTCAGCCGCAATTGACGCGGGTAACCACCAAGTTGTTGTCGGTGTTCAGATTCAGGCGATCGGAGCGGTATTCCAGGGTGATCATGTCGTTTGGCTTGAGGAAACGCGCATTTTGCGCCCCAGCCTTGGCACGTGCCTGATCCAGCAATTCAGGGGATGCCTTCTTGCCGATGGCGAATTGCGCTGCCGATGCTTCGCAGCGGCTGTTCCCCGATTCAGCAGCCACGGGTTCCTTTGCCGACTCGCTGGAGGTTGTGCTGCAACCAGCCAACAGCGCAGCGGCCATCAGTGCACCCAGTGTCGCGAACTTCAAAGGCATGAAGCCTCCTTGTTTTCAAATGTTTAAGCAGAGATCGTGCGACCGCCAATGCGGCGTTTGGTTTCAAGGCTCAAGCCATGCCCTGCCCCACGAGCGGAAAAATGCCGAGTTTGCCTGAGCTGCGCGCGGCGACTCAGCAAACAATCGTGACTGAATATTAACGACCTCAATATACGTCGATGTAGTCATACGGCGGACTCGGCCAGTTGTCCTTGAGCGCGTTGAAAATCTGCATCACCCAGACTTCATCGCTGGCTGCGACGTTACCCACATAGCCGGAGCCCTTTGCCCAGGTTTCCAGGCGAAACAGCAGACCGTCGATATCCTGCCCACCGGTCACGGTGGACAGATAGGCGATGCCGTCTTTGGTCACGCGCAATTGGTTGTGTACGTCGTCACTGGCCGACGCGAGCAATTGGCGCACTGCATCGAGTGTGAGGCCGTCAGGGCTATTCAGATCGATCTGCACAACAGGGTCCTTGGTAAGCCGGAAAAGACCAAGTGTCGCATAGCGCTCCGCTCATGCCTAAGTCGCAGTGCCAAACGCCGCGCAAAATGGTTAACTCGAAAAACAGACATCCTGACCTTTCGAGCCTCCCATGACCAGTGTAAGCATCGACGCCGCCATCAACGCCAAATGGGCCGAAGGACACAGCTCTTACAGCCCCGGCACGACGGAAGAACTGGCGCTGATCGGCATCGATCTACTGGTCAAGGAGTTGGGAATAGAAGCGGCGCAGCATTTTATCAATCAGGTATTCGAACGCTATCCGATCGGCCAGGCCGAGCAGCCGCAGTGAAAACCCGCAGGCAAACTGCCTGCGGGTCTACGACTTATTTCAGGCGTTTCAGGCGCTCGGTCAGCAGATCAAAGAATCCCTGGGCGTCGCCATTTTCGACCCAGAATGCATTCTTCGGTGCTTTCAGGCCGTCATACCAGTCAACGATGGTCTGGCCGAATGTCGGTCCTTCACGGCTATCCACCACGACGTTGACCGCCCGACCGGTAAACAACTCAGGCTTGAGCAGATACGCCACAACGGTGGCGTCATGCACCGGGCCGCCGGGAATGCCGTAGTGCTCCATATCGCCTTTGATGTATTCGTTGAGAATGTCGCCGACGATCTTGCTCGCATTGTTGTTCAGCGCGGCGATCTGCTTCAGGCGCGCGTCACTGGTCAAGATCTTGTGGGTCACGTCCAGCGGCAGATAGGTGAGTTTCACCCCGCTCTTGAGCACCACCTCGGCAGCCTGCGGATCGGCGAACAGGTTGAATTCAGCCACAGGGGTGATGTTGCCACCGTTGAAATGCGCCCCGCCCATGATCACCACTTCCTTGATGCCCTGAACGATCTCCGGTTCCTGGATCAACGCCAGAGCCAGGTTGGTCTGCGGGCCGAGCATGGCGATGGTGATGCTGTGCGGTTTGGCCGATTTAAGAGTGTCGATCAGATAATTGACCGCATTACCTTTCGCCAGGCCTTTCTTCGGTTCGTGAACCGTGACGCCCGACAAGCCTTCCTTGCCATGAATGTTCTCGGCGTAGATCGGCGTGCGCATCAGTGGCTTCGGTGCGCCAGCGTAAACCGGCACATCTTCGCGCCCTGCCCATTCGCGAGCCAGCCGCGCGTTACGCGAAGTCTTGTCCAGGCGCACGTTGCCGGCCACGGTAGTCAGAGCGCGAATATTCAATTCATCCGGCGAAGCGAGGGCAAAGAGCAAGGCGACCACGTCGTCAGCGCCCGGATCGGTGTCGATGATCAGGTCGATCTTTTCCGCCGCCTGAGCGCCGGTCGCAGTTATCACGGACAAAAGCAGCAGACCCCGAAGCAGTTGATGGAGTTTTTCAGCATAGCGTTGCATAGCGCATTCCTTGTGCAGGTGAAATCGGAAATCAGAATGTAACCCCGGCGACCAGAACGATGTTGCAGTACGGCTGACATTCTCCTGTACGAATGATCGCCCTGGCTTGTCGGCTCAGTACCTTGAACTGCTCGTGAGTGAGCAGATCCCTACGGCCCAGCGCGCCCTCTTCGTTCATCGCGTCCAGATCGGCCAGCGCCGAGGGCTGCTTATCGAAGATCTCTTTGGCCAACACATGGCTTTCCACCTGCATCTCGCTGAGTACGACTTTCAGCGTGCTGACGAAATCAGGGATGCCATGGGTCAGTGCCAGATCAATCAGCTCGACACCCGGCGGCACGGGCAAACCGGCGTCGCCAATCACGACCATGTCACCGTGGCCAAGCGAAGCGATCAGTCGCGACAGCGCGACGTTGAGCAAAGGAGTCTTTTTCATGCGGGTCTGAACGCCTGTACTTCGGACATGGTTGGAATCGACGGTTGCGCACCGGCGCGGGTAACCGACAGTGCAGCGGCGATCTGACCGTAGCGGATCGCCTCGTCCTCGGATTTGCCATCGGCCAGCGCTGCGGCGAAACCGCCGACAAAGGTGTCGCCTGCGGCCGTGGTATCGACCGCCTTCACGGTCGGCGCGGGGAAGTGTTCGAAGCCCTTGCCATTGGCGAACAACGAACCCTGCGCGCCCAACGTGACAATGACTTTACCGGCGCCCATGGCAATCAATTGAGTGGCAGCCGTTTCTGCCGACTGCAACGAGTCGACAGCGAGCCCGCTCAATGCGGCCGCTTCGCTCTCGTTGGGAATGAGATAGTCGATCGCCGCGAACCAGTCTGCCGGCAAAGGACGGCTCGCCGGCGCCGGGTTGAGGATGACGGTCTTGCCCAGTTCACGTGCACGCTTGAGCGCATGCCCGACCGTCGCATCGGGAATCTCGAGCTGACAGATCACCACATCGGCGGCCTGTAAAACCGCGTCAAAACGGTCGATCACTGCTGGCATCATCGCGCCGTTGGCACCGGCGACAATCACAATGGCGTTCTGGCTGTTGTCATCCACCACAATCAGCGCCACGCCACTGGAATCTTCTACGACGCTGACAGCCTGGCAGTCGATGTGCTCGGCGAGCAAGGCATCGCGCAATCGCACACCGTAGTCGTCATTTCCCACACAACCGATCATCGCCACCTGCGCGCCCAGACGAGCAGCGGCAACTGCCTGATTGGCGCCCTTGCCGCCCGACACAGTGGCAAAGGAATGACCGATCAGCGTTTCACCGCCGCGCGGCAGCCGTGGCGCCCGGGTGACTAGGTCCATGTTCAGGCTGCCTATTACCACTACATTTGCTGGCATACATCACTACTCATCAATTCGGTTTCAGCGATATTCGGTGAACACGCCGGACAGCGGCGCGGTCGACTCGCGCAGGACAATGCTCGGGGTCACGATGCGTTGATCGGTACCCGAATCGGGCGCAGCAATTCTGCGCAACAGCACTTCGGCGGCCATCTCGCCCAGTTGCAGGATCGACTGGCCGACCGTGGTCAGCGCCGGATAGACATAACGGCTCATCTGAATGTCATCGAAGCCGATCACCGACAGCTCGGCCGGCACCCGGACATTACGTTCAGCCGCCGCACGCAGCACACCGATGCCAATCATGTCGTTGCCGGCAAAAATCGCACTGGGCGGATGGCTTTCAAGCAGCCGGGCAGCGGCGTTGTAACCGCCGGTGCTGGTGAAGTCGCTTTCCAGCATGCGCTCTTCGCGTACCTCGATTCCCGCCTCTTGCAGCGCTCGGCAATAACCGGCCTGACGCATTTGCGCCACGCTGGTACTGGCCGGACCGCCGATCATGGCGATGTCGCGATGCCCCAACTCAAGCAGGTGACGGGTTGCCAGATAAGCACCGTATTCGTGGTCGATGCGCACCAGATCGGCATTTACACCTTCCAGGCCCCGGTCGACGATGACCATCGGCGTCTTCACGCCTGCCAGCCCTTGCGCCAGACCAGTGTCACCGCCGGCGGAGGCGACGATCAAACCGTCGATGCGCTTTTCCAGCAACACACGCAAATAACTGCGCTGCTTGTCCGGGTTGTCGTCGGAGTTACAGAGGATCACGCAATAGCCGTTGCGCTCGCAGTAATCCTCGATTCCGCGCGCCAGTTCGGCGAAGTACGGGTTGAGACTGTTCGGTACCAGCAGGCCGATGGTCGCGGTGGTCTTGGCTTTCAGCGAGCGCGCCACGGCACTGGGCACGTAGTCGAGGCTCTTGATCGCCGCCTCGACTTTGCGCCGCACTTCCTGACTCACCGGGCGGGTGTTGTTCACCACGTGCGACACGGTCGTGTAGGAAATACCCGCAAGCGCCGCTACATCCTTGATCGTTGCCATGGTTCAGCCCCGGCGACTGGCGCGTTGACTGCGATAGGTGTCGAGCACCACAGCGATAACGATTACCGCACCGGTGATGATGCGCTTGGTCGGCTCCGTCGCACCAATCTGCGCGAGACCGGCCGCGAGCACGGAAATGATCAACACACCAAAGAAAGTGCTGATCACCGAACCGCGTCCACCCATCAGGCTGGTACCGCCAATAACCACCGCCGCGATCACTTGCAGTTCCAGGCCCGAACCCGCGTTCGGGTCAGCCGCCTCCAGACGCGAAATCTGAAACAGAGCGGCAATGCCCGCCAGCAGCCCCATAAGGCTGAACACCAGAATCTTGTAGGGCTTGGGATTGATCCCGGCCAGCCGCACGGCTTCTTCGTTGGTGCCGATGCCGATCAGGTAGCGGCCGAAAACCGTGCGGGTCAAAACTGCCTGAGCGATGAAGATCACCAACAAAGCGATGATGAACGACGGGGAAATGCCGAACGCGATCGGATTCGACAGCCAGGCGAACGCATCGCCAATGTAGGCAGTGCGCGACCCGGTCATCTGATACGCCACACCGCGGGCCATTTCCAGCACGCCGAGGGAGACGATGAACGACGGAATCCGCCAGGCCACGGTGATCGAGCCAGTGATGGTGCCGGCCAGAGCCGCCACCGCCATGCCGAGCAGCGCCGCTGGCAAAACGCTCCAGCCCCAGCCGAGAATCGCAACGCTGACCGTCGATGCGGCCAGCGCGAGGACCGAGCCGACGGACAAATCGATGCCGCCGATGATCAGCACAAAGGTCATGCCTACCGCCAGCACCATCAGGTCGGGAATCTGGTTGGCCAGGGTGCTGAAAGTGTTGTACGAGAGAAAATGGCTGCTCAGGACCGAGAACAGCGCAATCATCGCCAGCAAGGCACCGGCCAGGCCCAGATAAGTACCCAGGCCAAAGAAATTGCCACTACGTTTACTGGCAGAAGATGCAGTTTTCATGGGAGATCCCTAGGCGCTGCTTCATTGAGCAACGCATCACGTTTCTGGTAGCCGGCGAAAGCGGCGGCAAGCAAATCATCCTGGGTCCAGCTGTCGCGCTCGAAGGTGTCGATCAGACGTCCCGCCGAGAGCACGCCGATCCGGTCGCAGATCAGCATCAACTCACGCAAGTCACTGGACACCACGACCAATGCCTTGCCCTGGCGGGTCAACTCGCCGAGCAAACCGTAAATATCGAACTTGGCGCCGACATCAATCCCGCGAGTCGGCTCGTCGAACAGCAGTACCGAACAGTCGCGCTCCAGCCAGCGACCGATCACGACCTTCTGCTGATTGCCGCCGGACAGTTCCGAGACCAGCTGCGTAGGGCTCGAGCTGCGGATACGCATGGCTTCGATCTGACGCTGCGCCAGGGAGATTTCGTCGCCGTTGTTGACGAAACCACCACTGGAGATTTCCGGCATGTTGCCCAAGGCGATGTTGGCGCTGATCGACTGACTGAGCAGCAGCCCTTCGCCCTTGCGATCCTCGGTGATCAGCGCAATGCCGTTGCGTACGGCATCCACTGGCGAGCGGACACTCACGACCTTGGCCGGCGAGCCGAGCGCGATGGTGCCGCTGTCGGCAGCATCGGCACCGAATATCAGCCGCAGCAATTCCGTGCGCCCTGCCCCGATCAATCCGGAAATGCCGAAAATCTCCCCGGCACGCACTTCGAAGGAGACGTCGCGGACTTTGTCCGAACGCGTCAGGCCGTTGACCGTCAGCGCCGGAGCGCCGATCTTGCGCGGCCCCATGTCGATGTGTTCACCCAGTTCGCGACCGACCATCAAGGTGACCAGTTGCTCGCTGTTGTAGTTGGCCATCGGCTCGACGCAGACCAGATTGCCGTCACGCAGCACAGCAATACGCTGCGCCACCCGCGCCAGTTCTTCGAGACGATGAGAGATATAGATGATGGAAACGCCGCGAGCCTGCAATCGGGTGATCTGCTCGAAGAGCATTTCGACTTCGCGCGCCGTGAGCATCGCGGTCGGCTCATCAAGGATCAGCACGTGGCAATCGCCAATCAGGTTGCGCGCGATTTCGACCATCTGTTGATGACCGATACCCAACTCGCCAACCAGTGTGTCCGGGTCGATCGCATCGAGGCCGACCTGCGCCATGGCTTCGATCGCCGCCTTGCGCAACTGCTTGCGGCTGATCCAGCCCGCGCTGCTCGGCAGATTATCCAGAAACAGGTTTTCCGCCACCGACAGCGTCGGCAACAGATTGAGTTCTTGCATGACCATGCGCACGCCAAGCTCTTCGGCCTGGGTACGGCTGCCCGGGCGATAGTCCTTGCCGTGGAATTGCATCTGGCCGGTAGTGGGCGTGACCAGACCACCAATGATCTTCGACAGGGTACTTTTGCCGGCACCGTTTTCGCCGGTCAGCGCCAGTACTTCACCGCGCATCAGCGTCAGATCGATGCCGGTGAGCACCGGTTGCGCATAGGTCTTGCCGATACCGCTGACCGAGAGGACAGCGTTCGGGGCGGAAACTGACATAGAAATCTCCATGCGCTCGCCCGGACGGACGAGCGCCGTTGTGTCGCCAGATGACTTACTGGGTGACCAGCTCGACCGGTGTTTCGATCACGCCGTTGGCACCGCTGTCGACTTTCTCGCCCTTGATGATCTTCAGTGCGGTTTCGATGCCGAACACGGCCTGCTTGGCTGCAAACTGGTCAGCCGTCGCCAGCACACGACCGTCCTTGAGCATTGGCTTGATCGCATTGATGTTGTCGTAACCGACGACTTTTACCTGCCCTGCCTTGCCAGCGGCACGGACTGCGGAAACGGCGCCGACCGCCATGCTGTCGTTACCGGCCAGCAGTGCTTTGACATCGGGGTATTCACTGAGGATCGAAGCGGCAACCTTGTTGCCCTTGTCGATTTCCCAATCACCGGATTGCAGCGAGACCACTTTGATCTGCGCGGCTTCCATCGCGTCCTTGAAGCCGGCCGTGCGTGCCTGCGCGTTGGTGGTGGTGGACACGCCTTCGATGATGCCGACCTCGTCGCCCGCCTTCAGTTGCTTGGCCAGGTATTCGCCGACCAGACGTGCACCCTTGCGGTTGTCCGGACCTACGAAAGGCACGTTGATGTTTTTGCTTTTGACTACGGCGGGATCGAGCTGGTTGTCGATGTTGATCACCGTGATACCGGCGTCTACGGCCTTCTTGATAACCGGCACCATGGCTTTGGAGTCAGAAGGCGCGATCACCAGCGCATTCACCTTGGCCAGTATCATCTGTTCGACGATGCGAGTCTGGCCGGCGGTGTCGGTTTCGTCCTTGATGCCGTTGGAGATCAGATCGAAATCGGCGGAGTGTTCTTTCTGGTAGGCCTTGGCGCCGTCTTCCATGGTCAGGAAGAATTCATTGGCCAAGGATTTCATGACCAGCGCGACTTTGGGCTTTTCTACAGATTCGGCGAATGCCGAGGAGACAGGCAGTGCGGCGGCTGTGGCAGCCAGCATAGCGACAGCAAGAAGACGTCCGGCGAATGGCAGCTTCATGGGTTCACTCCGATCTTATGATTATTGTGAGCAACGTTTGCGCTGACGTAAGCTACGTCACGGCTCCGGGAGAAAATCCCTTCCAAGCCGCGCAAACGTTTGCGTAGACCGAACTATGAGAATCCCGCCGACATTTGTCAACAATCAGAAATCGTCTTTTGTTGTAGGCCGAATCGCCGAATTGGCAATTTGGCGCTTCAGGCAGTCGTGTTGACCAAGCCGCCGCTGGGAGCGCTTTTCGACATCTCCTTGACCAACGCACCCGCCACTTCCGCCAGTGCGGCGCTGGTTTGCGCGATCTGGCCCTGAATCGACATCACTGCCTGGGATTTCGCTTCGGGAGTCGGATAGCTTGCGGCCTGAGCCGCAGCCAGTTGTTGCTGCTGCTCCTGAAGTTGTTTTTGCAACTCCTTCATCCGCTTGAGCAGTGTCTTGACGGTAATGCTGAGATTGCTGTCAGCCTCGGTTTCACTGTTTTCCTGCACAGGACCACCACCGGTTCTGACCTGATTCTTCTCAGTCTTCTCGGTACCCAGCGCCTGCGCCGATGCCTCATTGGTCGCGTCATTCAGGGTGTTGATAGTCGCTGCAGTTTTACCGCCGATGGTGACTGCAGCGGGATTGGCAAAACCGACCGTCAATGACATGTGAACTCCTAAGATTTGGTTTCCTTGAGGACGCATCGGCCTGGGAGCACATTTCTTTAGCAGGGATTTGTCTCCCGCCTGGCTTTTCAGAGATTGTCCATCGGCGAGCCGAACAAGAATCCCGCTGTCGTTCGGAATCCCGGATGGATGGGTCCTCAACGATGCTCCAGCCACCGACAAATGTTGATTTAAATCATTGGGTTAAACATTTTCCGCCAGCACATTACGCATGGTATGAATCCTGCTCCCGTCCTTGCACCTCAAGCATTCAGATCGGCTTGGGGCGCATCTAGATGAACCTGCATCAGCACCGTCTCACGACTAGAGAGAAAAATAATGAAATCTGCTTTCAATACCTTGATTCCGGGCGCATTGGCCCTCCTCCTGCTCCTGCCTACTGCCCTTCAGGCAAAAGAAGTCGAAACCCAGACCAAACTGGCCAACGTCGTTGTTCTCGCCACCGGCGGTACCATCGCCGGCGCTGGCGCCAGTGCCGCCAACAGCGCCACTTACCAGGCAGCGAAAGTCGGTATCGAGCAACTGATTGCCGGCATTCCCGAGCTGAGCAAACTGGCTAACGTGCGTGGCGAACAAGTCATGCAGATCGCTTCGGAAAGCATCACCAACGACAACCTGCTGCAATTGGGTCGTCGCGTTTCCGAACTGGCTGACAGCAAGGACGTCGACGGCATCGTTATCACCCACGGTACCGACACCCTCGAAGAAACCGCGTACTTCCTGAACCTGGTCGAGAAAACCGACAAGCCGATCATCGTCGTCGGTTCGATGCGTCCGGGCACTGCCATGTCGGCAGACGGCATGCTCAACCTGTATAACGCCGTCGCCGTGGCGAGCAGCAAAGAAGCGCGCGGCAAAGGCGTGCTGGTGACCATGAACGACGAGATCCAGTCCGGTCGCGACGTCAGCAAAATGATCAACATCAAGACCGAAGCATTCAAAAGTGCTTGGGGCCCGCTGGGCATGGTGGTCGAAGGCAAATCCTACTGGTTCCGCCTGCCGGCCAAGCGTCACACCATGGATTCGGAATTCGACATCAAAAACATCAAGAGCCTGCCTGACGTAGAAATTGCCTACTCCTACGGCAACGTCAGCGATACCGCCTACAAGGCACTGGCGCAAGCCGGCGCCAAAGCCATCATCCACGCCGGCACTGGCAACGGTTCGGTATCCTCTCGTGTGGTTCCATCCCTGCAAGCGCTGCGCAAGGATGGCGTGCAGATCATTCGCTCGTCCCACGTCAACGCTGGCGGCTTTGTCCTGCGTAACGCCGAACAGCCTGACGACAAATACGACTGGGTTGTCGCTCACGATCTGAACCCGCAAAAAGCCCGCATCCTGGCGATGGTCGCGCTGACCAAGACCAACGACAGTAAAGAGCTGCAACGGATGTTCTGGGAATACTGATTGAACATCGCCTGATCACGTCTCGATCGGGCAATTGCGCATCACCTGCCAGCTTGGCAGGTGGTGCCCCGCTTACACCCTTCCAATACTTTTCCCACAAAAATCTCGACAAGCCCTACACCAAAACCGGAAACACGCTGTCAGAGGATTTTCTTGAATTTTAAGCAGTTGCGAAATCGCCTACAGTTAAATACTGTATGCACGTACAGCTTAATAAGGATAACCTCGTGGCCACCTCTCCTGCTGCTCCTGACGCTTACGACCGCATGGGTATGCGCGTTCAGAAAATCATCAATTCCCCCACCGCACAAAAAGCCAAAGCCGCACTGATTTTCCGTCTGCCGGATGAGCCGATGGACGACTGGGAGCGCTTGCTCGAGGAAATCGACGAGAACGACAACGTTACCCTCGCTTATCGCGACGACGGTGGCGTGCAGATTTTTTGGGTTGTGCCGAAGGAAGATTGATTCAATGAGTGTCCGCTGTGTTGCTTTGCTGTTGTTGTTTTTCGCCATGGGTGCCCAGGCTGGCGCCCCACGTACATTTTCCGAAGCCAAGAAAGCCGCGTGGAAACTTTATGCACCGCAGTCCACGGAGTTTTACTGCGGCTGCAAGTACACAGGCAACAAGGTCGACCTGAAGGCTTGCGGCTATGTGCCGCGCAAGAACGCCAAGCGTGCATCGAGAATCGAATGGGAGCACATCGTGCCGGCCTGGCAGATCGGCCATCAGCGACAGTGCTGGCAGCAAGGCGGACGCAAGAATTGCACGCGTTACGATCCGGTTTATCAAAAGGCCGAAGCTGATTTGCACAATCTGGTGCCGAGCATTGGAGAGGTCAACGGTGACCGCAGCAATTTCAGCTATGGCTGGTTGCCGGTGCAGTCCGGCCAGTACGGCTCCTGCCTGACGCAGGTCGACTTCAAGGCCAAGAAGGTCATGCCCCGCCCTTCGATTCGCGGCATGATCGCCCGCACGTATTTTTATATGAGCAAACAATACGGACTGCGCCTGTCGAAGCAGGATCGGCAGCTATACGAAGCGTGGGACAAGACCTATCCAGTGCAGGATTGGGAACGTCAGCGCAACCAGAGCGTGGCGTGCGTGATGGGGCGCGGCAACGAGTTTGTCGGCTCGGTAAATCTGAAAGCCTGCGGCTGATTGCATCACAAATAAAAAGGCCTCGAGCGTTATGCTCGAGGCCTTTTTAATGTCTGTTCAGCGTGTTTTGAAGGCGCTTCGCTTAAGGCGTTAGCGGATGCTCGATCACCACCGACTCGATATTTTGTTTTTTGGCTTTTACCAACGCCGCATCCACCTGCACCTTGCGCGCCTCGGCGTCAGCCTGGGAATTGAACGGACCGATCAGAATTCGTGTTTTACCGCTGCCGTCCTTGACGACCGTCGGAACGAAAGCGTGCTCGATCAACCAGCCGCTCAGGTCACTGACGGCCTGAGGAGTCTCGCCACGCACTTCCAGATCCCACTGTGGCGCGGCGGCCGCCGGCGCTGCCGCGACCTTCGTCTCAGGCTTCGGCGCATTTACATTCTTGCCTTCACCGCAGCCTGCCAATGCCAGTGCCGCTACCAGCCAAACCAATTTGCGCACAACGCTTCCCTCGGAATTCGTAAAGCGGCGATCTTATCATTCAAAAATACTTCGCGAGCCCCGCAAAATGGGCACAAAACAACGAGAATGATGATTGCAGCCTCTGTATAGTTACGCCCTGGGAATTAATGCCGCTTCTGCGCGTCAGAAAGAGGCACCCAAACCGTGAGACTTCGCACTAATCTATAGATACCACCGACCTCTGCACTGTCTGAATCAGGTGCCCTACAAAGCAATCAAGGAGAAGACCATGCTGATACTCACCCGCAAAGTCGGTGAAAGCATAAACATTGGTGATGACATCACGATCACCATCCTCGGAGTCAGCGGCCAACAAGTCCGCATCGGTATCAACGCTCCGAAAAACGTGGCAGTGCACCGTGAAGAAATCTACCAACGCATCCAGGCCGGCCTGACCGCTCCGGACAAGCCGCAAACGCCCTGAGCCACTTTGCATTACGTAGCCAGTCCTATTGCCGTCGCGCAAGACTGGCTAAAGATTCACGCGCCGTTTAGCCATCCGCATTTCACCCCGCTGGGCACGGCGCCTGAAGCATGCTGACTCCTTTCACTTGCCCCTCCCTCCTTTCTTGCGCCGATATTACCTTTCACTCCTGGAGCTGGCTGTCGGACGTTTCCGATAGAGCACGGCGAATTTCGCCTTCTAAGCGAATATCACGCCACGCGCCATGCCTGTCGCCGCGACCATCATCAGGATCAGCAGCAGCGCTTCAACATGACTGATTCGCGCGTACAACTTCGCACGTCCGCTATCAAGCGCCGCACCGCGCGAGGATGCGATGCGGCATTTGATCAGCGTGATCATCGGTGCCAGCTCCATCAGCAGGATCAGCAAGAACAGCGTCATCTTCAGATGAAACAGCGGCTGATGCAGGTAATAGTCAGAGCCTTTCTCGTAACCACCAAAAGCACGCATCGCTCCGGTGATAAGCAGCGTCAAAGCTGAAAGCCCCCACAAGTTATCCGCGAGCAGAACGTACTTGACCTCTCCCGTGCCCGCCGAGAGCTTTCGGAAAGCTGTGCCGCGCGTCAGCGCCGCCCAGAAAGCCAAGGCAAACGCGAATAGATGAATAGCGGCAAGGACCCACTGACTCAGCATCGACGCACTCCCTTATAAAGAGTTGAAAATCGGCCAGTCAGTAGTAGACGAAAAAACCGCGCCTCGCTTGGAGGTGATGGAGGGATAGGCGCCCAAACGCCAAATCGCAGGCAAAAAAAATCCCAAGCAGCTGATGGAAGCTTGGGATTTAAAAATGCATAAACCGTGGTGGTGAACGCGGAACGGATGTTACTTAAATTCCCAACATGCAACAAGGCTTTTTCGATAACCGGTTGGAGAAAAAGAGCTGTAAGCCTTTGGATATTCAGGTGTTTTCAACAACGAAATGGAAGAAGAATGCACCAAAATGGCGCTTGATCATTTTGCGCAAACAGTAATGAATGGAGAGCTGATCAGAACGAAGCGGAAAGGACCGGTAACAGACGTTGCGCAAATCGCAGACAACAAAAAAGGGCTCACCTTTCGGTGAGCCCTTCTAGACCGCCCAGCAGAGCGGATTTTGTTTGGTAGGCGCGATTGGACTCGAACCAACGACCCCCACCATGTCAAGGTGGTGCTCTAACCAACTGAGCTACGTGCCTGCTGTGAGGCGGCATTCTACGGAATTCCGGAGGGGTGTCAACACCTTTTTTTCACCTAACCCTATGAATATGCAAAATATTTAATTTCGCCTCAGCGACGAAGAGTTTCCGGTGGCTGGCGGAGGTTTTTCAACTCGGGTAGGATCGACGCACTCGTAAAATATATTAAACAGAGGCGGCAGGATGGCGAACACCCAATACCCAGAGTCTTATTACGCTGCGTCGGCCAATGCCGTACCACCACGCCCTGTGCTGCAGGATGATGTGGAGACGGACGTCTGTGTGATCGGCGCCGGGTATACCGGGCTGTCGTCCGCCCTGTTCCTGTTGGAGAACGGTTTTCGCGTAACCGTGCTGGAAGCGGCGAAAGTCGGTTTTGGCGCCTCGGGCCGAAACGGCGGGCAGATCGTCAACAGCTATAGCCGCGACATCGACGTCATTGAACGCACGGTCGGCCCCAAGCAGGCGCAACTGCTCGGCGAAATGGCCTTTGAAGGTGGCCAGATCATTCGCGAGCGCGTGGCCAGATACAATATTCAGTGCGACCTGAAGGACGGCGGTGTATTCGCCGCCCTTTCCGCCAAACAAATGGGGCACCTAGAATCGCAAAAGCGCCTGTGGGAGCGCTTCGGCCACACCCAGCTGGAATTGATGGATCAACGCCGCATTCGTGAAGTGGTGGGTTGCGATCAGTACGTCGGTGGCATGCTCGATATGAGCGGCGGCCACATCCATCCGCTGAATCTGGCGCTCGGAGAAGCGGCGGCAGTCGAGTCTCTCGGCGGCACCATCTATGAGCAATCACCTGCCGTGCGCATCGAGCGCGGCGCCAATCCGGTTGTGCATACGCCGCAGGGCAAGGTCAGGGCCAGGTTCATCATCGTCGCCGGCAACGCCTACCTCGGTAATCTGGTACCGGAACTGGCGGCCAAATCGATGCCGTGCGGCACTCAAGTGATCACTACCGAGCCACTGGGCGATGAGCTGGCGAAGGCGCTATTGCCGCAGGATTACTGCGTAGAAGACTGCAACTATCTGCTCGACTACTATCGCCTGACCGCCGACAAGCGCTTGATCTTCGGTGGCGGCGTGGTTTACGGCGCTCGCGATCCGGCGAACATCGAAGCGATCATCCGCCCGAAGATGCTCAAGGCTTTCCCGCAACTCAAGGATGTGAAGATCGATTACGCCTGGACCGGCAACTTCCTGTTGACCCTTTCGCGCTTGCCGCAGGTCGGGCGCCTGGGCGACAACATCTATTATTCGCAGGGTTGCAGCGGTCACGGTGTCACCTACACGCACCTGGCGGGCAAGGTCCTCGCCGAAGCGTTGCGCGGTCAGGCCGAGCGCTTCGATGCCTTTGCCGACCTGCCGCACTATCCCTTCCCCGGCGGGCAATTGCTGCGCACACCGTTTGCCGCGCTGGGTGCTTGGTATTACGGGCTGCGCGATAAGTACGGCCTATAAACACCATTGTGGCGAAGGGATTTATCCCCGTTGGGGGTGCGCAGCGCCCCCTCTTGAGCAGGAGGGAACTGCTGCGCAGTCCAACGGGGATAAATCCCCTCGCCACAGTAGATTCAGCAAGGCTTAGGATCAGAGCTGATCCCGAGCGATCCCGCTACGAATCCGCAGGATATCCGCCAGCACCGCCAGCGCAATTTCCGCCGGTGTCTTGCTGCCGAGGTTGAGGCCGATCGGCGCATGAACCCGCGCCAGCTCTGCCTCACTCAAGCCACCAATGCGGCGTAAGCGCTCGAAGCGTTTCTGCGACGTCTGCTGCGATCCCATCACACCGATGTAAAACGCTTCGGTGCGCACCGCTTCCATCATCGCCAGATCGTCGATGCGCGGATCATGGGTCAACGCCACTACCGCCGTATCGCGATGACAACCACCGTCGGCAATGAACACCGAAGGCAACTGTCGACGGATTTCCACGCTATTGAGCACCACGCCTTCAAGCACTTCATCACGCGGATCGCAGAGAATCACTTCGAAGCCAAGCCCTACCGCGAACTCGGCACAGGCCTGCGCCACACTGGAGTACCCGGCGAGCAACAAGCGCTGTGCTGCACCGACACGAATGCGCACCCGATCGATCTCACGCTCGATCCGCGCGCCCTGCTCGCGATCAGCAAACAGAGTGCGCGCACCGCTGGCCAGATCAACTTCGCGAAGCAGACGACGCTGACCCAGCAGCGCCGATTCCAGTTCACGCAGGTGCGCCTGCACCGCGCAGTCGGCGTCAAGTTTCTCAACCAGCACATCAAGAATGCCGCCGCAAGGCAGACTGACCCGCGAGCGCGGATCATCGCCTTCGCCGTAACGCACGACGCTTACCGCTTCGAGAAACGCACCTTCGGCGACGCGCTCAAGGAAATCCTCCTCGACGCAACCGCCCGATAGCGAACCGATCCACTGCCCGCCTTCGTTCACCGCGAGCAGCGAACCCGGCGCGCGCGGTGCCGAGCCGTAAGTGGTCAGCACCGTGCACAGCCAGATTCGCTGCCCGGCCACCGACCATTCCAGCGCCCGACGCACCACTTGCAGATCGAGATGCTGCATATCAGTGCGCCTTGTGCTCGACGCTCGGTGCGTCGGCTTGCAGCTTCTGCACTTCGCTCACCGCCAGTTCAGCGCCCTGCCCGCCCCAACCCTGACGCAGGTAGTTGAGCAGATCAGTCAATTGCTCAGGACTGAGCTTTTCAGCAAAACCCGGCATCGGCTGCATGTGCTCGAACCCGGAGAACTTCTGTTCGCCGATGCCGTCCTCGATCACTCGCAACAAGTTGCGCGGATCTTCCAGGCGCAACGTCGTGTTGCCACGCATGGCCACTGCAATGTGCGGTTTGCCTTCACCGCCAACCGCGTGACAACCGGCGCAGACGTTCAGATATTCCTGACGGCCGCGCTGGGCACTCGCGCTGAGCTTGTCCAGCGGTACTTCGACGAGCTCTTTGGCTGGTGGCGGTTGCTCGCCAAGGAGGAACGTCGCCATTGCCGCCAGGTCAGCATCGCTCAGACCTTGAGTGCTGTTGTGAAACACCGGGAACATTTCGTTGAACATCGTTCCTTGCGCGCTCATGCCGTGCTTGAGAAACGTGCCCAGATCCTGCTGATTCCAGCCGCGCGCGGCCAGGTCGGTGGCCAGCAGGCTCGGTGCCAGATAACCATTGAGAATGCCGCCGGTCATGCGCTTGTCCATTTGCATCGCGCCGGGCAGGCCGCGTGGCGTATGGCATTCGCCGCAGTGACCGAGAACGTCGACCATGTACTGGCCGCGCTTCCATGCCTCACTTTTGCCTTCGGCCGGCTCCAGCTTGACGTCTTTGCCGTAGAGCATGTTCCAGCCGGTCAGGCCCAGACGCACATTGAACGGAAAGCTCAGGCTGGTCACCGGTGCGGCGCGCTCGATCGGCTCGATGGTTTTCAGGTACGCGTGAATCGCATCGGAATCGGCGCGCGGCATCAGGTGATACGAGGTATACGGCATCGCTGGATACAGATTCGCACCGTCGCGACGCTTGCCTTCGGTCAACGCAGCGAAGAACTCGTCATCATTGTACAGGCCGATGCCGTGCTCTTTGCTCGGGGTGATGTTGGTGCCGTAGATCGTGCCGAATGGCGAGACAATCGGCAGGCCACCGGCATAGGGCGCGCCACCCGGTGCAGTGTGGCAGGCCATGCAGTCAGCGGCGCGGGCGAGGTATTCGCCGCGCTTGACCTGATCCTCGGCGTGGGCCGCCAAAAGCGGCGCAGCCAGTCCGACCGCGAAAGCCAGGCGGGTCAGTAAACGCTTCATGCTCAACCCTCCTTGACCAGACCGAGATCGGTCAGCACGTTGCGCGTGGCGTTGTAATAACGCACGTACCCGGTGCAGCGGCAGACGTGATGGCCGAGGCTGTCCTCGATCACCTGTTCCAGCTTGCTGTGTACGGTTGGCTGACGCTGCAGCTTCTCCACCAGCACGGTGGCAGCGTTGACGAAGCCTGGCGCGCAGTAGCTGCACTGGAAGGCAAACTCGTCGACGAAGCGCTGCTGGATCGGATTGAGCTCGGTGACCTGGCCCTGCTCGTCGCGAGTGGCGTGGCCTTCGATGGTGCGGACTTTCTTGCCCTCGAAGTAGTGCGCGCCGGTGATGCAGGTGCGCACTTCTTCGCTGGTACCGTCGGGGTTATCGACGATCACCACACAGGCGTGGCAGATCCCCTGACCGCAGCCCAGCCGCGAGCCGGTGAGGTTTTTGTATTCGTGCAGATAGTCGATCATCGGCAGATCATCAGGGATGTCCACCGGGCCGACGGATTGACCATTGAGGGTCAGTTGAAGCGGACGGTTAGCCATTGAGGGCCTCCTTGATGCGCGCAGCAGTGATGGGCAGGTCGCGAACACGTTTACCGATGGCATGCGCCACGGCGTTACCGATGGCACCGACAATCGGGATCATCACCACTTCGGCGATGCCCTTGGACGGATCGCTCGGCGACAGCGGCGGCAGGATCTCCGCAGTCTGCTTCCACACCGCTACGTGACGGGCCATCGGCAGACGGTAACGGTTGAAGTTCCAGTCACCCTCCCCCGGCCCGCCTTCGTACAGCGGCATCTCTTCCATCAGCGCATGACCAATACCCATGGCGATGCCGCCTTCAAGCTGGCCCTTGACCAACTCTTCAACCAGCACCCGACCGCACTCGATCCACGAATGGTGGTTGAGCACTTGGACTTCCGCCGAGCCTTTATTGACCTTCAACTCGACTAGCGTCGCGACCGGGCTGTAATAGGTCACGGCAGCGTTGTTCAACTGCACTACCGGGTAGTTGACGTTCTGCCGATCAAGCAAGTGGAAGCCGGCGCTGTTCATCTGCGCTTTCTTCGCTTGCGGCGCGCCATCGCCGTATTTCACCGCCAGACCGTCGAGCGGCAGGCGCTCGCGCACGCCGTCGATGCTGTACTCGGCCTCGGCCCAGCTCCAGCGGTTGAAACCGTGCACCGTGGCGCCTGTCACCAGACCGCGTTCATGGGCGCGCTTGGCCAGCTCTTCGAAGCTCAGCGGTTGCATGCCGTTGGCGGTCAGCTTGCCGTCGACCCAATGCGCATCTTCGCGGCGCACTACGTAAGGGTTGGCCTGGCCGCCGTACGGACCCTGGCGCCAGATCTCCAGCGCCGCCGGCCACAAGCCGTGGTTGAACAGCACACGCGCCGCTTCACGGGTCGCGTGGCTGAAGTAATAGGCGGAGTTGGTCGCCGAAGACGCCGACGCCAGCTTGCCGACCCAGCGCGGGTTGCGCAGCAGATTGTCCTGCTCGGCCTGACTCATGATGTAAGGGTTACCGCTGCTGATCAGCTGCATTTCCTGCCATTCGGTTTCGCCGGTCTTCACCTCGTGCGCCGGGCTGCCGAGGAAATCGGCAACGACCAAGGCTTGCGAGGTGGACATCCCGGTACCGATTTCGATACCGATGTGGCGCAGGGTAATGCGCCCGTCTGCGGTGAATTCGATGCTGGCCATAGGCGCTTCGGAGCCGGTGCCGAAGTCTTTCTGGCAGATGGCGAAACCGACGCCGTACCAGTTATCCGGGTCTGCCGCTTCACGTTGCTGCTTGATCGTGTCGCGATTTTTCCAGACTTCGTGCACCGAGGCCTTGTCGAGAATTTCGTGCAGGCGCAGTGCACCGGCCGGGATTGCGCCCTGGGTGTTTTTCATGCCGGAGCGCAGGGCATTCCTGCGGCGCAAATCGATGGCGTCGACACCCAGGCGATTGGCGATCTCGTCGACCATCATTTCGGTCGCCGCCATGCTTTGCAGAGTGCCGTAACCGCGCATCGAACCCGCTTCGACTGCGCGCGAGTGGTACGCGGTGACCTGCAGGTCGTTCTGCGGCATGTAGTAGATCGACTGCGCTGCGGTGGCGCCAACCGCCGCCACCGATGGGCTGTAGTTGACCCGACCGCCGCCGTCGACGCTCATTTCCGCGCGAAAAATCTTGAAGGTGTAGTCATTCTTGTCCACGGCCAACTGGTAGCGGATGTCGAACGGGTGACGCTTGATGCCGCTCTGGAACTGCTCGTAGCGGTCGTTGGCCAGACGCACCGGCACACCGGCGCCGTACAGCGCAGCCAGGGCTGCGTAGTAGACAAAAATGTTGTGGTCTTTGGAGCCATAGCCGACGGTATAGCCCGGGTGCATGTTCAGATTGGACAAGCCGAAACGCGACGGCCCGATCATCTTCGCGGTCTCGGTCGCGACTTCCAGCGGGCACTGCGTCGCCACGACGAAATGCAGGGTTTTGGTTTTCGGGTCGTACCAGCCGTTGCCGTTGTCCGGCTCGAGGGCGGCCGGTTCGATCGACGGCGTCTTGTAGCGCTCATCGAACACCAGCCAGTTGTCTGGCGGCGTGTCGATTTCCTGCTTCATGCGGTCGGCGTAGAACAGGCCGCGCTCGGTGAGGTTGCCATGCAGGTTCGGCGATGCATTCCAGACTGGACGGCGGTTCTTCAGCATCGGGAACAGGATCGAATCCTTGAGGCTGGCGAACTCGTCTTCGTCCGCCGAGGTCGCGCCGCCGACGCGCACGTAGCGGAAGCTGCCGTAGGGATCGCCTTCGTAGAACGGCACCTTGGCGCCGTAACGAATCGCTTTGTCATTGAATTTGAGTTGATTCTTGGCCTGACGGAAACGCTCGAAGTCGTTCCAGATCAGAATCGCTACCGGGTGACCGATGAACATCGGCACTTTGCCTTCCGGCAGCAATGGATCAGGCGCGTGCTCTTCGGGGAAGACGATACCGTCCTTGTCCAGATCGGCAGCGGTAACGATGCGGTCCGGCTGCAGATCGGCGCCGAGCCACGACAGGTCGTAACCTGCGTAGATACGGTCGGCCTTGATGGTTTTCAGCAGCATCGCGTGGCCTTGTTGCTCAGGCCAGCCAGGCATGTCTTTGGCGCGGATGTCGCGGGCAAACACCTTGCTGCCGCAGACCTTGGACAAGGCATCGTTGCGTTGACGGGCCTTGCCGTTATTGCCGAGCCATTTCTCGGACGGCACGGTGACGCTGTTTTCCATCAAGGCAGCCAGCGCCTGACTGCTGAGCGGCGTGAGCGTAACGCTCACACCCGCCACCAGCCCGCCCTGGAGGAACGAGCGCCGGGATATTTCACGGTTGGACATGGATCATCCTCTGGGCGGTTATAGGTCCGCCCTTGTGGTTATCTACTGGGGATCTCGAGTCGTGCAGAAGCTCTTTCTGGCGAAGCAAAGAGCTGTGTTGACAGTGCAAAGCTGACCGAAAGGTTAACTTTAAAGGTTTCTGCGCCCACAGCAAACAACCAGTTACAAAAACCTGACTAAATAATCAAAAAAATCAATGCGACGTGGCACCGCAGTAGGCTTGCAGAGATTCTTGCAGGAGCTGTCGAGTGAGACGAGGCTGCGATCTTTTGATCTGGATTTTTTAAGAGCAAGATCAAAAGATCGCAGCGTGCCGCAGCTCCTACAGGACGATTTGCGCGGGAGTTCGAGAGGGGAATAACCAAATTTCAGACACAAAAAACCCCGGTCTTTCGACCAGGGTCTTTGCTATCGATCCGATCCAGCCTATGACTGGTTTCGGCGCTTCAAGGCGTTCAGTGATCCTTGAAACAGATATGGCGCAGCGGACGGGACTCGAACCCGCGACCCCCGGCGTGACAGGCCGGTATTCTAACCGACTGAACTACCGCTGCGTATCGCTTTGAGCTTGCGCTCAAGTAACTCGTTTTGATTACCGGCTTCGGTGCCTGGTAATCGCGAACCAGATGAATCTGACTCGTAAAATATGGCGCAGCGGACGGGACTCGAACCCGCGACCCCCGGCGTGACAGGCCGGTATTCTAACCGACTGAACTACCGCTGCGCGTCGGTGCAGGCACTTTCAGCCTACTCTCTTGCTTGCGCAAGCTTCTCGGGAGTGGTGGGTGATGACGGGATCGAACCGCCGACATTCTGCTTGTAAGGCAGACGCTCTCCCAGCTGAGCTAATCACCCGTTTGCATCTCCGAGGCCGCGAAATTTACGCAGGTGGCGAAGCTAAGTCAATAGCAGGATTGGAGTTTTTTTCAAAAACGGCTTCAAGCTTCAAGCTTCAAGCTTCAAGCTTCAAGCTTCAAGCTTCAAGCTTCAAGCTTCAAGCTTCAAGCTTCAAGCTTCAAGCTTCAAGCTTCAAGAAAAGGATGATCACCTAAAGCAGGCAGACCAGCGTCTTGCTTTAACTTGCAGCTTGCAGCTTGCAGCTTGCAGCTTGAAGCTTGAAGCTTGAAGCTGCCTTTCACTGCTCGTAGATCATTTTCTTGGTCATGCCGCCATCGACGACAAATTCCTGCCCGGTGACAAATCCCGCATTCCTCGACAGCAACCACGCCACCATCGCCGCCACGTCCTCGACAGTCCCTACCCTGCCCGCCGGATGCTGAGCATGATCGGCATCGGCCAAAGGTTCGGCGCGACGCACCGAGGGATCACGGGCATCAATCCAGCCAGGACTGACTGCGTTCACGCGGATTTCCGGTCCAAGGCTGATTGCCAGCGCATGGGTCAGCGCCAACAGCCCGCCCTTGCTCGCCGCATACGCCTCGGAGTCCGCCTCCGACTGTCGCGCGCGGGTCGAGGCCAGATTGACGATCGAACCGTTGTGCGCACGCAGATACGGCGCACAGTGCTTGGCCAGTAACATCGGCCCGCTCAGATTCACCGCCAGCACCCGATTCCAATACGCCAGATCGAGGCTTTCCAGGGTGATGTTGTGCGGATCGGCGACCGCCGCGTTGCAGACCAACGCATCAAGGCGACCAAACTGCCCCAATACCTCGGCCACGCCCAGCGCGACCTGATTTTCGTCGGCGACGTCCATGGCGATGAACCAGGCGTTCTCGCCGAGCACCTTCGCCACTTTCGAACCACGCACCCGATCAAGATCGGTCAGCACCACCTGCCAGCCTTCGCTGATCAGCCAAGCGGCGATTCCGAGGCCGATACCGCGTGCAGCGCCAGTGACCAGCGCCACGCGGCCATGGGTGTTGGCCGCGGGTGTGGACAACTCGATCACAATGCCGCCAGACCGCGCGCCAGGTCAGCTTGCAGGTCAGCCACATCTTCCAGACCGACCGCAACGCGGATCAGACTGTCACGAATGCCTGCCGCTTCACGCTCCTGTGGCGCCAAACGGCCGTGGGAGGTGGTGCTTGGATGGGTGATCGTGGTTTTGCTGTCGCCGAGGTTGGCGGTGATCGAAATCAACCGCGTGGCATCGATAAAGCGCCAGGCGCCTTCTTTGCCGCCCTTGACCTCGAAGCTGACCACCGCACCGAAGCCCTTCTGCTGGCGCTGGGCCAACTCGTGCTGCGGATGGCTCTTCAGACCGGCGTAATGGACCTTCTCGATGCCGTCCTGCTGCTCCAGCCATTCGGCCAGCGCCTGAGCGTTGGCGCAATGCGCTTTCATGCGCAGGTTGAGGGTCTCGAGGCCTTTGAGGAAGATCCACGCGTTGAACGGGCTGAGGGTCGGCCCGGCGGTCCGCAGGAAACCCACCACTTCTTTCATCTGTTCACCGCGACCGGCGACAACGCCGCCCATGCAGCGACCCTGACCGTCGATGAACTTGGTCGCCGAGTGCACGACAATGTCCGCGCCGAGCTTCAGCGGCTGCTGCAACGCCGGGGTGCAGAAGCAATTGTCGACCACCAGCTGCGCGCCCTTGGCATGCGCGATTTCTGCCAGTGCGGCGATATCCACCAGTTCGGCCAAAGGATTGGACGGCGACTCGACAAAGAGCAGTTTGGTGTTGGACTTGATCGCCGCGTCCCAGGCTGACAGATCGGCCAGCGGGACGTAATCGACTTCGACGCCGAAGCGTTTGAAGTACTTCTCGAAGAGGCTGATGGTCGAGCCGAACACGCTGCGCGACACCAGCACATGATCGCCAGCACTGCACAGGCTCATCACCACCGCCATGATCGCGGCCATGCCGGTTGCCGTGGCGACGGCTTGCTCGGCGCCCTCCAGCGCGGCAATGCGTTCTTCGAACGCGCGCACGGTCGGGTTGGTGTAGCGCGAATAGACGTTGCCCGGCACTTCGCCGGCAAAGCGCGCCGCTGCATCGGCAGCGGTGCGGAACACGTAACTGGAGGTGAAGAACATCGGGTCACCGTGTTCGCCTTCCGGCGTGCGGTGCTGACCGGCACGGACGGCCAGGGTATCGAACGCTACGCCTTCGAGGTCGCTGTCCAGCCGACCGGCATCCCATTCCTGACTCATGCTGTCTCTCCTTGCTGTTCTCGAACAATGAATATCAGATACAAAACCGGCCCCTCAGGGCCGGTGGAAACTCAGTTGTTGTACAGATCGATGATCGCACTGACTGCCTGGGTCTTGACCTTCGAGGCATCGTTGCGCGCCTGTTCGATCTTGTTCAGGTAAGCCTCGTCGACGTCACCGGTCACGTACTTGCCGTCGAACACCGCGCAATCGAAGTGCTCGATCTTGATCTTGCCGCCACCGACCGCTTCGATCAAGTCAGGCAAGTCCTGATAGATCAGCCAGTCAGCGCCGATCAGATCGGCCACGTCCTGAGTCGAACGGTTGTGCGCGATCAGTTCGTGAGCGCTCGGCATGTCGATACCGTAGACGTTCGGGAAGCGCACCGCAGGTGCCGCCGAGCAGAAGTAGACGTTTTTCGCGCCGGCTTCGCGGGCCATCTGGATGATCTGCTTGCAAGTGGTGCCGCGCACGATCGAGTCATCGACCAGCATGACGTTCTTGCCGCGGAATTCCAGCTCGATGGCATTGAGCTTCTGGCGTACCGACTTCTTGCGTGCGGCCTGGCCCGGCATGATGAAGGTGCGACCGATGTAACGGTTCTTGACGAAGCCTTCGCGGAATTTCACGCCAAGGTGATTGGCCAGCTCCAGCGCGGCAGTACGGCTGGTGTCCGGAATCGGGATGACCACGTCGATGTCGTGCTCAGGGCGCTCGCGCAGGATCTTCTCGGCGAGCTTCTCGCCCATGCGCAGACGCGCTTTGTACACCGACACGCCGTCGATGATCGAATCCGGACGCGCCAGGTAGACGTGTTCGAAGATGCACGGGGTCAGCGACGGGTTGGTTGCGCACTGACGGGTGTGCAGCTTGCCATCTTCGGTGATGTACACCGCTTCGCCTGGCGCGAGATCGCGGATCAGGGTGAAACCGAGCACGTCCAGGGAAACGCTTTCCGAGGCAATCATGTACTCGACGCCTTCGTCAGTGTGACGCTGGCCGAACACGATCGGGCGAATGCCGTGCGGGTCGCGGAAACCAACGATGCCGTAACCGGTGACCATCGCCACAACGGCGTAACCACCAACACAACGGTTGTGCACGTCGGTCACAGCGGCGAACACGTCCTCTTCGGTCGGCTGCAGCTTGCCGCGCTGGGCCAGCTCGTGGGCGAACACGTTGAGCAGCACTTCCGAGTCGGAACTGGTGTTGACGTGACGCAGATCGGATTCGTAGATCTCTTTGGCCAACTGTTCAACGTTGGTCAGGTTGCCGTTGTGCGCCAGGGTGATGCCGTACGGCGAGTTGACGTAGAACGGCTGGGCTTCGGCCGACGTCGAGCTGCCGGCAGTCGGGTAACGGACGTGGCCGATACCCATGTGGCCGACCAGACGCTGCATGTGACGCTGCTGGAACACGTCACGCACCAGGCCATTATCCTTGCGCAGGAACAACCGGCCATCATGGCTGGTCACGATACCGGCAGCGTCCTGGCCGCGGTGCTGGAGCACGGTTAGCGCGTCATACAGCGCCTGATTGACGTTCGACTTACCGACGATACCGACGATGCCACACATGCGACGCAACCCCTACTTAATGGATCTGAACTGAACAGCACTCACTGAGGCGTTTTCGCCGTCGGCAAGAGCTGCTCCTTGAACGGAATCTCAGCGGGTACGCTGATTCCGCTGGCAAGCCACTGACTGCTCCACCCGAGTATCAGGTTTTTGGACCAGTCGGCGACCAATAGAAACTTGGGCACGAGCTGTGATTCTTTCCACCACCCGTCCTGCTGTACCGGCCCCAGGCTCAACAGCCCGACCGCCACGACCACCAGCAACACGCCACGCGCTGCGCCGAAGGCCATGCCGAGGAATCGGTCGGTCCCGGACAACCCGGTGACGCGAACCAACTCGCCGATAAGATAATTGATCATTGCGCCCACGATCAGTGTGGCGACAAACATGATGGCACAGCCCGCGATCACGCGAGCCGATGGGGTTTCGATGTATCCGGCGAGGTACTCGGACAGTGAGCCACCAAACATCCAGGCAACCGCTCCTGCGATGATCCAGGTCAGCAGCGATAACGCTTCCTTTACGAAGCCGCGGCTCAGACTGATCAATGCGGAGATGGCGATGATTGCAACGATCGCCCAGTCAACCCAGGTAAATGGCACAGTGCAGCCTACAGACGGATAAGGCGGCGCATTTTAGCAGAGCGCATGGCTGTCGGTAAGCTGCGATTGTCAGTGCTTTTCAATCGAGGTGATAGATTTCAGCCACGTTCAGGCTGAAAACGGACAACGAAGCCCTTGAGGTTCTGTTGACGGCTCAGCAGATCACGCAGACGATCGGCCTCGGCACGCTCGATCAGCGGACCGACGAACACCCGATTCTTGCCATCGGCCGAACGAATGTAGGCGTTATAACCCTGGCTGCGCAGGTTCTTCTGCAGGCTTTCGGCGCTGGCGCGGCTCGACAGACTGGCCAGTTGCACCGACCAGCTCACCGACAGACCGTTGGCATCGACGCGGCTCTGCGTGGTGTCAGGCTTGCTGGTTGCGGAGGTGATTGGCTGAGCCGGCGCCGGAATCGGCTTGGCCACCGGTGGCGGCGTTGCCGGGCGGGCAATCTGCGCCGGGATGGTCGGTGCCGGGGCGGCCGGAGCAGCAGCCGGAGCAGCAGGCACCGCTTCTTCAGCGACCTCTTCGTCCGTTGGCACCGGCTCTTGTGGCAAAGCCTGGGGCTCAGGCACGGCGACCGGGTCCATTTGCACTTGCGGCATGGCCGAAGGCTGAGGCGCAGCCGGGGCCTCGACGGTCACCTGACGCTGCTCATCCTGACGGGAAAACAGCATCGGCAGGAAGATCACCGCCAGCGCCACCAGCACCAGCGCGCCAACCATGCGCTGCTTGTACGCTTTATCCAGCAAAGCCATTTGCCGCTTCCTCCGTGGAGCGCCGGGCCAGCCATTCAAGGGCCTCGGCGACACAATAAAATGATCCGAACAACAGAATCTCGTCGTCGCTGGTTGCTATAGCGCACTGCCCTTCCAGAGCGGCCGCAACGCTGGCGTAAGACGTAACCGAAGCACCAAGGTTCTGCAGCGCTGCCTCAAGCTCAGCCACCGGACGCGCGCGCGGCGAATCCAGCGGCGCGACAGCCCAATGCGCGACACTAGCATTCAATTCGCCAACAACACCATCCAGATCCTTGTCCGCCAGCAACCCGAACACCGCCAAACGCTTGCCAACCGGCGGCCGCGCACCCAGACGTCGCGCGAGATATTCAGCGGCATGCGGATTGTGACCGACATCCAGCAACAGGTTCAGGCGCTTGCCGTTCCATTCGAACGAACGACGATCGAGGCGCCCGACCACGCGCGTCGCCTGCAATGCAGATACGATCTGTTCGGCATTCCACGGCAAACCTGTCAGCAGATAGGCTTGCAGCGCCAGCGCGGCGTTTTCCATCGGCAGATCAAGCAGTGGCAAGTCACGCAGTTCGACCGCCTCGCCCTGTGCATCGGTACCGCGCCACTGCCAATGCTGCTCGGTGGTGCCAAGATCGAAATCGCGTCCACGCAGAAAAAACGGGCAAGCCAGTTCACGCGCCTTGTCGAGCAGTGGTTGCGGCGGATTCAGGTCGCCACACAGGGCCGGTTTGCCCTGGCGGAAGATACCGGCCTTCTCGAAGGCGACGGATTCGCGGGTGTCGCCCAGATAATCGGCGTGATCGACACCAATGCTGGTGACCAGCGCGATGTCGGCATCGACCACATTGACCGTGTCCAGACGCCCGCCCAGACCCACTTCAAGCACCACAGCATCAAGCGCGGCCTGCTGGAACAGCCAGAGCGCTGCCAGAGTGCCCATTTCGAAGTAAGTCAGGGAAGTCTCGCCGCGGCCCGCCTCGACCGCAGCAAAGGCTTCGCACAGCTGGACGTCAGTGGCTTCGACGCCATTGAGTTGCACCCGCTCGTTATAACGCAGCAGGTGCGGAGAATTGTAGACGCCAACGCTAAGGCCCTGCGCACGCAGCAAAGAAGCCACGAACGCGCAGGTCGAACCCTTGCCGTTGGTGCCGGTGACCGTGATCACCCGAGGCGCCGGCTGGCCCAGCCCCATGCGGGACGCTACCTGTTGCGAACGCTCCAGGCCCATGTCGATGGCCGACGGATGCAACTGCTCGAGGTAGGCGAGCCATTCACCAAGGGTGCGCTGGGTCATACGTTGGCAGGCACCGGCGGAACCACGATCGGCTCGATCGGCGCGGCGACGAACTTCGGCGTCGGCTTGCCGGTCATTTGTGCCAGCAGGTTACCCAGACGTGGGCGCAGTTCCTGACGGTGGATGATCATGTCGATGGCGCCGTGTTCCAGCAGAAACTCGCTGCGCTGGAAGCCTTCTGGCAGTTTTTCGCGCACGGTCTGCTCGATTACCCGCGGACCGGCGAAGCCGATCAGGGCTTTCGGTTCGCCAACGATGACGTCACCGAGCATCGCCAGACTGGCGGAAACACCGCCGTAGACCGGGTCGGTCAGTACGGAGATGAACGGAATGCCTTCTTCACGCAGGCGCGCCAGCACGGCCGAGGTCTTGGCCATCTGCATCAGCGAGATCAGCGCTTCCTGCATGCGTGCGCCACCGGAAGCGGCGAAGCAGATCATCGGGCAGCGGTTTTCCAGTGCGTAGTTGGCAGCGCGAACGAAGCGCTCACCGACGATGGCGCCCATGGAACCGCCCATGAAGTTGAATTCGAATGCCGAAACCACTACCGGCATGCCCAGCAAGGTACCGCTGACCGAGATCAGCGCGTCTTTTTCGCCGGTCTGCTTCTGCGCAGCAACCAGACGATCCTTGTACTTCTTGCCGTCGCGGAATTTCAGACGGTCAACCGGCTCCAGGTCAGCACCCAGTTCGTTGCGGCCTTCCGGGTCGAGGAAGATGTCGATGCGCGCACGTGCGCCGATGCGCATGTGGTGGTTGCACTTGGGGCAAACGTCCAGGGTCTTTTCCAGCTCCGGACGGTACAACACCGCCTCGCAGGACGGGCATTTGTGCCACAGACCTTCAGGCACCGAGCTCTTCTTGACCTCCGAGCGCATGATCGAAGGGATCAGTTTGTCTACTAACCAGTTGCTCATGCTTTCTTTCTCCAGTACCGGCGGCCCGAACGCTCTGGTTCGCAGCCCCGCGTATGCCCTTGAGCTAAATTCATGTGTGTGGCGATGGTTGATGAAGAGTCGCGGTCAGCGCGGAACATGACCTGCGTACGATTCAGCAACCCTCAGCCGCGCCTGCTTTGTGCAAGTGCATTGATGGACGGCGGCAGACTGCCAGCCGTCACATCGACAATGTATTGCCGCGCACCGCGTTGATGAATGCGCGAATCTTGTGGTGATCCTTGATGCCTTTGCTCGCTTCTACCCCGCCGCTGACATCCACCGCGTAGGGCTTGACCCGCGCTACCGCATCAGCAACGTTCTCCGGCGTCAGGCCACCGGCCAGAATCAGCGGCTTGCTCAGGTGTTGCGGAATCAGTGACCAGTCAAACGCCTCGCCGGTTCCGCCAGGCACCCCTTCGACATACGTGTCGAGCAGTACGCCACTGGCGCCGGGGAAGGCATCGCAGGCAGCGGCAATGTCATCGCCAGCCTTGACCCGCAGCGCCTTGATGTACGGACGATGCCAGCCTTCGCACTCCTGCGCGCTTTCGTCGCCATGGAATTGCAGCAGATCAAGCGGCACCGCATCGAGGATTTCTCCCAGCTCGCAACGACTGGCGTTGACGAACAGCCCCACGGTGGTGACGAACGGCGGCAACGCCTTGATGATCGCCCTTGCCTGCTGCACATTCACTGCACGCGGGCTCTTGGCGTAAAACACCAGACCGATCGCATCGGCACCGGCTTCGACGGCGGCCAGTGCATCTTCGATGCGGGTAATGCCGCAGATCTTGCTGCGAACAGCTGACATGTCAGGAAAACCTCAAGGCAAAATCCGAAAACGTCCCGGATGGTAACAAAAGCGTCCGAGGGCGTCAGCCGTCAAGTTCGGAGAAACCCGTAAGGAAATGTGGCCCGATAAAGCGCTCGGGTAACGGGAATTCGTCGTGGTACTCGACCTGCACCAGATAGAGCCCATATGGATGCGCCGTCACCCCGCCGGAACGACGCTCGCGACTCTCCAGCACTTCTTTCATCCACTCCACCGGGCGCTCCCCGGCACCGATGGTCATCAGCACACCGGCAATATTGCGCACCATGTGATGCAGGAAGGCATTGGCACGAATGTCGAGCACGATCATCTTGCCGTGACGGGTCACGCGCAGGTGATGCATCTTCTTGATCGGCGACTTGGCCTGGCACTGACCGGCCCGGAACGCGCTGAAATCGTGAGTACCGATCAGGTACTGCGCGGCCTCGGCCATACGCTCGGCGTCGAGCGGACGGTGATTCCAGGTGATTTCTTCATTGAGGTGCGCCGGCCGAATCTGATCGTTGTAGATCACATAGCGATAACGCCGGGCAATGGCCTTGAAGCGCGCATGAAAATGCGCCGGCATGACCCTGGCCCAACTGACGCTGATGTCGTGAGGCAGATTGATGTTGGCGCCCATGACCCAGGCTTTCAGCGAGCGATCAACCTGGGTGTCAAAGTGCACCACTTGGCCGCAGGCATGCACGCCGGCGTCGGTACGCCCGGCGCATTGCAGGGAAACCGGTGAATTGGCGACTTTCGACAGAGCTTTTTCAAGCTCTTCCTGCACCGTCGCCACACCGGTCAACTGACGCTGCCAGCCGCTGTAGCGCGAGCCTTTGTACTCAACGCCCAGCGCGACGCGGTAAAAGCCGTCGGGCGCCATTTCGGCGACCGGGTTATCTATGTTTGCCAAGGTGGGACAGCCTGCTGATTTGCAAAGGCGGGCATTATAAGGCGGTGGGCTGGGGATGCCAGAGTTCTCTATCGGCAGTACCGCCCCCTTCGCGAGCAGGCTCGCTGCCACATTTGCAATGCGTCCCACTGTGGGAGCGAGCCTGCTCGCGAAAGCAATCGTTCAGACACCGCCGAATCCGGCACAAACAAAAACGGCAGCCCCACCGGGCTGCCGCTTGTTGTTTACCGCTGAACTTACGCCAGGTTGGAAAGCATTTCCTTGGCCTCGCCCCGCTGCTTCTCGTCACCCTCGGTCAACACTTCGTTGAGGATGTCACGGGCACCGTCGGCGTCGCCCATGTCGATGTAGGCCTGGGCCAGATCGAGTTTGGTCGCCGCTTCGTCGGTGCCGGCGAGGAAGTCGAAATCGTCTTCGCCCAGATCGTCACCCATCGCCGCGTCCGCTTCGGTGAAGCTCGGCTCGGCCATGCTTTGCGACAGGCGATCCAGCTCGGCATTGACGTCGTCCAGCTCGGCCGCAAAGGCGTCCGGCTCAGCAGCTGGGTTGCTGTCCATTTCGTCCGCCAGCGACAGGTCGAAATCGGCTGGCAGCTCCAGATCGTCCTGCGGCACGTCAGCGACAACCGGCGTCTCGACCGGCGGCAAGTCCTTCACGCCGTCGTCCAGATCCAGCAGGAAGTCATCTTCAGCCAACGTGGCCGGCGATGGTTCGGCGCCCAGATCCATATCCAGATCGAAGTCCGACAGATCGTCGAGATTGTCTTTCATCTCGGTCTGTTCTTGCAGCACCGAAGCGAAGCTCAGATCGTCTTCGGCCGGAAACGCGTCGAGCTCGACAGGCGCTTCTGGCTCGACCGCTGGCGCAGGATCGACCGGGGTGATGTTGTCGAGGTCGTCCAGGCTCAAATCGAACGCGGTGTCGAGGTCGTCAGCGGCGGTCTCGGGCGCTTGCGGCTCGTCTTGCAGCAGTTCCTTGACGTACTGCGCGTCCAGCTCGGCAGCGACGGCGGCAGCCGCCAGCCCACCGGCAGCAACCACGGCCATGGCCGGGAAGCGGCTCTTCAGTGCTTCGACCTTGGCGAAGTTATCGCCATTAGCCACCAGTTGACGCTCCTGCGCGACGAACGCATCACGGTCGCCCTGCTGGCCGTAGACTTCCATCAGCTTCAGGCGCAGATCGCTGCGTTCCGGCTCAAGGCTGACGCCCTCTTCCAGCAGCGCGGCGGCTTGATTGAGGCGACCGGCATTGATGTGCGATTGCGCTTTGTCGAGCACATCATCAGAGCGCTCGCCGGCCGGGGCCACCAGAGGTGCGGCAATCGGCGCAGCCATCACCACCGGAGTGACGACCGGTGCAGGGGCTGGCGCAGGTGCCGGAGCTGGCGTATTGAGTTTGACGCTGGCCGCTGGGGTTTCGAGACCAGAGAAGCTGCTTTCCGGCAGTTCCTGCTCAGCGGAGAATTCTTGCTCTTCAGCCAGAGCGCGGGCCATGCGCAGGTGCTTTTCGGCTTCCTGCTGGGCTTTGCGACGACGCGCCAGCAGCAACAGCAGAAGCAGGAGAACCACCGCACCGCCGCCGATCAGGCCGAGCAGGATCGGATTGGTCAGCAGTTCATTGAAGGCTTTGTCGTCATCGGCGGCAGCAGGCGGCGTAGTTTCGACCACCGGCTCGACGACTGGCTCAACCGGGGTTTCCGCTGGCGGCGCGATGGCCGACTCTGGAGTCGGTGAAGCCGCTGCGGCGTCGGCCGGGGTGGCTGGCGGGGTCGCCGCCAGTTCGGCAGTAATCGCCGGCACCGGCGGCACAGCAGCAGTGGCGCCAGGCGCGGCGCCGGCGCCGTCGGCCTGCATCTTCGCCAGTTGATTGTTCTTCAGCTCGATCAGCTTTTGCAGCTTGTCCAACTGGCTCTGCAGATCCGCCATGCGGCTTTTCAGTTCCTCGTTGTCACGACGGGTCGTGTCGAGGTTTTCCTGGGTGATTGCCAGTTTGTTGCTCAGCGCCTTGGCGTCGCCGGCCGGGCCTTTCGCACCGGGCTTGGCGCTTTCCGCCGAGACCAGGCTCAGATTGTCCTGAGTGTTGGCCGCTGTACCGGTATTGCCACGACCGCGATTGGTTGCATCCAACTGCTGCTGACCGGTGCCAGGCTTGGCCGCGTAACGACGGCCCTGACGCCAGGCTTCGTTCTGCGCCGCCACTTCAGCGATGGCCGCCGACTGCGGCAGCGCGGTGCTTTGTACCGGATCCGGCAGACGCAGCACCTGACCGGTTTTCAGACGGTTGATGTTGCCGTCGATAAAGGCATTCGGATTAAGCGCCTGAATCGCCAGCATGGTCTGCTGCACCGAGCCACCGTTGCGTGCCTTCGCGGCGATTTCCCACAGGGTGTCGCGCGGCGTGGTGGTGTATTGATTGCGATGGGTGGCGCCAGTGGTTGGCGCGGTGATGGTCTGCGACGGCGCCGGTTGCGCGGCGGCGTCAGCGGTCTGCGGCGAGAACTTCGACGGATCGAGCAGCACGCTGTAATCACGCAGCAGGCGGCCATTGGGCCACATCACCTGCACGAGGAACTTCACCATCGGTTCCGACAGCGGTTGGCTCGAGGTCACGCGCAACACGCTTTTGCCGCTGGCGTTGAGTACCGGGGTGAACGTCAGGTCATTGAGAAAGGCCTGCCGATCGACGCCAGCCTTGGCGAAGTCTTCAGGGGAAGCCAGGCTCGGCACCACCTCGGCGGCGGTGAGATCCTTGACGTCGAGCAGCTCGATTTCAGCCACCAACGGCTGGTTCAGGGTCGACTTCAGGGTCAGCTCCCCGAGCCCGAGGGCATGCGCCATACCGGAGGACAGCGCCGAGGCGGCCGCTATTGCTAACACCAGTTTGCGAACTTGAACCATAGCCTCATCCTTTGTTTGAACGTTCCTCGGCCAGCGAGAAGCTTTTGAATACCGCTGCCGTAAGGCATTGCGCGCGACGACGGGGGTCGCCGCGCGCGATCATTTCGGTGCTGCCCCGGAAAGTCCCGGAGGGTGACTCGTCATCGACGCGCTTCGGGCAAGCATAGCGCTCACCTAGAATCAGTCGACAAATTGTTGCCAAGTATCTTTTACAGCAGGTCTTTTATCAACAACTCAGCCAGTTGCACGGCATTGAGCGCCGCGCCTTTGCGTACGTTATCTGACGTCAGCCAAAGATTTAGTTCCGCCGGGTCGTCGACACCACTGCGCACGCGGCCTACGTAGACCACGTCCTGCCCCACCGCATCGCCGACCGCGGTCGGATAATCGCCGGCCTCGACCAGCTCAATGCCCGGTGCTGCCTCGAGCGCGGCGTTGATCTTTTCCAGGTCAACAGCGCTGCCTGACTGCAAGGTCACGCTAAAGCTATCGCCAAAAAACACCGGGGCTTGAACGCAAGTGGCAGAAATCTTCAACAAAGGTTTTGCCAGGACCTGACGCAACTCGCGTACCAGACGCTTTTCCAGCAGCGTATGGCCTTGCGCATCAGGCGCACCGACTTGCGCCAGCAGGTTGAACGCCATCTGCCGGTCGAAGAACGTCGGTTCCAGCGGACGCATGTTGAGCAGCTCGGCGGTCTGCCGCGCGAGCTCGGTGACCGCCTCGCGGCCTTGCGCGGAAACGGCCAGGTTGGCGGTGACGTTGACGTATTGCAGATCGAGCAGATCGAGCAACGGCGCCAGCACCACGGCAAGCGTAGTGGCCGACGGGCTTGGGCTGCTGACCTGGAACGGGCTTTTCAGACTGGCGAGAATATCGGCATTGGCCTCGGGCACCACTTGTGGCGCCTGATCGGCAGGCAAGGCGCCAGACAGGTCGATCAACGAGCAACCGGCAGCATGGGCGCGAGCGGCGTAGCTCAGCGACACCGCAGCGCCAGCGGCGAAGAACACCAGTCTGACCTTGCTGAAATCGAACTCGTCGACCTCGCGCACGCGGACGTTTTTGTTGCGGAACAGTACCGAGCTGCCGGCCGATTCGCTGCTGGCCAGCAGGTGCAGATTGCCGACCGGGAAGTCGCGCTCTTCGAGAATCTGTACGAGGGTTTCGCCGACAGTACCGGTGGCGCCGATAACGGCGATATCGAAAGTCTGGGTCATGGAGCTACCTCTGGCAAAACGGGGGGAGCGGCACTTTACCGGGTGGGTGGCGCACAGGCAATTTCTGCCCGTACCGATCGTTCCCACGCTCTGCGTGGGAATGCCTCAACGGACGCTCCGCGTTCTGCTTCGGAAGGGACGCAGAGCGTCCCGGGATGCATTCCCACGCGGAGCATGGGAACGATCATTGCGCATAAAAAAACCCGCACCTCTCACAAGGCACGGGCTCTTTCATTGCTTCAAGCGATCAACGCTCCAGCAGGATCCGCAGCATGCGGCGCAGCGGTTCGGCCGCGCCCCACAGCAGTTGGTCGCCGACGGTGAAGGCGCCGACGAATTGCGAACCCATGTTCAGCTTGCGCAGACGACCGACCGGCACATTCAGGGTGCCGGTGACCTTGGTCGGGCTCAGCTCCTGCATGCTGATCTCGCGGTTGTTCGGCACCAGTTTGACCCAAGGGTTGTGCTGGCTGATCAGCCCTTCGATATCGGCGATCGGTACGTCTTTGTTCAGCTTGATGGTCAGCGCCTGGCTGTGGCAGCGCATGGCGCCGATGCGCACGCAGATACCGTCGACCGGGATCGGGCTCTTGAAGCGACCGAGGATCTTGTTGGTCTCGGCCTGGGCCTTCCACTCTTCGCGGCTCTGGCCGTTCGGCAGTTCCTTGTCGATCCACGGGATCAGGCTGCCGGCCAGCGGTACACCGAAGTTCTCGGTCGGGTACGCGTCGCTGCGCATGGCTTCGGCCACGCGACGGTCGATGTCGAGGATCGCGCTGGCCGGGTCGGCCAGTTGATCGGCGACAGCGGCGTGGGTCGCGCCCATCTGCTTGATCAGTTCACGCATGTTCTGCGCGCCGGCACCGGAAGCCGCCTGATAGGTCATGGCGCTCATCCACTCGACCAGACCGGCCTCGAACAGACCGCCCAGACCCATCAGCATCAGGCTGACGGTGCAGTTGCCGCCGATGTAATTCTTGGTGCCCGCGTCCAGTTGCTGGTCAATGACCTTGCGGTTGACCGGGTCAAGAATGATCACCGCGTCATCGTTCATGCGCAGGCTCGACGCCGCGTCGATCCAGTAGCCCTGCCAGCCGGCTTCGCGCAGCTTGGGGAATACTTCGCTGGTGTAGTCGCCGCCTTGGCAGGTCAGGATCACGTCGAGGGTCTTCAGCTCGTCAATGCTGTAAGCGTCCTTGAGCGGAGCAATGTCCTTGCCCACGGACGGGCCTTGGCCACCGACATTGGACGTGGTGAAAAACACCGGCTCGATAAGATCGAAATCCTGCTCTTCCAGCATCCGCTGCATGAGCACGGAACCGACCATCCCGCGCCAACCGATCAGACCTACACGTTTCATCGCAACTACACCTTCTTGAAAAGTGGGCCGCTGCTTTGTATTGAATTTCGCAGCGGGCCCGAGAGATTACAGATTCCGCAGCGCGGCGACTACTGCGTCGCCCATTTCCTGCGTACCGACTTTGGTACAACCGGCCGAGTGGATGTCACCGGTGCGCAAGCCCTGATCGAGCACCACACTGACAGCTTTTTCGATGGCATCGGCAGCGTCGTGCAGATTGAAGCTGTAACGCAGCATCATCGACACCGACAGGATCGTCGCCAGCGGGTTGGCAATGCCTTTACCGGCAATGTCCGGCGCCGAACCGTGGCACGGCTCGTACATGCCCTTGTTGTTGGAGTCCAGCGAGGCCGACGGCAGCATGCCGATCGAACCGGTGAGCATCGACGCTTCGTCGGAGAGGATGTCACCGAACATGTTGTCGGTGACGATCACGTCGAACTGCTTGGGTGCGCGCACCAACTGCATGGCGGCGTTGTCGACGTACATGTGGCTCAGTTCGACTTCCGGGTAATCCTTGGCCACCTGCTCGACCACTTCACGCCACAACTGGCTGGACGCCAGGACGTTGGCCTTGTCCACCGAGCAGAGCTTCTTGCCTCGAACCATGGCCATGTCGAAACCGACACGTGCGATGCGGCGGATTTCGCTTTCGCTGTACGGCAGGGTGTCGTAGGACTGACGCTCGCCATTGTCCAGCGTACGGGTGCCACGCGGCGCGCCGAAGTAAATGCCGCCGGTCAGCTCACGGACGATGAGGATGTCCAGACCGGCGACGATTTCCGGCTTCAGGCTCGATGCGTCGGCCAGTTGCGGATAGAGGATCGCCGGGCGCAGGTTGCCGAACAGGCCCAGTTGCGCACGGATTTTCAGCAGACCGCGTTCAGGGCGGATATCACGCTCGATGGTGTCCCATTTCGGGCCACCGACAGCGCCCAGCAGCACGGCGTCGGCAGCGCGGGCGCGATCAAGGGTTTCGTCGGCCAGCGGCACGCCATGCTTGTCGATGGCCGCGCCACCGATCACGTCGTGGCTCAGCTCGAAGCCCAGGCTGTACTTGTCATTGGCCAATTCCAGCACCTTGACCGCTTCGGCCATGATTTCCGGACCAATACCGTCACCCGGGAGAATCAGAATCTGCTTGCTCATGCTTTCCTCGTGTCTTCAAGCGGTGCGCCAGTGAACGGCGCGCCGGGAAAAATTCTTATCGCTCGGCCATCAGTACGATCACATCGGTACTGAACGAGCCGTCGGCATCTATCTCAAAATACTCACGCACTTCGTTGCCCATCGACTGCTGCAACTGGCGGATCGCCGCGCGCATCACGTCAGGTGTGCGCATGCGCTCCACCCAACTGCTGTACTCCAGACGCAGGCGCTGCCGGGTGGTACTGCGCACATGCAGACCGGCTTCGCTGACCTGGCGCAGCCACTCGGCTGCGGAGTAGTCGCGGACATGGCTGGTGTCGCGCAACACCTCAACGCTTTGCAGGTAAGTGTCGAACAACGCACTGCCCGGTGACAACACATCAACGAACGCCGCCACCCCGCCCGGCTTCAGCACCCGGCGCACTTCGCGCAAGGCCAGACCGAGGTCGCTCCAGTGATGCGCCGAATAGCGGCTGAACACAAAATCGAATTCGCCATCGGCGAACGGCAAGCGCTCGGCAGCACCGTTGACGGTAATGATGTTGCTCAAGCAGCGATCGACGGCAGCGCCGGCAACCACATCAAGCATTTGCTGCGACAGGTCGTAAGCCACCACTTCCCTGACCAGCGGCGCCACATGAAAGCTGACATGACCGGCGCCACAACCCAAGTCCAGCACCCGCGCCTCGCCCTGCCCGGCCAGCTCAGCTTGTAGCAGTGCGAATTCGGTGCCTTGAGCGTGAACGGCGCTGCTGAGGTAAGCGGCGGCCTGTTCGCCGAATTGCTTCTGGACGACCTGGGTATGCTGGGCGGTGCTGGTCATGGGTCACATCCTGTAAGCAGTGTTGTTTGAAACACATTCCCTGTGGGAGCGAGCCTGCTCGCGAAGAGCCCGCCCTGACTACATCAATCCCGAGTCAGGCGTCGCGAAACAACCACGGCTGGCTAACACGATGCCTGGCCTCGAACGTCGCAATCGCATCGCCGTCCTGCAAGGTCAGGCCGATATCGTCCAGACCATTGAGCAGGCAGTGCTTGCGGAACGCGTCGACCTCGAAGCTGTAGACCTTGCCATCCGGGCGGGTCACGGTCTGCGCTTGCAAGTCGATCTGCAATTGATAACCCGGCTCGGCTTCAACCTGCTTAAACAGTTCATCAACTTCTGCATCGCTGAGGATGATCGGCAGCAGGCCGTTCTTGAAACTGTTGTTGAAGAAAATGTCGGCGTAACTCGGCGCGATGATGCTGCGGAAACCGTACTCTTCCAGCGCCCACGGCGCGTGTTCACGGCTCGAGCCGCAGCCGAAGTTCTCGCGGGCGAGCAATACGCTGGCACCCTGATAACGCTCGGCGTTGAGGACGAAATCCTTGTTCAACGGGCGCTTGGAGTTGTCCTGATAAGGCTGGCCGACATCCAGATAACGCCACTCATCGAACAGGTTCGGACCGAAACCGGTGCGCTTGATCGACTTCAAGAACTGCTTGGGAATGATCTGATCAGTGTCGACGTTGGCACGATCCAGAGGCGCAACAAGACCAGTGTGCTGAGTAAATGCCTTCATCTTTACTGTGCTCCTTGGATCAATTCACGAACGTCAATGAAACGGCCGTTCACTGCTGCCGCCGCCGCCATGGCCGGGCTGACCAGGTGGGTACGGCCACCGGCGCCCTGACGGCCTTCGAAATTACGGTTGGACGTCGACGCGCAATGCTCGCCGGACTCCAAACGGTCCGGGTTCATCGCCAGGCACATCGAGCAGCCCGGCTCACGCCATTCGAAACCGGCCTCGAGGAAAATCTTGTCGAGCCCTTCGGCTTCGGCCTGCGCCTTGACCAGACCCGAGCCCGGCACGACGATCGCCTGCTTGATGGTCGAGGCGACCTTGCGGCCCTTGGCGATCACCGCAGCGGCGCGCAAGTCTTCGATGCGCGAGTTGGTGCAGGAACCGATGAACACGCGATCGAGCTGAATGTCGGTAATCGCCTGATTGGCGGTCAAACCCATGTATTTCAAGGCGCGGACGATCGAGTCGCGCTTGACCAGATCCATTTCCTTGGCCGGGTCCGGCACGTTCTGATCAACAGCCAAAACCATCTCAGGCGAAGTGCCCCAGCTGACTTGCGGCTTGATCTGCGCGGCGTCGAGCTCGACCACGGTATCGAACTTGGCATCGACGTCGGAGACCAGGTCTTTCCAGGCTTCGACGGCCATGTCCCACTGCTCGCCTTTCGGCGCGAATGGACGACCTTTGACGTAGTCGATGGTCTTCTGATCCGCCGCCACCAGGCCGACGCGGGCGCCGGCTTCGATGGACATGTTGCAGATGGTCATGCGGCCTTCAACGGACAGATCGCGGATCGCGCTGCCGGCAAATTCGATGGCGTGGCCGTTACCGCCGGCGGTGCCGATCTTGCCGATCACCGCAAGGACGATGTCCTTGGCGGTCACGCCGAACGGCAATTGGCCTTCGACGCGCACCAGCATGTTTTTCATTTTCTTGGCCACCAGGCACTGCGTGGCGAGCACGTGCTCGACCTCGGATGTGCCGATGCCGTGGGCCAACGCACCGAATGCGCCGTGGGTCGAGGTGTGCGAGTCACCGCAGACCACGGTCATGCCCGGCAAGGTCGCGCCCTGCTCCGGACTGATGACGTGAACGATGCCCTGACGCACGTCGTTCATCTTGAACTCGACGATGCCGTATTCATCACAATTGTCGTCGAGGGTCTGCACCTGCAAACGCGAAACCTGATCGGCAATGGCTTCGATGCCGCCCTTACGCTCAGGGGTGGTCGGTACGTTGTGATCCGGGGTCGCAATGTTGGCATCGATGCGCCAAGGCTTGCGCCCAGCCAGACGCAGGCCTTCGAAAGCTTGCGGCGAAGTCACTTCGTGGATGATGTGACGATCGATGTAGATCAGCGCCGAGCCATCGTCGCGCTGCTTGACCAAATGCGAATCCCAGAGCTTGTCGTAGAGCGTTTTGCCGGCCATCAGACGGTTCCTCATCAGCTTGTTTCTATGCCCTGGGCTTATCAATAACCCTTTGGCTTGTGAGGCCGATCCTATGGGGTTAGATTAAATAACTCAAATTCATATTTTTTATGCTTTGGATAACCAACTGGAATGCGACATGGACTTGGCTAACCTCAACGCTTTTATTGCCATCGCCGAGACCGGCAGCTTCTCCGGCGCCGGCGAACGGCTTCATCTGACCCAACCGGCGATCAGCAAGCGCATCGCCGGTCTTGAGCAGCAATTGAAGGTACGCCTGTTCGACCGCTTGGGCCGCGAAGTCGGCCTGACCGAGGCCGGTCGCGCCCTGCTGCCACGGGCTTATCAGATTCTCAACGTGCTCGACGACACCCGCCGCGCCCTGACCAACCTGACCGGTGAAGTCAGCGGCCGCCTGACGCTGGCCACCAGTCACCACATCGGCCTGCACCGCTTGCCGCCTCTATTAAGGGAGTTCACCCGCCGCTACCCACAGGTTGCGCTGGATATTCAGTTTCTTGATTCGGAAGTGGCCTACGAGGAAATTCTCCACGGCCGCGCAGAACTGGCAGTCATCACCCTCGCGCCAGAGCCGCATACCTTGGTCAAAGCCACGCCGGTGTGGGACGACCCGCTGGATTTCGTCGTCGCCCCGGAGCATTCGCTGATCAACAACGGTGCCGTCAGTCTGGCGGACATCGCCGGCCATCCGGCGGTTTTCCCCGGCGGCAACACCTTTACCCACCACATCGTCCAGCGTTTGTTCGAAGCTCAGGGCCTGACGCCGAACATCGCCATGAGCACCAACTATCTGGAAACCATCAAGATGATGGTCTCCATCGGCCTGGCCTGGAGCGTGCTACCGCGCACCATGCTCGACGAACAAGTGGCAAGCATCGCATTGCCGGGCATACAGCTCACTCGCCAGCTAGGCTATATCTTGCACACCGAACGGACGCTATCGAATGCAGCAAGAGCCTTCATGGCCCTGCTGGATGCACAAATCGATCGGCCAGGGATCCCGGCCTGACTTGTGCTACTCCTATAGCGCCGCTCCTGTGCCTAACGCCACTCAGCTCAAGGCCCGCTGACAATGCCGAAATCTGTTGACCGAACTCCGCCGATGCCGCGAATCCAGGCCGTCGATCCGCGCCATTCCGAGCAGAGCTGGGAAAGCGCGCCGCAATTGCTCGCCGCGCTCAACGGCGCGCGGCTCGGTGCCTGGTATTGGGACATCGAGCGCGGGCAGATCAGCTGGTCGCGGGGCACCCAGGCGTTGTTCGGTTTCGATCCACGGCAGCCGTTGCCCGCCGATTTGGAATACCTCGACCTGTTGCCGCCGGAAGACCGCGCGAAAACCGTGCGTGCTTTCCACGCGGTGATCGCCGGCGCCCCTCTGGAGCAGGCGATGCATCACCGCATCCGCTGGCCCGACGGCAGCCTGCACTGGCTGGAGATCAGCGGTAGCCTGCTGCCAGACAAGAACGGCCGGCCCCGAATGATCGGGGTGATTCGCGAAATCACCCACCAGCGCCAGCGCGAGCAGGCCTTGAGCAGCTCGGAGAAACGTTTCGCGACACTTTTCCACCTATGCCCGAACATGGTTCTGCTGACCCGACAGGAGGACGGCCTGATCAGCGAGGCCAACCAGTATTTCGAAAGCCTGTTCGGCTGGCCGGTGCAAAGCGCAATCGGCCGCACCACCCTGGAACTGGGCTTGTGGGTGCACCCCGAGCAACGCGCCGAACTGGTGAAAAAAACCAAAGCCAAGGGCGAGCTGATCAGCATGGAAGTGCAGTTTCGCGCCAGCAATGGCCAGGTGCACGACGGCATCCTCAGCGCGCAGAAGGTCGAGCTCGAAGGTCAGCCCTATCTGCTCAGCACGTTTCTCGACACCACTGAACGCAAAGCCGCCGAACTGGCCTTGAAGGACAGCCAGGAACGCCTCGACCTGGCGCTGGATTCGGCGCAACTCGGCACCTGGGACTGGCACATCCCCAGCGGCATGCTTTACGGCTCGGCGCGCGCTGCGCAATTGCACGGGCTGGAGCCGATTCCATTCCACGAATCATTCGAGGAGTTTTTCGAAGGCGTGCCGGGCGAGGAACGCGACAGCATGCGCGACGCGTACCGCAGCCTGCGCGAAGGCCCCGCCGGCAATTATCAACTGACCTATCGGGTGCAATTGCCCGACGGCAGCTCGCGCTATCTGGAAAGCCGCGCGCGTCTCTATCGCGACGACAACGGCGCACCGCTGCGAATGGCCGGCACGCTGCTGGACATTACCGATCAGGTCGAGCGCGAACAGCGTCTGGTCGCCTCGGAAGAGAAATTCGCCACGCTGTTTCAGGTCAGCCCCGATCCGATCTGCGTCACGCGCCAGGAAACCGGGGAGTTCATCGAGATCAATTCCAGCTTCAGCCAGACCTTTGGCTGGAGCGCCGCCGATGTGATTGGCCACACCGCCGAGGAAATCGGCCTGTGGGACGCCTCGGCGAAAAGTCTGCAACGCATCGAACGGGTGATTCGCGAACAAGGCCTGAGCAACGTGGCCATTCTCGTCCAGCACAAGGACGGCCAGTCGCTGACGTGCGTGATTTCCAGCCGGCAGATCAGCGTCGGCGACCAGCCGTGCATAGTCACCACCCTGCGCGACATCACCCAGCAACAACGCTCGGAAGCAGCGCTGAAGGCCAGCGAAGAAAAATTCGCCAAGGCGTTTCACTCCAGCCCCGACGCCATCACCATCACCGAGCGCGACACCGGGCGTTATCTTGAGGTCAACGATGGCTTCTGCCGCCTCACCGGCTATCGCGCCGACGAAGTGGTGGGCAAAACCGTTTATCAGGTGGGGATCTGGGCGGAAGAGAAACAACGCTCGACCTTACTCGCCGAGTTGCAGATCAAGGGCCGCGTGCATCATCAGGAAATGCTCGGGCGCAACAAGCGCGGCGAGTTGCTCACCGTTGAGGTCTCGGTCGAGCCGATCACGCTCAATGAAACCGCGTGCCTGCTGCTGACCGCGCGCGACGTCAGCCTGTTGAAGAACGCCGAAGCGCAGATTCGTCACCTGGCCTATCACGACCCGCTGACCAACCTGCCCAACCGCGCCTTGCTGATGGATCGCCTGAGTCAGCAGATCGCCCTGCTCAAGCGCCACAATCTGCGCGGCGCCTTGCTGTTTCTCGACCTCGATCACTTCAAGCACATCAACGATTCCCTCGGCCACCCGGTCGGCGACACCGTGCTGAAAATCATCACCGCGCGGCTCGAAGCCAGTGTGCGCATGGAAGACACCGTGGCGCGCCTCGGTGGCGATGAGTTTGTGGTGTTGCTCAGCGGCCTCGAAGGTTCGCGCAGTGAAGTCAGCGAACAAGTGCGCGCGCTGGCCGACACCATTCGCGAATTGCTTTCGGAGCCGATGTTCCTCGATGGCCAGCGCCTGCAAGTGACGCCGAGCATTGGCGTGGCGCTGATTCCCGATCACGGTTCGACCCCGACCGACCTGCTCAAACGCGCCGACATCGCCCTGTACCGGGCCAAGGATTCCGGGCGCAACACCACGCAGATGTATCACAACACCATGCAGAAAGCGGCCAGCGAGCGCCTGCGCATGGAGACCGACCTGCGCCTGGCGCTGTCGCGCGGCGAGTTCAACGTGCACTTTCAGCCACAGGTCGATGCCCGCGACAACCGCATCATTGGCGCCGAAGCCCTGGTGCGCTGGAACCATCCCGAACTCGGCGCGCAATCTCCCACCGAGTTCATCAAGGTACTGGAAGACAGTGGCCTGATTCTCGAAGTCGGCACGTGGATCCTCGATGAAGCCTGCAACGCCTTCAAACAACTGATCGCGTTGAAACTGGTCGACCCGCTCAACTTCAGCCTGTGCGTGAACATCAGCCCCCGGCAGTTCCGCCAGAACGATTTCGTCGAACGCATCGAACACAGCATGACCAGCCACGGCCTGCCCTGCTCGCTGCTGAAACTGGAAATCACCGAAGGCATCGTCATCCAGAATCTGGAAGACACCATCAGCAAAATGCGTCGTCTGAAAAAGCTCGGCGTGAGCTTCGCCATGGACGACTTCGGCACCGGTTATTCGTCGCTGACTTATTTGAAGCGCCTTCCGGTAGACACCCTGAAGATCGACCAGTCGTTTATCCGCGATGCGACCACCGATTCCAATGTTGCCGAGATCATTCGCGCAATTGTCGCGATGGCGCGCAGCTTGGAATTGGAAGTGATTGCCGAAGGCGTGGAGACGCCAGCACAGCTGGCGTTTTTGCAGGGACTGGAATGCCATTTGTATCAGGGTTATCTGCACAGCCGGCCGGTGGGGTTGGAGGATCTGAAAAAACTGCTGCCCTGAATCGGCGGTCGCACAGACTGGCAACAGAGCAACGATTGCCACGGTTTGCGTCAGCCTGTAGGGTCGCGTTTTTTGCGCCGCTTCGAGATCAACCATGCAGGATGCATCCCTTCCCCGCCCGGCCCTGCTGGGCATCGACCTTGGCACCACCAACAGCCTGATCGCCGTCTGGCGTGAAGGCCGCGCCGAACTGATCCGCAACGCCCTCGGCGATGTGCTGACACCGTCGGTGGTCAGCCTTGATGAAGACGACACGATTCTGGTCGGCAAAGCCGCCCGCGCCCGCCTGACCACGCACCCGGAACGCACTGCCGCCGCGTTCAAGCGCTTCATGGGCAGCGACAGGCAAATCCAGCTCGGCTCTCGCCAGTTCAGCCCGCAAGAGTTGTCGGCGCTGGTACTTGGCTCACTCAAGCAGGACGCGGAAGCCTTTCTCGGCCAGGCGGTCACAGAAGCGGTCATTTCCGTACCGGCATATTTCAGTGACGAGCAGCGCAAGCGCACCTTGTTCGCCGCCGAACTGGCCGGGCTGTCCGTGACGCGCCTGATCAATGAACCGACCGCTGCCGCCATGGCGTACGGCCTGCACGAACAGAAGTTCGAACGCACGCTGATATTCGATCTCGGCGGCGGCACGTTCGACGTCACCGTGCTCGAATACGCATTGCCGCTGATCGAAGTGCACGCCTCCACTGGTGACAACTTTCTTGGCGGCGAAGACTTCACCGCCGCCCTGTTGCAGGCCTGCCTGAAACACTGGCAACTCACCCCCTCAACGATCGATGCACAAGCCATGGCCAGCCTCGGTGATGCGCTCGAACAGCTGAAATGCAAACTCGGCGAAGGCGCGCAGCACTTGAGCTGGCGGTATGCCGAGCAGACATTCGAATGGGAACTGGATGAGGCCGCTGCGGTGAAAATCTGGGAGCCGTTGCTGGCCCGCTTGCGCGCACCAATCGAACAGGCTCTGCGCGATGCCCGACTGAAACCGCGCGACCTCGACAGCCTGGTGCTGGTCGGTGGCGCCACGCGCATGCCGGCGGTACAGCAAATGGTCGCCACGTTGTTTGGACGCCTGCCTTATCGGCATCTTGATCCGGACACCATCGTGGCTCTGGGCGCAGCGACGCAGGCGGCATGCAAGGCGCGGGACGGTGCGGTCGAGGAATTGATTCTGACCGATGTCTGTCCGTATACGCTGGGGATTTCGACCAATCGTGGCGAAGGCGTCAGTGGCGCGTTCTCGCCGATCATCGAACGTAACACGGTGATTCCAACGTCACGGGTGCAGCGTTACTCGACGACGTTTGCGCAACAGACTGAAATCCGTGTCGCGGTGTATCAAGGGGAACGCCCGTGGGTACGCGACAATATTTTCATCGATTCTTTCGACATCCAGTTCACCCCTAGTGAGCAGCTGCAGAGCCTCGATGTGCGTTTCAGTTATGACATCAACGGCCTGCTGGAAGTAGACGTCACGCTTCTGGAAACCGGCGAACGTTACGGCCACAGCATCGACCGCAGCCCGACCGGACTGGATGAACAGGCGCGCAGAGACAGCCATGCCCGGCTCGCGACGCTCAAAGTCCACCCTCGCGACGCCCTGCCCAACCGCACCCTGCTCGCACGCCTGGAGCGAGCATGGATGCAAACTCTGGGCGACGAGCGTGCGCGCATTGCCGAGTGGATGGACACCTTCAACACCGTGCTTGCCGGCCAGCAAGCCAGCGAAATCGCCAGCCACCGCTCAGCGCTGAATGATGCGCTGGATCAGATGCGTCTTTAACCGTTCAGTTGCCGTAAAGCAGCCTGCAACCCGCCGGACAACATATCTGCCCCACTGTCCGGCGGCACGCCATAGCGGTTAGGCAGTTTGTCTCCCGGAAAGCCGAACAACACCAGCGGCAGGAATGGCAGAAACGGCGACAATCCAAGAAATATCAGCAGTGTCGGTATGCCCCGGCCCATATCGTGCAACCGCCGTAGAACTGCCGCGAACAACAGCAGCACGCCAAGCAAAAAGATGACCAACCCGCCAATCGTCGTGCCCGTTATCAGCCCCGCTATTGGGGTTACCACTACGCATCCCAGGACCTGAGCGATAAAAGCCTTGCGCCCCAGCCGTGATCCGAGGCGCCAGAAAGCTTTCGCTGGTACTGGCTGGACATCACTGTTGGCTAACAGCAACCGCTCCGACCACGACAGCAACGCGCACAGTGCCAAGCGCAAACCGACGCTGTTCTGCACGTCATCCTTACCCTGCTGCAGTTGCCGCAACACTCGCGTTTTCGGCACACCGGCAGCGCCGTAGCGAATCAAGCTGTTGAGCGCATCCAGCGCCTCATAGGCCAATAGTTTGTCGACACCGAAATCCGTCAACACCTTGCGCGGTGGCCACACCGGTTCGCCCTTGATCAGACCGTCGCGAAAGCCTTCGAACCAGTCATCCTCGCAACTGACCGCTTCAATCGACCGCAACAACGCCCGGTGCTGCTCGGCGCTCAGGCCTGGATCGTGGTAGAGCACGCCCCAGAACATCAACAAGCCCAGCAGATCATCGCCGCACGCCGCACGGTCACTTTCGACGCAGGTGTAAAGCAGGGTATTGGCGGGCAGCCTGGCGCTGTCGAGAGCCTGCTCGACACTGAACAACTGTTGCACCAGCAAACCGTGCACAGGATCGTCACCCTGCAGCCAGCCCAGCAAACCGGCGCCATTGCCCTGCTCACGCAGCAAGCGCCGCAATAGCGGCTGCAGTCGGCTCAAAGGATGCGCAGGATTGAACGGCAAACGCTCCAGACACTGCGCATCAATCAATTGCAACCAGCGCTCGGGTTGTTCCAGCAATGCCAGAAAAAACACGGTTTGAGCGTGCCAATCCCAGATGGCCGCTCCCAACCCGATCGGCGGCAAACCTGTCGCGCGCCGACTCAACTGGAGCATAAGATCAAGCTCCGAGAGGTCATTGCCGTCTTTGACCGCACTCAGCTCGAACGCGTCGGCGATGCGTGCAAGCGCCGTGTCGCTATAGGGCCGCAAGCGCTGCAACCACAGACGACAAACCTTGTGCAGCGCACCTTCGGACAACGCGAGCGGCAATTGCGGTGAACGTGTTTGCGAGTCAGTGAAAGCGCTCATGGCCTGCGCAATAGGCGCCTTGGCCAGCCAATGCAGATGTTGCCTGGCCTGATACTTCAGGCCGCTCAAAACCAGGCATTCCAGCGCGTCCACCGGCAGCGGTTCGTCGACAATCTGCTGCAACAAGGCCGAATCACCACGATGCAGCGCCCAGGCGTGCCGGTACAGACGCAGCAAACGGCTGTCGTGGTTTTCGCCGATCAACTGCGCGAGCAATGGCAACTCGTCGCCCGCCATGCGCCAATCAACAAAGCTTTGCGCCAGTGCATCAAGCTTGAGCCGTCCGACACCCAACCAACGGGTCAAGGTCTCGGGCCGTTGTGACGGACTGCCATACACTTGGCACTCAGCACCCAGTTCGTCCGGCCAAACGGCGCAGTCCTCCAGACGATCGAACGCCTGAATCAGCAACGGCAGAAAGGTCGGCTGACGCTTGGCACACAGCTCCAGCAAGCGACTCTCTGCCGCGGGATGGCGATGTTCGCTCCAGAGCCGAATCCAGCATGGAAACGCTTGATCGTCGTGCCCCAACAGACTGTACTGACACGCCAGCAGGTACAGCCAGTCGACGTTATCCGGCGCGGCATCGTGCTGTTCGGCACAGCACTGCAGGAACGTCGGCGCGCCCATCCCCGCTTGGGTGAACTGCACCAGCAACCGCTTGAGGTACGCGGCATCGTTGGGCAACGGCAAGCACGTATGCCGACTGGCGAACTCGGCGAACTCGTGAAGCGGACGCTGAGTAAAGATGAAATCGAGGCTACGGGCATACCACAGCGACTCGGTCTGTGCCGGCTCTGACCAGGCGCTCATCAGATCCGTGTCGAACGGGTCGGGCGTCTTGATGCGCTGCAAAAAGCTTTCTACCGCTTGCGCATCGTCGAATGCCAGATCGAGCAATTGCTGGTCCCAGGCCATGCGTTGCGCCAACAGATTCGCACAACGGTAGGACAACGGACCGGCGCCGGACAGTCGGTGGTACAAGCCCCAGTTGAGGTCATCGAAAACCTCCAGTGACAAGGCATCCAGCGTCCGGACAAATGCCTGCCATGCCGAGTAGTTGAAGCGTCGCGCGGGATCATCCAGCAGCGCACAGAAATCCAGGAAAGCTTGAGGCGCCCGAACGACATCGGCTTGTGCAGCGTCGATCTCGTCTCCAGCCTCTTCCTCCTCTTCACGGGCCAGACGCAGGGCACTCTCGTAGGCCATGCGTAGCGCTTGAAAACCTTCCGGATCGGTTTCCGGATGGTGCGCCGGCAAACGGGCGCGATAGGCGCTGCGAATCAGGGTTTCGTCAGTAGTCGGTTCAATGCCCAGTCGAATCCAGCAACTCATGACCAGTCGAACTCCCCAAGCGATGCCGGACGAGAGGGCGGATCAATATCCATGTGCCATGGCAGATCGGCGAGAAAGTGTGGAATGTTTTGCGCAAGGCCTCGGGCAATCCTGGTGTTGAAAGCGCTGGTGCCCTCACGACTCATCTCGACCGCCAGTTCACCATCGCTTTTGCTCATGCAGTACCAAAAAGTTCGTCCCACCAGAAAGCCGTTGAAATAAGCCATCCAGCTGCCGTAATGAAACTGCGCCCTCAACGCCAGACGACTGTGCAACCAGTTGCTCTCGTCCAGACCGATCCATTGATTACGCACGGCGCAGCGCAACAGAAAGCCCATCCGGCCGTAATCCCAGGACAAGATGCCGCCGGGACCACAGCTGCCGAAGGTACGGCTGGCAAATTCATGCAGGACGCGCTCGCGCGGGCTCAGCTCATTGAGCAACGACTGCCATTCACTGGGCAGGCATCGCTGCCACGCCAGATAGGCCGCACTGAGGTGTTTGGCATGGCCGTCGTCGGTCATCCATCCGAGCATGTCGAACAACTGTTGCCGATCATCGATACCCCAACTTTCCTTGAGGTTGATGTAACGATCGTTGCAGAACGCCGGGTCGTCATACCCGGCGCCGGTGTTGAGCGCGGCCATTGGTGCGGACAACGCGCACAGCCAGCGCTGTTGAATCTCGTCCATGAAAAAAGGCTCCAGGCCGACCGCTGGGAAATGGGGGCCGGCAAAACTGCGCCGATTGTAAAGAGCCCCGCCGACAGCGGCAAACCCTGCATCGCTTTGACTGCGCGCACAAAAAAGGCCCCGACGTATCGGGGCCTTTCGTTCAGCGGCTTATCGCCGGTTCGGGCGATTGTGTGTCAGCACATGAATCAATGCTGCAACGCCGGCTGCTGCGCTCCATTGATCGGGATGCGCTTGGCTTTCGCTTCTTCCGGGATCACACGGAGCAGGTCGATGCTCAGCAGGCCGTTGCGCAGGGCAGCGTCCTTGATCTCGATGTGATCGGCCAGACGGAACGACAGCTTGAAGGCTCGCTGGGCGATGCCTTGATGCAAGAACGTGACGCTCTCGTCAGTGTCACGCTTGCCGCCACTGATGGTCAGCACACCCTTCTCGACTTGCAGGTCCAGGTCTTCTTCCTGGAAACCGGCGGCCGCAACGACGATACGGTATTGGTCATCACCGTGTTTTTCGACGTTGTAAGGTGGGTAGCTGCTGCCTGGCTCGTTGCGCAGGGCGGTTTCGAACAGGTCGTTGAAACGGTCGAAACCGACCGAGGAACGGAACAGTGGCGCGAGAGAAAATGCAGTACTCATGATTCAAATCTCCTGAAAACAATCAGCAAGGTTTTGTGTCTCCGCGACCCGAATTCGGCATCGCGTAACCCTTAGATAGGGACCACTGTTTTGATTTCAAGAGATTATTTTGAGATTTTTTATGCGGCCTCGACGAGCGGCAATCCGAGCAAACGCGAGACTTGATCCGGCTCGGTTTCACGGCGCAGAACGGTGAAAAGCTCGGCGGCTTCCGGGTAGTTCCGTGTCAGCATGGCCAGCCATTGCTTGAGGCGACCGGGCGATTGCCGGGCGGTCATTTGCGCCTTGGCCTGCAGCCAGAAGTCCTGAATCAGCGGCATCAGCTCGGCCCAGGTCATCTCGACGACCTCTTCGCCAGCGCGCGCCGCAGCGATCTGCCGAGCGAGATCCGGGCGGGAGACCAGACCCCGACCGAGCATGATGTCTTCGACACCACTGATTTCGCGGCAACGGCGCCAGTCTTCGACGCTCCAGATGTCGCCGTTGGCGAACACCGGCACCTTGACCACGTCCTGCACGCGCGGGATCCACTCCCAATGTGCCGGCGGTTTGTAGCCGTCCATTTTCGTCCGCGCATGCACGACGATGTGCTCTGCCCCGCCTTCGGCCAGCGCCGTGGCGCAGACCAGCGAGCCGTCAGGACTGTCGAAACCCAGGCGCATTTTCGCGGTGACCGGGATGTGCGCCGGTACGGCGCGACGGACATGCTCGACGATCTGATTGAGCAGCTCCGGCTCCTTCAGCAGCACGGCGCCGCCGCGGGATTTGTTGACGGTCTTGGCCGGGCAGCCGAAGTTGAGGTCGATCACTTCCGAGCCCAGCTCGCAGGCCAGCGCGGCGTTTTCCGCCAGGCAAACCGGATCGGAACCGAGCAACTGCACGCGCAGCGGCACGCCGGACGCGGTGCGAGCACCGTTGAGCAGCTCGGGGCCGAACTTGTGGAAGTACGCCGGAGTTAGCAACTGGTCGTTGACCCGAATGAATTCGGTCACGCACCAGTCGATGCCGCCAACGCGGGTCAGCACGTCGCGCAGGATGTCGTCGACCAACCCTTCCATGGGCGCCAGAGCAATTTGCATGGGGAAACACTACTTGAAGAAAAAACGTGCGGCAGTTTACTGGATATCGCACAAATCCGCAGAACAACACATATCTCTGTGGGAGCGAGCCTGCTCGCGAAGACGGTCTGTCAGTTCATGCATGCGTGACTGACCTGACGCTTTCGCGAGCAGGCTCGCTCCCACAGGGTGAGATTTACATTGCCTCTGCGATCTGGATCGCCGGGCCATAGCCTTCGATAAATTCCGCCGGCATACGCTTGGGCTTGCCGGTCGACAGCTCGATGCAGACAAATGTGGTCTGCGCGCGCAGCAGGGTGGCGTCGTCACTGGGGCGTTTGAGCTGGAAATGCCGGGTCATTTTCAGGCGCTGATCCCAGTCGACGATCCAGGTCGCCAGTTGCAGTTCATCGCCTTCGTAGGCCGCGGCCAGGTAATCGATTTCGTGACGGACAACTGCCATCGCCCGATCCAGCCGCCGGTATTCGACCAGATCCAGGCCGAGGCGCTGCGAATGGCGCCAGGCGCAGCGCTCGAGCCAGGTCACGTAAACGGCGTTGTTGGCGTGCCCGAGCCCGTCGATGTCTTCGGCGCCTACTTGCAGATCAATGGTAAACGGCGTTGCCCGATCCCAGCCCATGCCCCACTCCCGGTCAAAGTATTCAACCGGGGCAGTGTAACGGAGCTCAGGCTGATTGGCGCGCCTGAAGGCTGCGACCGGCAAGCAGTGATAACACACCATCAATCACTCGAGGGTCGGCCAGCACGCGTTGATGGCCGCCGCTTTCCAGGCGCAGCAGGCGGCTGTCGAACCAGGCTTCGTGAATCAATTGCGATTCTTTGACCGAGACGAAGTTGTCGTCCTCGGCGTGCACGATCAGGCCGGGCATATCCAGTTGATAGTGGGCCACGTCCAGCGTTGCGGCGCGCATGCCGACGTCCTGCTCGACCTGACGAATAAACGCCGAACGCGCGCGCGGCGGCATGCCCACCATTCGCGCGAAACCGCGCAGCACGCCGAGAATCCGCGACGGTGCGGCGATGCTGACCAGAGTTTCGGTGCGCAGACCCAATTGCACGGCGAGCATCGCGCTGGCGCCGCCCATGGAATGCCCGATAACCGCTTGCAGCGGCGGCAATTCGGCAGCGGCTTCGAGCATGGCGCGGGCGAACAGCACTACATTGGCTTCTCGCCCAGGGGAGCGACCGTGGGCCGGGCCATCGAGCGCGACGACGGTATAACCGGCATCGACCAGCGCATTGATCAGCGAGGCGAATTGCGTTGGCCGCCCTTCCCAACCATGCATCAGCAACACCGTAGGGCCTTGACCCCAGCGCAGCGCCGACAGGCCGAAGCGCAACGTGATGCGTTCGGAGCTGGCCAACAGCGGCAGCTCCCAATCGCGCAGCGGTAGCGCGCGGGGCGTCATGAACGCCAGACGCATTTTGCTTGCCACCAGTTTCGGTGCAAACCAGCCCAAGGTACCGTTAACGCCACGAACCCACTTCAACGCGTTCATCGCACTCTCCTCAGGCTTGTTGCCTTCAGGTCAACGCACCGCCGACTTGGCGGCGCGCAGCAATCGATCGGATAACTCTCCCGGACCCAGCGCTCTGGCCAAGGCCAGACCACCAACCATCAACGCGACATCGGCCAAAGCCTTGTCGGTGTCTTCAGGGCTGGCCGCCAGTTGCGCGACCATCAGCTCCAGATGCTCGTTCAGCGCGATGCGGAACGACTCCGGCAAACGCCCCAATTCGCCAATCGAGGCCGGAATCGGACATGCGGCTTCGCTGGAATCCCGATGTTTGCGCGACAGGTAGAACGCAGCGACCAAAGCGCGACGCTCTTCGCCGGTCAGATCGGCGTCCATGTCGGCAATCAGGTCGCGACGCCGGCCCAGCAGTTGCTTGAACGCTTCGAGCATCATCGCGTCCTTGCTTTCGAAGTGTGCGTAGAAGCCGCCGACGGTCAGGCCGGCTGCGCCCATCACTTCGCCCACGCTCGGGTCAGCCGGGCCGCGCTGAATCAGTGCGGCGCTGGCAGCCTTGAGGATGCGCTCGCGGGTTTGAGCTTTTTTATCGTTCATCGTTGCCTCCGAATATTACGACTAGAATATTATTCGCATAATAATATTCCGCAAGTCATGAATATGACCGCTGGTCTGAAGCACAGTGTAAGGAAAAAGGAGAGTTGGCCAAACGCCAGACAAACAAAAGGGCCATTCAATAATTGAATGACCCTTATAAAATCCCGCAGAGCGGGTAATCGTGGCGTCCCCTAGGGGACTCGAACCCCTGTTACCGCCGTGAAAGGGCGGTGTCCTAGGCCACTAGACGAAGGGGACACAAACCCTTCTATACAACTGATCAGTGCTGAGAGCTGATCGATTCAAGGCCGGTGTGGCCAGACCTTGAACTGTAAAATTGGTGGAGCTAAGCGGGATCGAACCGCTGACCTCCTGCATGCCATGCAGGCGCTCTCCCAGCTGAGCTATAGCCCCGGATTTTTCGCCTCGCGGCGGAGTGATCTCTTGCAACATCACTTCTGTAAAACTGGCGTCCCCTAGGGGACTCGAACCCCTGTTACCGCCGTGAAAGGGCGGTGTCCTAGGCCACTAGACGAAGGGGACGCAAACCCTTCCATACAACTGATCAACGCTGAGTGTTGATCGCTTCAAGGCCGGTGTGGCCAGACCTCGAAGTGTAAATTGGTGGAGCTAGACGGGATCGAACCGTCGACCTCTTGCATGCCATGCAAGCGCTCTCCCAGCTGAGCTATAGCCCCTCATCGCTGAGGACGGGGCGAATCTTAAGGGCGTATCGAAAGCCTGTCAAACTTATTTTTGAAAAATTTCAAAATTTTTTGCCGGGATAACAATCACTTACCGCCCTCCCCCGTAAATTCGGGAGAAACGCCGAAGGCAGGATCAAAAGATCGCAGCCTTCGGCAGTCCTGCAAAGAAGCAAAAGCAATCAGGCGATGGCGCCCAAGAGCTTTTCCCACTCCTTGTTTTCTTTCTTCGACACGCCGCCCAGCAGGTCAATCGCCTGGCGCAAGCGGAAACGGGTGAGATCCGGGCCGAGGATTTCCATCGCATCGAGTACCGACACCGAACTCGCCTGCCCGGTGATCGCAGCAAACATCAGCGGCATCGCGTCGCGCAGTTTCAGCTCCAGAGATTCGACCACCGCCTGAATCGTCGCGGTGATGCTGTCCTTCTCCCACTGCCGCAGGCTTTCCAGTTTCCACAGGATCAACTGCATCAACTGGCGAACCTGATCGCCGGAGAGTTTTTTCGACTCAAACAGCTTGGCATCCGGATTCACGCCGCCAGCAAAGAAGAACCCCGCCAGCGGTGCGACCTGGCTGAACGTTTCAACCCGGCCCTGCACGTGCGGCGCGATCTTCATCATGTAGTCGGAGTTGAACGCCCACTTCTGCACGCGGGCGGCAAACTCTTCCACCGGCAGATCGCGCAGCCACTGGCCGTTGAGCCACGACAACTTCTCGATATCGAAGATCGGCCCGCCGAGGGAAACGCGCTTGAGGTCGAAGTTGTCGACCATTTCCTGCAGCGAGAACTTCTCGCGCTCGTCCGGCATCGACCAGCCCATGCGCCCGAGGTAGTTGAGCATCGCTTCCGGCATGAAGCCCATGCGCTCGTAGAACGTCACCGAGGTCGGGTTCTTGCGCTTGGACAGCTTGCTCTTGTCCGGATTACGCAGCAGCGGCATGTAGCACAGCTCTGGTTGTTCCCAGCCGAAGTATTCGTAGAGCAAGATCAGTTTCGGTGCCGATGGCAGCCACTCTTCGCCACGCAGCACGTGGGTGATGCCCATCAGGTGATCGTCGACGACGTTGGCGAGGAAGTACGTCGGCAGGCCGTCGGTCTTCATCAGCACTTGCATGTCCATGCGATCCCACGGGATCTCGACGTCGCCACGCAGCATGTCCGGCACTACGCAAACGCCTTCGCTCGGCACCTTCATACGAACCACGTGCGGTTCGCCAGCAGCCAGGCGCGCGGCGACTTCTTCCTTCGACAGCAACAGTGCGCGGCCGTCGTAACGTGGAGTTTCGCCGCGAGCCATTTGCTCGGCGCGCATCTGATCGAGTTCTTCAGCAGTGCAGAAGCACGGGAACGCATGGCCCATGTCGACCAGTTGCTGGCAGTACTTCTGATAGATGTCGCCGCGCTCGCTCTGCCGATAAGGGCCGTGCGGGCCGCCGACATCCGGGCCTTCGCTCCAGTCGATGCCGAGCCAGCGCAGGGCGTCGAAGATCTGCTGTTCGGACTCGCGGGTCGAACGCAACTGATCGGTGTCTTCAATGCGCAGGATGAACTCACCGCCGTGCTGCTTGGCAAAGCAGTAGTTGAACAATGCGATGTAAGCGGTACCTACGTGGGGGTCCCCGGTAGGCGATGGCGCGATGCGAGTGCGGACGGTGGTCATGGCTTGTCTCGAAAAAATGAAGAGCAGAACAATCAAGCGGCGAATGGTAACAGGCGACACCCGCCCGGCTCCAGCGGGCAGGGTATTTAAGCCAGATGCCCTAAGCCCTTCAGATGGTGTGAAGGCCATTCGCGAGCAGGCTCGCTCCCACAGGGATACCCAATGATCGTTCCCACGCTCTGCGTGGGAACGATCCCTTATACCGTAAGCAATCGTTCGCGCAGTTTGGCAATCTCGTCACGCATCTGCGCCGCCGCTTCAAACTCCAGATCCCGCGCCAGTTGGTACATCTTCTCTTCCAGCGCGCGGATGCGTTTGGTGATTTCGCTTGGCGAGCGCAGCTCGGCTTCGTACTTGGCGTTCTCTTCGGCGGCCTTGGCCATGCCTTTGCGCTTCTTGCTGCGCGAACCCGGCACGGTGGCGCCTTCCATGATATCGGCGACGTCCTTGATCACACCTTTCGGGGTAATGCCGTTCTCAAGGTTGAAGGCGATCTGCTTCTCGCGACGGCGCTCGGTCTCACCAATCGCCCGCTCCATCGAACCGGTCATGCGATCAGCGTAGAGAATCGCCCGGCCATTGAGGTTACGCGCCGCGCGACCGATGGTCTGGATCAGCGAGCGCTCGGAACGCAGGAAGCCTTCCTTGTCGGCATCGAGAATCGCCACCAGCGACACTTCCGGCATGTCGAGGCCTTCACGCAGCAGGTTGATCCCGACCAGCACATCGAACACGCCGAGGCGCAAATCGCGGATGATCTCGACGCGCTCGACGGTGTCGATGTCCGAGTGCAGATAGCGCACGCGCACGCCGTGGTCGGCGAGGTAATCGGTCAGGTCTTCGGCCATGCGCTTGGTCAGCGTGGTGACCAGCACACGTTCTTCGATCGCCACACGCTTGGTGATTTCCGAGAGCAAGTCATCGACCTGGGTCAGCGCCGGCCGCACCTCAACCTGCGGGTCGACCAGGCCAGTCGGCCGCACCACCTGCTCAACCACGCGCCCGGCGTGCTCGGCTTCGTAGTTGCCGGGCGTTGCCGAGACGAAAATGGTCTGCGGGCTGACCCCTTCCCACTCGTCGAAACGCATGGGCCGGTTGTCCAGCGCCGAAGGCAAGCGGAAGCCGTACTCAACGAGGGTTTCCTTGCGTGAGCGGTCGCCCTTATACATCGCGCCGACCTGCGGCACGCTGACGTGGGATTCGTCGATCACCAGCAAGGCGTCGGCCGGCAGATAGTCGTAAAGGGTGGGTGGCGCCGCGCCGGCCGGACGCCCGGACAGGTAGCGCGAGTAGTTTTCGATGCCGTTGCAATAGCCCAGTTCGAGGATCATCTCCAGGTCGAAACGGGTGCGCTGTTCCAGACGCTGGGCTTCCACCAGTTTGTTGTTGCTGCGCAGGTATTCGAGGCGCTCCTGCAATTCGACCTTGATGCCTTCGATGGCGTCGAGCAGGGTTTCCCGAGGCGTCACGTAGTGACTTTTCGGGTAGAAAGTGAAGCGCGGCATCTTGCGGATGACTTCGCCGGTCAGTGGGTCGAAGGCAGAAATGCTCTCGACCTCGTCATCGAACAGCTCGATGCGGATCGCTTCGAGGTCGGATTCCGCCGGGAAGATATCGATCACATCACCGCGCACGCGGAACGTCGCCCGGGCGAAATCCATGTCGTTGCGGGTGTATTGCAGGTCGGCCAGGCGCCGCAGCAGCGCACGCTGATCAAGCTTGTCGCCGCGATCAACGTGCAAGACCATTTTCAGATAGGTTTCCGGGCTGCCCAGACCATAGATGCATGAGACCGTGGTGACAATGATCGCGTCCTTGCGCTCGAGCAACGCTTTGGTTGCGGACAGGCGCATCTGCTCGATGTGGTCGTTGATCGAGGCGTCCTTCTCGATGAAGGTGTCGGACGACGGCACATACGCTTCGGGCTGGTAGTAGTCGTAGTAGGAAACGAAGTATTCAACGGCGTTGTTCGGGAAGAACGCCTTGAACTCCCCGTACAACTGCGCGGCCAGGGTCTTGTTCGGCGCCAGTACGAGCGTCGGCCGCTGGACCTGGGAGATGACGTTGGCAATGCTGAAGGTCTTGCCCGAACCGGTCACACCGAGCAGTGTCTGGTGCGCCAGCCCGGCGTCAATGCCCTCAACCAACTGGCGAATGGCTTCCGGCTGATCGCCGGCAGGCTCGAAGCGGGTGACTAGCTGGAATTCCGACATACACACCTCTGGAATCGCGGCGTTCCGCGTCAGGCGGAGCACCACGAGGACGACCGCAAACGACCGATGTCGCGCAAGAAAAAACCTGGATTGTGCTGAATGTGGTGGCGATTGCCTGACCTTTCAAGGCAAACGTCCTACATCCGGTAAAGAGTCTGACAAAGTCAATCGACTAACGGTCAAGAAATAATCGGAAAAACTTACCCTAAAAGCCGATTCGCCTGTCGCCATTGCGCGGTGATGGCCTCTATACTAGCTCCCCGTTTGTGCACCGCTCTAGTGCATTCGGCTGGAGCGCGACACGTCCCTCCACTCTCCATTCAGAGCCGCCGTAATAATGAGCCTGTTCTCCGCTGTCGAAATGGCACCCCGCGATCCAATCCTGGGCCTCAACGAAGCATTCAACGCCGATACCCGGACCACCAAGGTCAACCTGGGCGTGGGCGTGTACTGCAACGAAGAGGGGCGAATTCCACTGCTGCGCGCGGTGATCGAAGCCGAGACGATTCGCGTCGCGCAACACGCTTCGCGCGGTTACCTGCCGATCGATGGCATCGCTGCCTACGACCAGGCCGTGCAGAAACTGCTGTTCGGCAACGACTCGCCGCTGATCAGTGCCGGTCGCGTCATCACCACTCAGGCCGTCGGCGGGACCGGCGCACTGAAAATCGGTGCCGACTTCCTCAAGCAACTGCTGCCGAACGCCGTCGTGGCGATCAGCGACCCGAGCTGGGAAAACCACCGCGCGCTGTTCGAAACCGCTGGTTTCCCGGTGCAGAACTACCGTTACTACGACGCTGCCACCCATGACGTGAACCGTGCCGGCATGCTCGACGACCTCAACGCCCTGCCGAACGGCTCGATCGTTGTCCTGCATGCTTGCTGCCACAACCCGACCGGCGTCGACCTGACCCCGGCGGACTGGAACAAGGTGCTGGAAGTGGTCAAGGCCAAAGGTCACGTGCCGTTCCTCGACATGGCTTACCAGGGTTTCGGCGACGGCATCGACGAAGACGCCGCCGCTGTGCGCCTGTTCGCCGAATCCGGCCTGACCTTTTTCGTCTCGAGCTCGTTCTCCAAGTCGTTCTCGCTGTACGGCGAACGCGTTGGCGCACTGTCGATCATCAGCGAATCGAAAGAAGAAAGCGCGCGCGTGCTGTCGCAGGTCAAGCGCGTGATCCGCACCAACTACTCCAACCCGCCGACCCACGGCGCCAGCATCGTTGCTGCGGTGCTGAACAGCCCGGAACTGCGCGCGCAGTGGGAAGCCGAACTGGCCGAGATGCGTCTGCGTATTCGCGGCATGCGCGAGCAGATGGTTGCCCTGCTGGCGGAAAAAGCGCCGGGCCGCGATTTCAGCTTCGTCGGTCGTCAGCGCGGCATGTTCTCCTACTCCGGCCTGACCACTGAACAAGTGCATCGCCTGCGCAACGAGTTCGGCATCTACGCCCTGGACACCGGCCGCATTTGCGTGGCCGCGCTGAACCAGAGCAACATCAAGGCTGTGACGGACGCGATCGTTCAGGTCATCTGATTTCGGCCAGTGATGAAAAACGGGAAGCCTTTTGGGCTTCCCGTTTTTATTTGTCTCTGGAAACGCCTCGCAACCTCTAGACTGCACACAATTCAAAGTGTAGGAGCTGACGAGTGCAACCAGGCTGCGATCTTTTGATCTTGTTTCTAAGATCAAAAGATCGCAGCGTTCCGCAGCTCCTACCGGTTTTGTGTACACCCGAGATTTTTTGAAGAGAACCCACATGAAAAACGACAACCTGCGCGCTGACCGTGACGACCTGGATGATTTCATCCCGCGCGCTCCGGCCAAGCGTGAAAAGAGCCTGGTGCTGCAAGTCGCCACCGGGGTATTCCTCGGTGGCCTGGCCCTGTGGCTGGTGCAACTGGCGGCGACGGCGGCCTATGCCAAGCTGATGCTCGGCACGATTACCTTCGGCAGTTAAGCCAGCTCGGCCGAGCGTTGAGTGGCAGCATCGTCATAAATCACATACAGCGATTCGGCGACCTGGCTCTTGATGGCCTTGCTGCTTTCGAGACCGAGGACGAAACCTTCGGCCTTGCCGCCGGCGCGGTTCAATTCTTCGGCAGTACTTGCCCCGGTGATTGCATCCAAAAGTTTTTCGGCGTGCGGGCCGATCCCTTTGGGCAGGCTGATCTGTGCAGTGCTCATGCGAGCACCTCGGTGTTACGGGTGATTTGATTCATGGCGCGTACCTTTGCGGCGAATGGCCGGCAGCGCGTGTGACCACTTCCGGGCTGCCATGGTAGACCTCTGAGGCCTTTCTGGTAACCGCCAATCGCTGACAAAATGCCGTCCGTCCCGACGAATCGCAAAAGTTGCCAGGCGATGCTTGACTTCTCTTTTTGAATCAGTAACATACGCACCAATTCCGCAATAGCTCAGTTGGTAGAGCAAGTGACTGTTAATCACTGGGTCCCTGGTTCGAGTCCAGGTTGTGGAGCCAAATAGCAAAGCCCCTGAATCGCAAGGTTCAGGGGCTTTTTTGTGGGCGCACGAAAAATACAAAAAGGCCGATCTGTTGGGCAGATCGGCCTTTTCCGTTTCAGACGCAGCAGTCAGACATGTTCGCTGCTTTTCACCTGCACCTTCGGCGCGCCGTGGCCATGATCATGGTCATCCGGCTCGATCACCGGCACTTCCTTGCCATCGCAATCATGCAGCTTGCCGTCGCTGAAGTAATCGCCTTCACGCAGCGCGGCGAGATCGCGATAACGCAGCGTGCGCTCTTCGGCTGCGGCGAACACCGACTGTTGATCCGAGTTGCCGGTCGTGAAGTGGTTGAAGGCCAGATTGAGCAGGATCGCCATGATTGCCGATGAACTGATGCCCGAATGGAAAATCGTCGCGAACCAGCTCGGGAAGTGATCGTAGAAGTTCGGCGCTGCGATCGGGATCATGCCGAAACCGATCGAAGTGGCGACGATGATCAGGTTGACGTTGTTGCGGTAGTCCACCTTCGACAACGTGCGAATGCCGCTGGCGGCCACGGTGCCGAACAGCACGATCCCTGCGCCGCCGAGGACAGAAGTCGGCACGGCGGCAATCACCCGGCCCATGAACGGCAGCAGGCCGAGCACCACCAGGAACAGGCCGCCGGTGGCGACCACGAATCGGCTCTTGATCCCGGTCACCGCCACCAGGCCGACGTTTTGCGCGAAAGCACTTTGCGTAAACGAACCGAAGATCGGCGCAAACATGCTCGACAGCATGTCGGCGCGCAGGCCGTTGCCCAAGCGTTTGGAATCTACCTTGGTGTCAATGATTTCGCCCACGGCAAGGATGTCTGCCGAGGTTTCCACCAGCGTCACCATGACCACAATGCACATCGACAGGATCGCGGCGAAATGGAAGGTCGGCATGCCGAAGTGGAACGGTGTCGGGAAGCCGAACATGGGGCCGGTGGTGACACTGGAGAAATCCGCCATGCCAAGGAACACCGCCAGCACCGTGCCGATGACCATGGCCAGCAGAATCGACAGCCGAGAAATGGTCGCGCTGCCAACCTTGCTCAGCAGCAACACCAGCACCAGCGTGACCGCCGCCAGACCGATGTTCTGCATGCTGCCGAAGTCCGGCGCGTGGCTGTTGCCGCCCATCGCCCAGCGTGCGGCCACCGGCATCAGCGTCAGGCCGATGGTGGTGATCACAATGCCGGTGACCAGCGGCGGAAAGAACTTGGTGATGCGTGAGAATACCGGCGTGATCAGCAAGCCGATCAACGAGGCGGCAATCACCGCACCCAGCACCGATTGGAAACCGCCCTCCCCGCCGCTGCTGACGATCGCAACCATGGTCGCCACGCCGGAGAACGATACGCCCTGGACCAGCGGCAGCTGACAGCCAAAAAACGGCAGACCCAGGGTTTGCAGCAACGTCGCCAGCCCCCCCGCAAACAATGAAGCAGCAATCAACAGACCAATGTCCGCCGGCGACAGACCGGCCGCCTGGCCAATGATCAGTGGCACCGCAACGATACCACCGTACATGGTCAGAACATGTTGCAGGCCGTAAGCCATATTCGCGCCGACCCCGAGGTTTTCGTCCTCGGGCCGTTGGTGTGAAACATGGGGCGTTTTCATGGTGGGGGGTTCCCTGGTTTTTGTTATGCGCACACTGTATTCAATACTCAGGACAAATGTCCATAGAGTTGTATACAACTTATCAGTCACATAATGGTTAGGTAGCCATCCAACCTTCTAGCCTGCGCTTCTTGCCCTAACAAATCCGGCAACACATCCCCGCTGCGTCCGCGCCAGTGCCCACCAGGCTGAAGTGTTCACGGCGACCGACGGTGCAGTCGCGCCCTTTTTTATACATATAAAGTATGCATAATGAAGTCATTCAAGATTCAGTACGACAAAAGCAAAAACGCAGCCAACAAACTCAAGCACAAAGGCATCAGCCTCGCCGAAGCCGAACCGGTTTTCCATGACGAATGCGCACTGACACTTGAGGACAACGACCATGACGAACAACGCTGGATCACCCTCGGCCTCGATGCCAAAGGTCGTGTGCTTGCCGTTGCTTACAGCTATCGCGAAGCCAATGTTGTTCGAATCATTTCCGCACGTCTCGCCACACCCAGCGAACGGCGCGCGTATTTTCAGGAGGCTTGAACGATGAAAGACGAATATGACTTTTCCGCAGGTAAACGCGGCGCAGTAGCGCCGAGCAAGGGCAAGACCCGCATCACCATCATGCTTGATGACGCGGTGATCGAAGCGGCGCGTACTGCCGCAGAAACCGAGGGCTTTGGCTATCAGACCGTGATCAACAACACTCTGCGCCATGCGCTGCTTGATGGCCCACGCCAGCAGGAAAGCGCTGATGATTCAGGTCTGACGGGACAATTCAAGAAAGGCATCACCGCCACCGATCTCAAGAGTCTCGAGCGAAAGCTGTCAGCGGCCATCGGCGAAATCCGTCGCGTATTGGAGCCTGATGTAAAGCCTTAGATGGAGGCTGGCGCGATGACCCGAGCCAGCGCTTGTCGCACACGCGGTGAATCAGGCACCTGAAGATCGAACTCGCGCCGCAGCAACTCCATCAGCTCGTCGACATCCGCGACTTCGCGCCGCTCACTGTCCGCGCCCATGTGATGAATGGCAAAACTGCCGTTGTTCAGGGTTTTGCGCCAGCCAGCGCCGGTGCGCGCGACCATCAGGCGCTGGGCAAAGGGTGACTCGGGATGGGTGGAGACGTACCAGTTGCCGACGGTGTAATCGATGTCTTCCTGGCGCTGCAAATCGAACAGGTACATCGGCCGCCATTCGCCTGCGACTTTGGCGCGCAGCAGATAGCCATCCGCTTGCTTGTCGATGCGGTAAGGTTCGTGCGGGGTGGGTTGCTCATCTTCACTGTCGAGCAACAGCGGCGCGGTGGGCACCATGCCACCGAAGCCGACATCGGTGATGTAACGCACTCCGTCGATGGTCACCAGACTCAAACGATGGGTTCGCGCCGTCCAGCTGCCTTCCGGCTGATTCATCACCACGCGCCCGCTGATCGCCCGTGCGTCGAAGCCCAATTCAAGCAGCAGCGCATAGAACAAATGATTGAGCTCATAGCAGTAGCCGCCCCGCCCCTGCTGCAACACCTTGTCTTCGATGGAGACCAAGTCGATCAACACCGGCTCTGCACTGATCGTTGCCAGATTTTCGAAAACAAACTCGGCGGTATGGCGCAGTTGCAACTGACGCAACGTATCCAGTGTCGGTGGCGGCGGCGCATCGAAACCCAGACGTTGCAGGTACAGATTGGTATTGGTCAGCCGTGCCACACTCATTGCTCGATCCTTATGCATGGGCCGCAGAACACTGCGTTGATGTTGCCCTGTATACGGGATCAAGCACGGCTTCCGACAATTGATTTCGCCAATCGCCCGCTCAGCGCTTTTTCCGCGAAGCGATCCGAATCCATGTCGGTGCATGGTCACTGGCGTGCGGTTCGTTGCGCACCCAGGCGTCAACACCGGCGTCGTGCAGATACGGGCTCAATGCCGGGTTGAGCAACAGGTGGTCGATGCGCAGGCCGGAATTGGTTTGCCAATGGTTACGGAAGTAATCCCAGAAGGTGTAGAGGCGCTCTTCGGGATACACGTGGCGCAGAGAATCGGTCCAGCCCTGGTCCAGCAGCCGCTGGTAGCACTCGCGGCTTTCAGGTTGCAACAAGGCGTCCTTGAGCCAGGAACGGGTGTTGTAGATGTCCATGTCGGTGGGCACGACATTGAAGTCACCGGCCAGGACCACCGGGTGATCGCTGCTTTGCAGGTCTTTGGCGTAATTGATCAGACGCTCGAACCAGGCCAGTTTGTAATCGAATTTCGGCCCCGGCTGCGGGTTGCCGTTGGGCAGATACAGGCAACCGACCAGCACACCGTGCACCGCCGCTTCGATATAGCGGCTGTGGGTGTCATCGGGCTCGCCGGGCAAACCGCGTCGACTCTCCAACGGCTGCGCATCACGCGCCAGAATCGCCACGCCATTCCATGACGCCTGGCCCTGCCAGATTGCGCCGTAACCGGCGGCCTCCAATTCGGCGGCGGGAAATGCGCTGTCCACTGACTTGAGCTCTTGCAGGCAGACGATGTCCGGTTGCTCGCGCTTGAGCCATTCCAGCAGATTCGGCAGCCGCGCGCGCATGCCGTTGACGTTGAAGGTGGCGATTCGCAGGTTTTTCATCGTCTGCAACTCCTGCCCGGTGGGATTGCAAATTGTGACCCTGAGAACGCCGCGCAGGTTGCATCGAATCACAAAGCGACAGCTCAGACTCGGTTACGCAGCCATTGCAGAAAGCCTCTTTTCGGCGCGACCACAGGCGTTTCCTCGGTCAGCGACTGCGCCTTGTGCAGACGGAAATCGAGCAATGCCTGCATCGCATCGTGGATGTCATGGCGCGCGTCCAGGCACGGTTTCAGGTAGGACTTCTCGATGCGATACAGGGCGCAGAAAGTCTTCGCGGAAAAATCCGCCGGCAGCGCGGTGTCGGAAAGAATCCCGGCCTCGCCGATCACCTCGCCCGGCCCCATGCGCCCGGATTCCAGTGGCGCACCATGGCGCTTGAGCGTCACCGATACCACGCCGGATTCAATGATGAACAAATGATCGCTGACCTCCCCGCCCGCGAGAATCGTTTCGCCGACGCGGAAAGTTTGCAGAGTCATGTTCTGGCTGAAGGTGTCTTTTTCTTCTTCACGCAGAGTCGAGAAGATCGGTGAGCTTTCCAGCAGCGCCCGTGGCCGCGACAACTGCGGTGCGGCGCTGGTCTCGTTGCTCGACAGCAGGTTGACCCCGGAGGCCTGCAAATGCCGGTACGCGAGATCGAACAACTGATTGCGCACCACGCGCTTCTCGCCCATCGAGGCGACAAACCCGCTGATTTCGTATTCCGCGCCGCCGCTGGCAGAACTCTTCAACGACACGCTCGGCGCCGGTGTGTCGAGCAATTGCCGGCAGCCTTGCATCGCCCGCTCCAACGCCTCGATCACTGAGCTGGGCCGGGCATGGGGGCTGACGGGCACGCTGACGGAAACGCCGAACATATTGCTCGGTCGGCTGAAGTTGATGATTTTGGCTTTCGCCGCCAGCGAGTTGGGAATCACGGCCATGCTGCCCTGACTGGTTTGCAGACGCGTGGCGCGCCAGTCGATGTCGGTGACGCGGCCCTCGGTGCCGTCGATGGAGATCCAGTCATCGAGTTGATAGGGCTTGGTGGTGTTGAGGACGATGCCGGAGAACACGTCGCTCAAGGTGCTCTGCAAGGCCAAGCCGACGATGATCGCCAACGCGCCGGACGTCGCCAGCACGCCTTTGACCGGCAGATCGAGCACGTACGCCAGCGCCGCAATGATCGCGATGAGGAAAATCACCGCGCCGAGCAAGTCCTGCAACAGCCGGCCGGTATGGCCGACCCGCTGCATCATCACCGCGCCGATCAACACCGTCAGGGTGCGCGCACCAAACAGCCACCAGCCGATCTGCAACCCGGTCGCCGCCAGATGCAGCGGCACGTTGTCGGCCCACGGCGCCGGCTCCATCGGGTTGAGGCCTTCGTTGAACAGCACAATGCTGAACAAGGCGAAAATCAGCACCCGCACCAACAGCTTCCATTCGCTGCCGCGAGAGCTGATCAGCCGCCACAGGCCAAGATCGAGCAGGATCAGGATCAACGCGCTAAACAACGGGTGTTCGGTCAGCAGAGACAGCATCAAACAACTCCGACAAAGGCCAATCGCGAGAAGATCGCACAGATTGGCACAGTGTAGGAGCAATTGATTTCGGTGGATGAGCACCGGCTTACAAACACTGCAAAACCCTGAGCTGACGAAGGCTGCGATCTTGAGGCTGTGGGACGCGGAGCGTCCCCGGCTGCATTCCCACGCAGAGCGTGGGAACGATCAGACGCTGAACAACCTGTGGGAGCGAGCCTGCTCGCGAAGGCGTCATGTCAGTCACTACTTCTTCGACCGAATCAGAGCATTCGCGAGCAGGCTCGCTCCCACAGGGAAGTTTCAGTTGGCGGTAAAGCTCGGGGTCAGGCGTGCATCTGGCCAAAGCGCCCGGACTGGAAGTCGGCAAAGGCCTGATGGATTTCCTGCTCGGTGTTCATCACGAACGGGCCGTGGCCAACGATCGGTTCGTCGATCGGCTCGCCACTGAGCAGCAACACCACCGCGTCTTCGCTGGCCTGGAGGGTGAGTCGATCACCGTCGCGTTCGAACAGCGCCAACTGCCCTACCCCAACCGATTCCGCACCGTTGACCAGCACCGAACCTTTCAACACCACCAGTGCGGTGTTGCGTCCTTCGTGCAGATCAAGCGTCAGCAACTTGCCGGCATTGAGGCGCAGATCCCACACGTCGATTGGCGTAAAAGTCCGCGAAGGTCCGGTGTGCCCATCGAATTCGCCGGCGATCAGACGCAGGCTGCCGGCGTGGTCCTTGAGCGCGATGCTCGGAATGTCGCGGTCGAGAATGGTCTGGTAACCCGGCGCGGCCATTTTGTCCTTGGCCGGCAGGTTGACCCACAGCTGGACCATTTCCAGCTTGCCGCCGGTTCGGGCGAAGTTTTCCGAGTGGAATTCCTCATGGAGGATGCCGGACGCTGCGGTCATCCACTGCACATCACCCGGGCCGATGGTGCCGCCACTGCCGGTGGAATCGCGGTGCTGCACTTCGCCGTCGTAAACGATGGTCACGGTTTCGAAACCACGGTGCGGGTGCTGGCCGACGCCACGCTGTTCAGTGGTCGGGGTGAATTCGGCGGGACCGGCGTGATCGAGCAGCAGAAACGGGCTGATGTGCTTGCCCAGGTTGTCGTAGGAAAACAGCGTGCGCACCGGGAAACCATCGCCGACCCAATGGCCGCGCGGGCTGGTGTAAATGCCGATGATGTTTTTCATGGGGTCTCCAATGGGTGAATGCATTGGATTAAGCCTAAAGGCATATCGAATATTCGACTAGATGGTGGAAATCGGCTTGAGTGTTCCATATGCAGAACAATTGAGTCAGCGGCGCGCATTTCGCGAGCAGGCTCGCTCCCACAGGAATCTGCAATGGTTCAGAGGCAACGTGCGAGGCCGTGCATGGCTTCGCGCAACCTGTCGATGGCGCGGTCGATGACAGCGCTGTCACTGTCTCGGCACGCCGTGTCCAGATCTGCACACGCCGCAACAACCCGCGCAGCCCCAACCATTTGCGCACCGCCCCTGATGCGATGGGCCAGCTCACGCAGGCCGTTGCGGTCGCCGACGTGGGTCTGATCCAAAGCTTGCAGATCGTCGCGCAAGCTATTGCCGACTTCCTTGCGCAAACGCTCGATCAACGAGTGATCGGCACCGGCCATCTGCTCCAGGGCACTCAGATCAATCTCGACGGGCTCGGCACTTGGCGGTTCATCTTCGTGGCGCTCGCAACGCTGAGCGCCTTTCAGGGCTTCAGCCAGATCATGCAAACGAATCGGTTTGAACAGGCAACCGTCCATGCCAGCGTCCAGACAACGCAAACGCTCTTCGACCTGCGCATTGGCCGTAAAACCGAGGATCAGACAGGGTGCGCGGCCGCCGGCGGCTTCTTCGTTGCGAATCGCCTGTGCCAGCTCATAGCCATTGCGTCGCGGCATGTTGCAGTCGGTAATCACCACATCGAAGGCCTGGGTTCGCCAGCGGTCCAGCCCCTGTTCGCCATCGCCCACATCTACCGAGCGATGCCCCAGTTCGCTCAATTGCCAGCACATCAGCAAGCGGTTGACCGGGTGATCGTCCACCACCAACACGCTTAATACACAGGTAGCGGCTGCCGCCTCGGGCGTTGCCAGCGTGGTCGTCACAGCTGTCAACAGCGGCAAGGACAGATTCATTTCCACTCGCGTGCCTTGCCCGAGATCACTATCGAGACCCAGCGTGCCGCCCATCATTTCGCAGAGGTTACGGCTGATCACCAGACCCAGGCCGGAACCGCTGCGCGCCGCTTGAAGACTATTGCTCGCTTGAACGAACGGGCTGAACAGGCGCTTTTGATCTTCGCCGCTGATGCCGATGCCGTTGTCTTCGATGCGCAACAGCAAGTCCACTTCAGCGTCGGTCATGGCGATGACCTGCAAGCGCAAACTCACCTCGCCCACCTCAGTGAATTTGATCGCATTGCTCAACAGGTTCGACAGCACCTGTTTGAAGCGCGTCGGATCAATCAGCACATCCACGTCGGCGCGCGGATCAAGTTCGATGCGCCACGAGAGCCGTTTCTGCCGCGCCAGCCCTTCGAACACTCGGCATACCGATAACACCGTCTCGCGTAAATTGGCCCGCTCGGGCGAAAGGGACAAATGCCCCGACTCGATACGGGCGATGTCGAGAATGTCGCCAATCAACGCCAATAATTGCTGGCCGGCATTCGACGCCACCTGAATTGCCAGTCGATCAGTCACGCCCTCCTCTGCGCGCTTGAGCGCCAGTTCGAGCATGCCGATCAAGGCGTTCATCGGTGTGCGAATCTCGTGGCTCATGGTCGCCAGGAAAGTGCTTTTGGCCCGATTGGCCTCATCCGCTGCGTCCTTGGCCTGTTGCAGTTGCAACAACCATTGCTGGCGCTGATGGATCTGCCGACGCTGCCAGCCGATCCAGATCAGGGCCAGCAGCAGCAAGCCTGCGGCGCCGGCAAAACCAAGCAGAATTTCGCGGCGATGGCGCGACCAATAGCTGTCCTCCACCACCACATCGTGGCTCCAGCGCTCGACCAGTTCATCCATTTGCTGCGGCGCGATGCTCAGCAACGCCTTGTTCAGGATCGAGTGCAGCAGCGCCGACTGCGGCGCCGTGGCCAAAGCGATGCGCGCCGGCTGATCGCCTACGGTGCCGGTAATACGCAGGCGGTCGCGGTATTGGCGGGCGATCAGAAAACGCGCCACCAGCAACGAGCTTACCGTCACGTCGACCTGTCCACGGGCAATCAGCGCCATGCCTTCGGCGGGGCTTTTGACTTCGACCAGACGCAGGCCGGGAACCCGTTGCAAGAGGTATTCGCGCAACGGGTGGCCGCGATAGATCGCCAGGCGTTTGCCCGCCAGTTCGTCGAGCGGCAATGGATGTGGTCCGTTCGCTGCGCTGACTAGCACGAACGGATTGTTCAGATAGGCGCGGGTGAATTGCAGCTGCGCTTCCCGCTCGGTGCTCGGCGTCACCACGGGCAAAATATCGAGTGCGCCGGCCTGAAGTTGTTCGAACTGGTCGTTCAGCGAGGTGCCACGCACGATCTCGAAATTCAGCCCGCTGCGCTGCGCAATCAGGCTCAGCAACTGCGCTGCCAGCCCGTTGAAGCGTCCATCAGCATCGAAAAACGCCAACGGCGCGAAGTCTTCGACAGCGCCGACCCGCACCACCGGGTGCTGATCCAGCCACTGCTGCTCGGCGGCGCTGAGCTGTACCCGCGACTGTTCGGCCATCTCGGCGAGGCCGACGCTCCAGCGCTGTTCGATCAGATGGCGACGCTCCATGGGCACGGCCAGCAAGGCCTTGTCGACGATGCGTTTGAGCACCACATCGCTGCGCAACAACGCAAAGGCGAACGGATTGGCATCAAGCCCCGACGGCCCGGCCAGTTGCAGGTCGTTGCGATAATTGGTGTTGATCAGGTAGTTGGCGCTGATGAAGTCGCCCAGGTACACGTCGTCGGCACCGAAGGCGACCGCGCCGAGTGCATCCATGGCCGAAGCATAAAGCTGTACGTGGGCGCCGGGGTAGAACGCCTGAACATGGGCCAGTGGCAGGTAATCCTCGACCATGGCGATGCGTTTGCCTGCAAGGTCAGCAGGCAGTTTCTCGTCATGACGCGTCACCAGCATCGGCTGATCTTCAGCATACGGCCGCGACAGAACAAAGGCCGGATCCGCCGCTTCGAAACTGTTCGAGGTGCCCAGGAGTTCGACGTCAGCGCGCTTGAGTGCGGCCATCAGTGCGGGACGATCGGCGAAACGCCGCACTTCGATCCTGATGCCGAGCAGTTGCGCCAGCAGATCGGCGTAATCGGCGGTCAGCCCTTCCAGCTCATGCTGATTGCGGGTGATTTCGAAGGGCGGGTAATCCGGGCCGGAGATGCCCATGCGCAAGACTGGATGCTCACGCAGCCACTGGCGCTCCCGATCATCGAGGCGCACCTGGATACTTCCCGGTTCGAGGCGCGCCAGCACCTCCAGCGTCTGCGGCTGGTCATTCGCCCCGACCGAGGCAACAAGCCCCAGCCACAGCAATAAAACCCGCAGTCCCTGCATCATGTCGGGGTACTCAGATCAAGTGATTGCGCTTGGCGAACTCACGCAGAAGCACCAGCGAACCCAGGCCAAGTTTCGCCATCATGCGGGTCTTGTAGGTGCTGACGGTTTTGTGACTCAGGTGCATTTCCAAAGCGATGGCCTTGTTCGGTTTGCCCAGCGCCAGATTCACGAAAATGCATAACTCTCGATCGGACAGCTGCGCGATCAGCTCCTTTTCCGTGCGTTGCACGGCGTTGTACAGACCGTTGGTATTGGGCAATGCGGAGAAATAAGTATGGCCGGACATCAATGCCTTGATGGCTTCGTGCAGCAGAGTCAGTTGATTGCTCTTGGTCACGTAGCCCCGTGCGCCGGCGCGCAGACAGCGCTCCTGGTAATGCGTGGGCTCATGCATGCTGAACACCAGCACCCGGCAACGCGCCGTTGGCGCCTTGATCTGGATTCGCGTCAGCACTTCCAGACCGTCCATCGATCCCAGCCCCAGATCGAGCACAACCAGGTGCGGATCATGCGCGCAGATCAACGGCACGACTTCATTGCCATTGGACGCTTCATGAATCTGCGTGAAGCCTTGAGCCTGCAGAACGATCCGAATGGCCGCGCGCACGACTGGATGGTCATCGACGATCAGCGCTGACTTCATTGGGACTCCTGCAAAATCGAAGACACCGCAACAGTCTGTCCCGGAGTCGGTGGCTGCGCCGGCACTGTTACATGGATGGGCAAGAGAATCACCTGTCAGGTCTGACAGTTGTGCAGAGTGTTTTTTTATGCATTGGCATGGCGCAACGATGCGTGGGCGTCAGGCGCTGCCTGGGGTTCGTCGCAAGTTTCGACTCTCGCCATTACCTGCCCGATGAGCTGTGAATTGGGCAATGGCGTCGGGCTGATCTGCGCGTTTTCCTGAGCAAACCCGGCAGCCGCCTGCAAAGGTGCCGACGGTTCGTTGTAGATCAGAGCATGGCGAACCTGTGGGTTATCGAGCAGAAAGCCCAGCAGATCGAGAGAGCCTGCCGCCAGTTCGGCATTGATCACCAGCACATCGAACGGCTCGCAGCCATAGTCGACCAGGGTCAACAGTTCGCCGAGAGTCTGCACCGGGGCGACGCGGTAGTAGCCGAGCGCGTTGAACAGGCGCTCGATTTTCATGCGATGAAAATGCTGCGGGTCGGCGATCAGGATGCGCAACGCTTTGTTGCTCATGGTCATTCTCCCGGTGAGGTTTGGGGAGGGCAAGACTACGCAAGCGTCGGCGATAGCTCTGTAGGACTTTTCCTAAAAATTTGGTCATTCATCCGGCGGCCCTGACGCACCAATATCCCCTGCTCGCGAAGGCGGTATACCTGTCAGAAATTTATTGACTGACACGACGCCTTCGCGAGCAGGCTCGCTCCCACAGGGGAAAGCATTCCATGGCGGTTATTGCCAGCCGAACCGGCGGATGTAGAAGCCTTTAACGGCTTGGGTCAGCGCCATGTACGCCAGCAGAATCACCGGCAGAAACACGAAATACAGCGACGGCAGCGCCTGCAATTTGAAGTAATGCGCCAGCGGCCCCATTGGCAGGAAGATGCCGACCGCCATGATGACCCCGGTCATCACCAGCAGCGGCATGGCCGCGCGGCTTTGCAGGAACGGGATCTTCGGCGTGCGGATCATGTGCACGATCAGCGTCTGTGTCAGCAGACCGACCACGAACCAGCCGGACTGGAACAGCGTTTGGTGATCCGGGGTGTTGGCGTCGAACACGTACCACATCAAGGCGAACGTCGTGATATCGAAGATCGAACTGATCGGGCCGAAAAACAGCATGAAGCGCCCGACGTCAGCCGGCTGCCAGCGCTGCGGCTGTTTCAGCATCTCGTCGTCGACGTTATCGAACGGAATGGCGATCTGCGAAATATCGTAGAGCAGGTTCTGCACCAACAGGTGCATCGGCAGCATCGGCAGGAACGGGATGAACGCGCTGGCAACCAGCACCGAGAACACATTGCCGAAGTTGGAGCTGGCAGTCATCTTGATGTACTTGAGCATGTTGGCGAAGGTGCGCCGCCCTTCGAGCACGCCCTCCTCCAGCACCATCAGGCTTTTTTCCAAGAGAATGATGTCCGCCGCTTCCTTGGCGATGTCCACCGCGCTGTCCACGGAAATGCCGATGTCGGCGCTGCGCAGCGCCGGCGCGTCGTTGATACCGTCGCCCATGAATCCGACCACATGGCCGTTGCCCTTGAGAATGCCGACGATGCGCTCTTTGTGCGCCGGCGTGAGCCTGGCGAAGACGTTGGTCGTCTCGACCGCCATGGCCAGGTCAGCATCACTCATGCGCTCAATGTCATTGCCCAGCAGCAAACCCTGTTGGGCGAGGCCTACCTCACGGCAGATTTTCGCCGTCACCAGTTCGTTGTCACCGGTCAGCACCTTGACCGCCACGCCATGCTCGGCCAAGGCCTTGAGCGCTGGCGCGGTGCTTTCCTTCGGTGGATCGAGGAACGCCACGTAACCGATCAGCGTCAGTCCCTGCTCATCAGCCAGGCTGTAAATCTCGCGCCCTTCTGCCATTGAGCGAGCCGCGACCGCCACCACGCGCAGACCTTCAGCGTTGAAGGCTGCGGTGACCTGACTAATCCGCGCCAGCAATTCATCGCTCAAAGCCTCATCAACTTCGCCGTGACGCACCCGGCTGCACACCGCCAGCACTTCTTCCACCGCGCCTTTGCAGATCAGTTGATGGGGCTGACCGCGGCCCTCCACCACCACCGACATGCGCCGGCGATTGAAATCGAAGGGGATCTCATCGACCTTGCGAAACACGCTGCCGACCTTGAGTTCGCGATGGACTTCCACGTGTTCGAGCACGGCGACATCCAGCAGGTTTTTCAGGCCGGTCTGGTAGTAGCTGTTGAGGTAGGCCAGTTCCAGCACAGCGTCAGAATCCTCACCCCAGACGTCGACATTACGCGCCAGAAAGATCTTGTCCTGAGTCAGGGTGCCGGTCTTGTCGGTGCACAGCACGTCCATGGCGCCGAAGTTCTGGATCGCGTCGAGGCGTTTGACGATGACCTTTTTGCGCGACAGAAACACGGCGCCTTTGGCCAGGGTCGAAGTGACGATCATCGGCAGCATTTCCGGGGTCAGGCCCACGGCAACCGACAGCGCGAACAGGAGCGCTTCGCTCCAGTCGCCCTTGGTGAAACCGTTGATGAACAGCACCAGCGGCGCCATGACGAACATGAAGCGGATCAGCAGCCAGCTGACCTTGTTGACGCCCTGCTGAAACGAGGTCACCGCGCGGTCCGTCGCGCCGACCCGTTGCGCCAGCGCACCGAAGTAGGTGCTGTTGCCGGTGGTGAGAATCAGTGCAATCGCGCTGCCGGAGACGACGTTGGTGCCCATGAACAGAATGTTGTCCAGCTCGAGCGGGTTACGCGTGTCGCGATCGGTCTGCCGGGTGAATTTCTCCACCGGCATCGACTCACCGGTCATTGCTGCCTGGCTGACGAACAGGTCCTTGGCGCTGAGCACGCGGCAATCGGCGGGAATCATGTCGCCGGCCGAGAGCACGATGAGATCGCCGGGCACCAGTTGCTTGATCGGCAGCTCGCGGCGTGGGCCATCGCAGCGCAGCACCGTAGCGGTGTTGCTGACCATGGCTTTGAGCGCATCGGCGGCCTGATTGGATTTGTTCTCCTGCCAGAAGCGCAGCAGCGTCGACAGCACCACCATGGAGAAAATCACCACGGCCGCCTTGAGGTCTTCTGTCAGCCAGGAGATCACCGCGAGCAAGGTCAGCAGCAGGTTGAACGGGTTTTTGTAGCAGTGCCACAGATGAGTCCACCACGGCAGCGGCTGCTCGTGCTCGACCTCGTTGAGGCCATGTTGCGCGCGCAGTGCATCGGCCTCGACCTCGGTGAGCCCCTCGCCATGCGTGCCCAGCGATGACAGCAACGCAGCGCTGTCTTCATGGGCGGCAGCGACCAGCGTACTGGCCAGCGTCGGCGGCACTTCACGGCTGACCGTGGTGTCATTGATCGAATCCAGCAGCGCCAGACGACGGAAGTGCCGGGCGATGTGGCGGCTGCGCAGAAAGCCTGCGAAAAATTCCTTGAGCGTGAGTTTCATGGCTGTGTCCCCTGTGGTCAGCCGGGAAACCGTCGGGCAGGTACCGCCGCGCCCTGGCACCGGGACAACCGGCACGGCCAGACGTGGCACGCCGGTCGGGAACGACAGGCGTGTCGATAGGCTGCGATGACGACTGAGGTCGCCATCACGCCTGGTTCAGCGTCGATGAGAAGGACGTCGAGACACGATCCAGAACTGGCCGTGCACGGGATGCCGCTGCTCGCTGTTACGGCGAGACAACGGCAGGGAAAGACTGCGCGTTATCTTGCCGAGAATCTGCCGGTGATCGAGACCGGCCGACAACTGTCACTCGAACAAGTACCCACTGTGGGTCTCCGCAATTGATGAAAACGCGCGAAGCTTACGCCCGCAGCGAAACGGCTGGAAGAGGTGTTTTCGGCGAATGTGGGGGGTGTTCAGGAAGGGTTCAGAATTTCCCCGCGATCGTTCCTGCGCTCAGCGTAGGAACGCCTCATCGGACGCTCCGCGTTCGGCTTCTGAAAGGGACGTGGAGCGTCCCGGGCGGCATTCCCACGCAGAGCGTGGGAACGATCATATGTGGGGCTTTCCATGGCCCCTTCGCGAGCAGGCTCGCTCCCACATTTTGCCCTGCGTTCACAGAACCATTGTGGGAGCGAGCCTGCTCGCGAAAGCGGTGTGACAGGCGCCGCATACTTCAGCTGGCAGTCGCCAACAACAGCTCCGCCACCGAGCGGCTGTGCCCGCGCTGTTTTCCATGCTCGTACAGCGAGCCGGCGATTTCGTCGGCGCGAATCGGCAGCACCGACAGCAGCGTATCGCTCAGGCCATGGCTGGCCTGGCAGAAGCCCTGCATATAAATGCCGGCCTTGCAGCGCTCGTCGGTGATCAGTTTGTAGTTGCGATCGACCTCGAACTCACCGAGGTACTCCTCCAGCGGCGCGAGCAACTTGCGGTGCATCTGCCGCTCGTAACCGGTGGCCAGCACCACGGCGTCATAGATTCGCACCGTGACTTCGCCGGTGGCGTTGTTGCGCACGGCCAGTTCGATGCCGTTTGCCGTGGCAGTGGCGCTCTCGACGGTGGTCAGGGTGCGGAACGCATGGCGGGCAATCCCGGAAACCTTCTGCCGGTAGAAGATGCCGTAGATGCGTTCGATCAGGTCGATGTCGACCACCGAATAGTTGGTGTTGTGGTACTCGTTGACCAGACGCTCGCGCTCGACGCTGTTCTGCTGGAACACCAGATCGGTGAACTCCGGCGAGAACACCTCGTTGACGAACGGGCTGTCATCCGCAGGCTTCAAGGCCGAGCCGCGCAGGATCATGTCGACCTGCACCGACGGGAACGAATCATTCAGGTCGATAAAGGCTTCCGCCGCGCTCTGCCCGCCGCCGATGATGGCGATGCTCATCGGTTGGTTGTTCACGCACGGCTGCCTGGCCATTTGCGACAGGTATTGCGAATGGTGAAACACCCGATGATCGCCCTTCAGTGCCTTGAACGCTTCTGGAATACGCGGCGTGCCGCCAGCGCTGACCACCACCGAACGCGTGGTGCGCACGAACTGCTGGCCGTCGCTGCCCCGGGAAATCACCCGCAAGGCTTCGACCTGCTGGCTGTGCAATACCGGTTCGATGAATTGCACTTCTTCGCCATAACGGCTCTGCGCGGTGAACTGTCCGGCCACCCAGCGCAGGTAGTCGTTGTACTCCATGCGGCATGGATAAAAAGTGCCGAGGTTGATGAAATCGACCAGACGCCCGTGGTGCTTGAGGTAGTTGACGAACGAGTAAGGGCTGGTCGGATTGCGCAGGGTCACCAGGTCCTTGAGGAAGGAAATCTGCAACTCGCTCTGCGTCGACAAGGTGTTGCCGTGCCAGCTGTAAGTGGCCTGCTTGTCGAGGAACAGCACATCCAGTTCGCCTTGGATCCGGCCGCGCTCCTGCAGAGCGATGGCCAGTGCCAGGTTCGAAGGGCCGAAACCGACGCCGATCAGGTCGTGAACGATGGGCGATGCAATTGCCTGTGTCATTTCCAGTGTCCTCTGGATGAACCCCTCAACGCGGGGAAATAAAGCCTGGGTGGCCTGACCGGCCTGAATCAGGTCAGCAGGTCGTCTGTTGAGTAGGAACGAGGACGATGAAAGGAAATTTAACCGGCGCGGCTCACTGGCCATCCCATTGCTGGATGCGCAAGCGGCAATGCTTCATGGCGTTGACGATGTGTTTTTCCACCAGTGCCCGGGAGATGCCGAGGGTCTGAGCGATTTCCGGATGGGACATTCCTTCGATCTTGCGCAGCAGAAAACTGTCGCGGCACAGCGGCGGCAGCTCGGCCAGTGCGCGCTGGAGCATTTCCAGGCGCTGGCCGTGATCGAGGGTGCCGTGGGGGGACGGGGTGAAATAGCGCTCTTCGTTATCCAGCACGTCCAGCGATTCGACCTGGCGCAGCGCGTTGCGGCGATGATCGTCGATAACCAGGTTCAACGCGGTGCGATAAAGAAAGGCCCGGGGTTGTTCGATCGGCACCTCGCTGGAGCGCTCCAGCACCCGTACATAGGCGTCATGCACCACATCCTCGGCGACCTGACGGTTGCCCAGTCTGGCGTTGAGGAAACACACCAGCTCACGATAGTAGTTTTCCAACATGACTCCCGACCGCATCGATGCCGTTTCTGTCCTTGAGCGCACTGATCAGACCTGCGAATCACGCAGTAGCAAGATAGTGGCAACTTGAGGTGCGTAATTTATAGTAATTCTCATATAGATTTAAAGAGTTGATTCCATATCCAGGACAAATAGTCGTGGCCCGGCTACGGTAACTCGATGTGTCTGCGGCTAAATTCCGTCGCCCATGCCTCGTTTACAGGACAGCCCCTGTGTCTGTCGTGCCTTGCGACGGGCCGCAACCACTGGCCGGAACCCTGCATGAATCGTCCCCGCCCCGCCCGTCGCGCGCTGTTTGCCGCCCTCTGTCTGATTCCCGTGATCGCCGTCGCTGCCTGGCAAGTCTTGCCACCCGGTCGCGACGCCGTTGCCACTGTGCAGGTCAGCCGCGGCGATATCGAAAACAGCGTGACGGCGCTCGGCACCTTGCAGCCGCGCCGCTACGTGGATGTCGGAGCACAGGCTTCGGGGCAGATTCAGAAGATTCACGTCGAGGCCGGCGATACGGTCAAGGAAGGCCAGTTGCTGGTGGAAATCGACCCGTCGACACAGAAAGCCAAGCTCGATGCCGGGCGCTTTTCCATCGAAAATCTCAAGGCGCAGTTGCAGGAGCAACGTGCCCAGCACGATCTGGCGCAGCAGAAATACCAGCGCCAGCAGAAACTCGCCGCCGGTGGCGCCACCCGCGAAGAAGACGTGCAGACCGCGCGCGCCGAGGTCCGCGCAACCCAGGCGCGCATCGACATGTTCCAGGCGCAGATCCGTCAGGCCCAGGCCAGCCTGCGCAGTGACGAGGCGGAACTCGGTTACACGCGCATCTACGCGCCGATGAGCGGCACCGTGGTCGCCGTCGGTGCGCGCGAAGGCCAGACCCTCAACGCGCAACAACAGACCCCGCTGATCCTGCGCATCGCCCGACTGTCGCCGATGACCGTGTGGGCCGAGGTTTCAGAGGCCGACATCGGCCACGTCAAACCCGGCATGACCGCCTACTTCACCACCCTCAGCGGCGGCACTCGGCGCTGGAGCAGCACCGTGCGGCAGATCCTGCCGGTGCCGCCGCGTCCGCTTGAACAGAATCAGGGCGGCAGTCCAACCAGTGGTCGCAGTGGCAGCGAACGGGTGGTGCTGTACACCGTGCTGCTCGATGTCGATAACGCCGACAACAGCCTGATGACCGACATGACCGCGCAGGTGTTCTTCGTCGCCGAACAGGCGCAAGACACCCTGACCGTACCGACTGCTGCCCTGCAACCGGGCTCGCGTCCGCAGTGGCAGCGAGCGCAGATCGTCGCTGCCAACGGTGAAATTCAGGCGCGCGAAGTACGCACCGGCATCAGCGATCGCCTGCGCACCCAGGTGCTGGAAGGTCTGGCCGAGGGCGAGCATGTTCTCAGCGCGCCGGCCACTGGTCATGGAGGCTGAATGCACACGCCCCTGATCGACCTGCGGCAGATCCGCAAAGCCTATGGCGGTGATGACAGCCCGCTGGTGGAAGTGCTGCGCGGGATCGATCTGTCGATCCATGCCGGCGAGTTCGTTGCGATTGTCGGCGCCTCCGGTTCGGGCAAATCGACGCTGATGAACATCCTCGGTTGCCTCGACCGCCCCACCAGCGGCGAGTATCTGTTCGCCGGGGAAAATGTCGCGCAGCTGGACAGCGATGAACTGGCCTGGCTGCGCCGCGAAGCCTTCGGTTTTGTCTTTCAGGGCTATCACCTGATCCCGTCCGGCTCGGCCCAGGAAAACGTCGAGATGCCAGCGATCTATGCCGGCACCCCGGCCGCCGAGCGGCATGCCCGAGCTCACGCGCTGCTGCAACGTCTTGGCCTCGGCACTCGCACCGGCAATCGCCCGCATCAGCTTTCCGGCGGCCAGCAACAGCGGGTGTCGATCGCCCGTGCGCTGATGAATGGCGGCCATATCATCCTCGCCGACGAGCCGACCGGCGCCCTCGACAGCCACAGCGGCGCCGAGGTCATGAGCCTGCTCGACGAACTCGCCGATCAGGGTCATGTGGTGATCCTCATCACCCACGACCGCGAAGTGGCGCAACGGGCCAAACGCATCATCGAAATCCGCGACGGCCTGATCATCAGCGACAGCGCCGGGTACGCGTGCGCGCCGCCTTCGGCCAATCCCGGCGCGTTGCAAGCGGTCGACCTGCGCCAGCGCCTGAGCAACGGCAGCAGCCAGACCGGCGCCTGGAAAGGTGAACTGCTCGACGCTGTACAAGCGGCGTGGCGGGTGATGTGGATCAACCGCTTTCGCACGGCGCTGACGCTGCTGGGCATCGTCATTGGCGTGGCCTCGGTGGTGGTCATGCTCGCCGTCGGCGAAGGCAGCAAGCGTCAGGTCATGGCGCAAATGGGTGCGTTCGGCTCCAACATCATTTACCTCAGCGGCTCGGCGCCGAACCCGCGTACGCCGGAGGGCATCATCACCCTCGACGACGTTGCCGAACTGTCCACCCTGCCCCAGGTGGAACGGATCATGCCGGTCAACGGCTCGACCGCTGGGGTGCGCTTTGGCAATGCTGACCACAGCAGTTACGTCGGCGGCAATGACACCAACTTTCCGCAGATTTTCAACTGGCCGGTGATCCAGGGCAGTTACTTCACCCAGGCCGACGAGGACAGCGCCGCCGCCGTCGCGGTGATCGGCACCAAGGTCCGCGACAAATTGCTCAAGGATGTCGCCGACCCCATCGGTCAATACATCCTCATCGAGAACGTGCCGTTCCAGATCCTCGGCGTGCTCGCCGAAAAAGGCGCCAGCTCCGGCGACTCTGATAGCGACAACCGCATTGCCGTGCCCTATTCGGCGGCGAGCACGCGACTGTTCGGCAGCCGCAATCCGCAATACGTGGTGATTGCCGCCAAGGACGCGCGCAAGGTCAAGGACGCCGAACAGGCCATCGAGCAGGCGATGTTGCGCCGGCACCACGGCAAGAAGGATTTCGAGCTGACCAACAATGCCGCGATGATCCAGGCCGAAGCGCGCACGCAAGGCACACTGTCGCTAATGCTGGGGGCAATTGCGGCGATTTCCCTGCTGGTCGGCGGTATCGGCGTGATGAACATCATGCTCATGACCGTACGCGAACGCACCCGCGAGATCGGTATTCGCATGGCCACCGGCGCCCGTCAGCGCGACATCCTCCGTCAGTTTCTCACTGAAGCGCTGATGCTCTCGGTGGTTGGCGGAATCGCCGGAATCGGCCTGGCGCTGCTGGTCGGCGGCGTGTTGTTGCTCAGCGGCGTGGCGATCGCCTTTCAAGGGCTGGCGGTGATCGGTGCGTTTGCCTGTGCGCTGGTCACCGGCGTCATTTTCGGCTTCATGCCGGCCCGCAAAGCTGCCCGGCTTGACCCGGTCACGGCCCTTACCAGTGAATGATCGACCTATGAAAGTGCGACTGACCTTCCTCGCCGCCAGCCTGTTGCTGGCGGCCTGCAGCAGCCCGGCGCCGCGCCTCGACAGCGGCGTGCAGCCACCGAGCGCGTGGCAGTCCGCCGACACCCCCGGCGCGCTGCAGAGCAATCGGCAATGGTGGACGCAATTCGGCAGCCCCGAACTGGAGCGGCTGGTGGAACAGGCGCGGCTGGGCAGCTACGACCTCGCCGCCGCCGTGGCGCGGGTCAGACAGGCCGAGGCCAGCGCAACCATCGCCGGCGCCCCGCTGCTGCCCGAGCTCAAGGCCGGGCTGAATGCCAACCGGCAGAAACTGATTCACGGCAAGGGCTACAGCCAACTGGATGTCAGCCCGGAGAGTCGTTCGCTGGACTATTACGATGCCGAGCTCAGCGCCAGCTACGAAGTCGATTTCTGGGGCGGTAAGCGTGCCGCCCGCGACAGTGCCGTGCTCGGCGTACAGGCCAGCGAGTTCGACCGCGCCACTGTTGAACTGACCTTGCTCAGCGGCGTCGCCAACAGTTACACCCAGGCCCTGGCCCTGCGTGAGCAGGCGCGCATTGCCGAACTCAATCTGGCCAATGCGCAGAATGTGCTGCATCTGGTGCAGACCCGTTTCGACACTGGCAGCGCCACCGCGCTGGAACTGGCCCAGCAGAAAAGCCTGGTGGCCGAACAACAGCGTCGTCTGCCGCTGGTGCAACAACAGGCCCGCGAAGCACTGATCAGCCTCGCCTCCCTGCTCGGCCAACCGGTGCAAGCGTTGCCGTTGCCCACGCAATCCTTCGCTCAATTGCACTGGCCGGACATCGCCAGCGGCGTGCCGAGCGACTTGCTCAGCCGGCGTCCGGACATTGCCAGCGCCGAGGCCAAGCTCGCCGCAGCCCAGGCTGATGTCACCGTCGCCCGCGCCGCGATGCTGCCGAAAATCACCCTGACCGCCAGTCTCGGCAGCGGCGCTGATCTGGCCGCCGATTTGCTGCGCACGACGTTCTACAACCTGTCCTCGGGGCTGACCGCGCCGATCTTCAACAACGGCCGCCTCAGCGCCGAACGCGACAAGGCCAAGGCGCGGCAGGACGAATTGCTGGAGACCTATCGCGGGGCAATCATCAACGGCTTCGCCGACGTCGAAAAAGCCCTCAGCAGCATTCGTGGCCTCGATGAACAACGGCAATGGCAAAGCGAAGAACTGAACCAGGCACAAACCGCCTTCGACATCGCCCAGAGCCGCTACCAGGCCGGCGCCGAAGACCTGCTCACCGTCCTGCAAACCCAGCGCACGCTGTATGCGGCGCAAGACCTCAACGTGCAACTGCGCCTGTCGCGGTTGCAGGCGAGCATTGCCTTGTACAAAGCGTTGGGGGGTGGCTGGGAGGTGATCTGACAGAGATGCGTCGAATGGACTGACGCATTCGCGAGCAAGCTCGCTCCCACAAATGGAATTCGGTCTGGACCGAAATCTCCGGCACGATCAAGGCCCGATGTGGGAGCGAGCTTGCTCGCGAAGAGGTCCTGTCAGGCACTGATGCATCTGAATGAGACACCGCATTCGCGAGCAGGCTCGCTCCCACAAATGGAATTCGGTTTGGACCGAAATCTCCGGCACGATCAAGGCTCCCTGTGGGAGCGAGCCTGCTCGCGAAGAGGTCCTGTCAGGCACTGATGCATCTGAATGACACACCGCATTCGCGAGCAGGCTCGCTCCCACAAATGGAATTCGGTTTGGACGGAAATCTCCGGCACGATCAAGGCTCCCTGTGGGAGCGAGCCTGCTCGCGAAGAGGTCCTGTCAGGCACTGATGCATCTGAATGACACACCGCATTCGCGAGCAGGCTCGCTCCCACAAATGGAATTC